>CAZIGW010000184.1:0-35093 GCA_964538565.1 uncultured Hyphomicrobiales bacterium | reverse complement strand
GCCGCTTGGCCATTCGCCGGACGAGATCGCCGCGACCCTGAAACGGAAGGGCTACGACGATGTCGACGTGCGCAGCCTCGGGGCGGTTTCGCGCGCCTACGGGGTCGACGAGGTGGCCGACCCGCTCGGCGACTCCTGGTTCGTCGTTTCGGCGCGCGTGCGCTAGGGCGGGATGACTCCAGACGCCCTCACACGTCGAGCAGTTCCTCGCGCGCGAACTCGGCCTTCTCCTGGATGAAGGCGAAGCGCGCTTCCGCTTTGGTACCCATCAGCCGCTCGACCGAATCCGCCGTGTCGTCGCGATCGTCGGCGAGCAGCACGACGCGCAGCAGCGTGCGCTTGCGCGGATCCATGGTGGTTTCCTTGAGCTGCTGCGCCGGCATTTCGCCGAGGCCCTTGAAGCGGCTGATCTCGACCTTGGCGTTGGGATGGAATTCCTTCTTCAGCAGCTCGTCTTTGTGTTTGTCGTCGCGTGCGTAGATGCTCTTTCCGCCGTGCGAGAGGCGATAGAGCGGCGGCACCGCGAGATAGAGATAGCCGCCGTCGATCAGCCGCGGCATCTGCCGGTAGAAGAAGGTGATGAGCAGCGAGGCGATGTGGGCGCCGTCGACGTCGGCGTCCGTCATGATGATGATCTTGCCGTAGCGCAGGTCCTCCTCGCGGAAGTGCGCGCCGGTGCCGCAGCCGAGCGCCTGCACCAGATCCGCGAGCTGCGCGTTCTGCGCCAGCTTGTCCTTGCCGGCCGAGGCGACGTTGAGGATCTTGCCGCGCAGCGGCAGGACCGCCTGGGAGGACCGCTCGCGCGCCAGCTTGGCGCTGCCGCCGGCCGAGTCGCCCTCGACGATGAAGATCTCCGATCCCTCGGCGGCGGTGTTGGTGCAGTCGGCGAGCTTTCCCGGCAGTCGAAGCTTGCGCACAGCGGACTTGCGCGAGATCTCCTTCTCCTGCCGGCGGCGGATGCGCTCCTCGGCGCGCTCGACGAAGAAGTCGAGCAGCTTGTTGGCCTGGTTGGGATTGCCGGCGAGCCAGTGATCGAACGGGTCCTTGATCGCCTGCTCGACGATGCGCTGCGCCTCGACGGTCGCCAGCCGGTCCTTCGTCTGTCCCTGGAACTCGGGCTCGCGCACGAAGACGGAGAGCATGCAGGCGGCGCCCGCCATCAGGTCTTCCGACGTGATCGGCGCGGCGCGCTTCTCCTGGCCGACGCGCTCGGCGTGATCCTTGAGGCCCTTGAGCAGCGCGGCGCGCAGGCCCGCCTCGTGCGTGCCGCCGTCCTGCGTCGGAATCGTGTTGCAGTAGGAGGAGAGAAAACCGTCGGCGTCGGCCGTCCAGGCGATCGCCCATTCGACCGCTCCGTGCGTGCCGGTCTTGCCCGCCTTGCCGGTGAAGATGTCGGGATGAACCAGGGTGCCGCCGTGGATCGCGGCGGCGAGGAAATCCTTGAGGCCGCCGGGGAAATGGAAGGTCGCTTCCTCCGGCACATCCTCGATTCCGCGCAGCAGCTCCTTGGCGCACGTCCAGCGGATCTCCACGCCGCCGAACAGGTAGGCCTTCGAGCGCGCCATCTTGAAGATGCGCTGCGGCTTGAATGCGGCCTTGGCGCCGAAGATCTGCGGATCGGGATGGAAGCGCACCCTGGTGCCGCGCCGGTTCGAGACCTTGCCGAGATCCTCCAGCTTGCCCTTCGGCTTGCCGCGTTCGAACACCTGGCGATAGAGCTTCTGTCCACGCGCGACCTCGACCTCGAGCCGGTCGGAGAGGGCGTTGACGACCGACACGCCGACGCCGTGCAGGCCGCCCGAGGTCTCGTACACCTCCGAGTCGAATTTCCCGCCCGCGTGCAGGGTGCACATGATCACTTCGAGCGCGGACTTCTTGGGAAACTTCGGGTGAGGATCGACCGGAATGCCGCGCCCGTTGTCGGTCACGGTGAGAAAGCCGTCGGCATCGAGCTCGACCTCGATGAAGGTGGCGTGTCCGGCCAGCGCCTCGTCCATCGAATTGTCGATCACCTCGGCGAACAGGTGGTGCAGCGCCTTCTCGTCGGTGCCGCCGATGTACATGCCGGGCCGGCGGCGGACCGGTTCGAGTCCCTCCAGCACCTCGATGTGGCGCGCCGTGTAACCGGCTTCCGCCGAGCCCGGCGCGCCGCCGCGCGCCGAGGCCCTGGCGGACCGGCGCGCCGTCCCCTCCGACAGGTCGGAGAACAGGTCGCGCGGCTTGGAGGATTTGACGGCGCCCGACTGCGCCGCCTTCTTCACGCTGGTCTTGCGAGTCTTGTCCGTCTTCTTGGCCATGCTCGAATCGGTTGGGGTTTGGGCGAATCGGTCTCGCCCCGACTATGCCATGGGCATGGCCGGAACGTGACCGCGATGCAAGCGGGCGGCGCGGCGCCGCCCGCTCGGCTTCTGCGCGCACGACTTGGCGTGCCGTTCGCGGAACGCAAACCGAACAGCCGCACTGGCACGGCCTTCCGGCGCGAACCGAACGGCGGCGACGCCGAGTCTTCGACAGCGCTACGCGCGTTTCGGGGCGTTGCAGAACACGATCCACGCAAACAGCAGCATGCCGGCGAAAACGATCAGCGAGCCGCCGATGGCGAACGGCTCGAAGTGGGCGCCGCCGAGCAGCACGGCGGCGATGCCCGCCGGAAACACGAGCGCGCCGATGATGGCCACCGCCGCGTGCACCTTGGCGAGTACGGAAGCCGCCGCGTCGGGGACCGCAACGTAGTAGAGCCCCGCGAGCAGCAACAGCACGCCGCCGATCAGGTTGAGATGCGCATGCGCCGGCGCGACGCGGAAGTCCTGCGCAATTCCCATGGCGATGCCGATCGCCATGCCGACCACCAGAATCGATACGCCGACGCGCAGCAACAAGCTCGAGACCATGGTGTTCCTCCCCGAATTCCTTTCGCCCCCGTCGGAAGCCCGCTCGTCCGGCCACGGCGCGGAGACGGCGCGACATGGCCGATCTTGCGGTGCCAGCGCCGTTAGAGGGAGACCGTGCCGCAAAGTCAACTGCGGCACGGCGGCTGTTGACAGCGTCCGCCCCTAGGCATTCAGCCGAGCGCCGCCACGGCGGCTCTCGCCACGGCGCAGAGCACGACCACGAGCCAGGGCGGCGTCTGCCACATGAACAGCAGCAGGAAGGCGCCGCTCGCAATGACGAAATCCGCCGCGTTACCGATGCCGGCGGTCCACACCGGATGATACAGCGCGGCGAGCAGCAGCCCGACCACCGCCGCGTTGACGCCACGCAGCGCCGCCTGCACGACCAGTCGCCTGCGCAGATCCTCCCAGAACGGCAGCACGCCGAGGACGAGCAGAAAGGACGGCAGAAAGATCGCGACGAGGCACAGCGCCGCGCCGGGCCACCCGTTCGGCGCCGGGCCCATGACGGCTCCCAGATACGCGGAAAAGGTGAAGAGCGGGCCGGGTACCGCCTGCGCGGCGCCGTAGCCGGCAAGGAACGCGTCGTTCGTCACCCAGCCGGGCGGCACGACCGAGGCTTGCAGAAGCGGCAGCACCACGTGCCCGCCGCCGAACACGAGCGAGCCGGCGCGATAGAAGGAGTCGAACAGCGCGAGCGCGTGGACCGGAACCGCCGCGGCGAGCAGCGGCAGTCCGACCAGCAGGACAAAAAACAACGCGAGCAGCGCCGCCCCGAGCGGCCGGCTCACGCGCAGCGGCAACGACGCGTGCTCGCCTGGCGTGGCGCTTCCTGCAAGCAGGACGCCCACGACGGCGCCGAGCGCGATGGCGCCGATCTGCCCCGCGGCGGAAGGAAACGCCGTGGCGAGCGCCGCCGCCGCGACCGCAAGCGAAGCGCGTTCGCGGTCGGGCGCGAGCGTGCGCATCATGCCAAGCACCGCCTGTGCGACCACCGCGACCGCCGCGACCTTCAGGCCGTGCAGCCAGCCGCTGCCCGTGGCATCGCCGAGCGCGCTCACCCCGTAGGCGAAGAGGACGAGCGCGACGGCGGAGGGCAGGGTGAAGCCCGCCCAGGCCGCGAGCGCGCCCGCATAGCCGGCGCGCGAAAGGCCGATCGCGAGCCCGACCTGGCTCGACGCCGGGCCCGGCAGGAATTGGCAGAGCGCGACGAGATCCGCGTAGGCGCGATCGTCGAGCCAGCGACGTCGCCGGACGAACTCCTCGCGGAAATAGCCGAGGTGGGCGACCGGGCCGCCGAAGGAGGTGAGCCCGAGGCGCAGGAATGCAGCCAGGACTTCGCGCCAGTTGCCGCTCGGTCCGGCTGGCGCCGGGGAACGGACTTCGTCCGGACTGTTCATCGTCCCTTCCGTGCGGCGCATCGGGATTTTCCTCGCATCGGGTGGGCGCGCCGTCGCAAGACCGGAGTCCCGGCGTCGATGCTAGGGTTGGATCGTGGGCCTATCAACCACGTGTCCGTGCGCTGGTGTTGCGGCGGGCGCCGGGCTACATACGGCCGAACCGTCGCGAGTTGCGGATGTCGCTCGAAAGCATCGCCCAGTCCGTCATCGAGTTTGTCAGACAGAACGAGTCATGGGCGGCCCCCGTCGTGTTCTGTCTGGCGTTCGGGGAATCGATCGCCTTCCTGTCGCTCCTGATTCCGGCGTGGGCGGCGCTCGTCGGCATCGGTGCGCTGATCGGGGCAACCGGCATCAGCTTCTGGCCGATCTGGGTCGCGGGTGCGGTCGGAGCGGCGCTCGGCGACTGGCTCTCCTTCTGGTTCGGCTCGACCTTCAAGACCGCCGTGGTGCGGATCTGGCCGCTGTCGCGGCATCCTGAACTCATTCCCAAGGGCGAGGCGTTCGTGAAGCGTTTCGGCGTGTTCGCCATCGTGATCGGGCGCTTTTTCGGACCGCTGCGCGCGTCCGTGCCTCTCGTGGCGGGCATTTTCGCCATGCCGTGGTGGCCGTTCCAGCTCGCCAATTTCTCCTCGGCGTTTCTTTGGGCGGCGGTGCTGCTGGCCCCCGGGGCGCTCGGAATGAAATTCCTGTTCTGACCGGCCCGCCGGCCTCCACTCGAAGGGCGCATGGCGAGGCCGGGACGGCATCAGCCGGGTCGGAGGATTCGCGTGGCGGCGGTGTTTCCAGGGATGGACGCACGCCCGTTTCGCTTCAGCGTGCGTGGGCGCCTGTCGGGTTGCGCCGACCGCTTCCAGTCCGTCGCGTCACGTCAAGGCGGCGGGGCAATCCGGCGGGAAAGGAGGCCGTCCGTGGGCGGCCTCCTTTTTCTCCCTGCTGTCCAAGACCGAAGCGCCGGTTCTTCACCGGCATCGTCGGATTGACGAAGGGCGCCGGGGCGCATATACGCCCCGCCCATGACGATGTTCGTCCCGACGATCGCTCCCCGCCGTCCGCGCCGCCGCACCGGCGCGGCGTCGGCGCTCGATCGGGCCTGATCGTTCTCCGTGCCGCCGGCGAGGCTCCGCGGCACGACGTTCCCAAGTCCCGCGGCTTCGGCCTTCTCCGGCGGAATCGACCGGCCGGCCTGTCTCCCGCGCGCGGGATCGCGCGCGGGAAGACCTGCGAAGGACAGACCATGACCAAGACTGTCAAGATTGGCGTGCTCGGTGCGTCGGGCTACACGGGTTCCGAGCTCGTTCGGCTTCTGCTGCGCCATCCGCGCGCCGAGATCACGGTGCTCACCGCGGACCGCAACGCCGGTCAGCCGATGCGCGCGGTCTTCCCGCAGTTTTCGCCCTACAACCTGCCGCAGCTCGCGAGCATCGGGAGCATCGACTGGCGAAACGCCGGGCTCGACCTTCTTTTCACCGCGCTGCCGCACGGAACGACCCAGAAGGTCGTGGCCGAGGTGCTTGCCGCCGCGCCGGCGCTGAGGATCGTCGATCTCTCGGCCGATTTCCGTCTCGCCGATCCGGCCGCCTACGAGCGCTGGTACGGCCACGCCCATCAGGCGGCCGAGCTGCAGAAGGAGGCGGTGTACGGATTGGTCGAAGTGTACCGGCGCGCCATAAAGAAGGCGCGGCTCGTCGCCAATCCGGGCTGCTACACGACGACGACGCAACTGCCGCTCATTCCGCTGCTCGAGGCGAAGGCGATCGATCCCGACGAGATCGTGGTCGACGCCAAGTCGGGCATGACGGGGGCGGGCCGGGCGGCCAAGCAGGAGATGCTGTTCTCGGAAGTCTCGGAAGGCTTCCACGCCTACGGGGTCGGCCATCATCGACACATGGCCGAGCTCGATCAGGAGTTCTCGAAGGCCGCCGGGCGCGAAGTCGTGGTGACGTTCACACCGCATCTCGTGCCGATGAACCGCGGCATTCTCGCCACCATCTACGTGCGGGGACGGCGCGGCCGCGGCGCGCGCGATCTGCACGCGATCCTCGCCGAAACCTACGTCCGCGAGCCGTTCGTCCACGTGCTGCCGTTCGGCGAAATGCCGCAGACGCGGCACGTGCGCGGCTCGAACTTCACCTTCATCGGGGTCGTGGAGGATCGCGTCGCCGGGCGCGCGATCATCGGATCGGCGCTCGACAACCTGGTCAAGGGCGCGTCCGGCCAGGCGATCCAGAACATGAACCTGATGCTGGGATTTCCCGAAACCATGGGCCTCGAGCAGGTCGCGCTGTTCCCGTGAGGGCGTGAGACGGCGATGCGGCGCGCGCATGATCCGGCGAAGTGGATACCGGTTCGCCGACGAGATCATGCGCTCGGTCCAAAGAATGAGCGCGCGATCTGACGCAACGTTGTTGCGCTCTTCGGACCGCCGTCTAGGCCGACGGCACCTGGAACTTTTCGGCAAGAATCTTGGACTCGTGATCGAGCGCCATGCCGTTGCGCGGGATGCGCTTGATCTCCTGCACGCAGCGCCAGATCGTCTCGAAGTACGGTTCGATCTGGGCGCCGAGCTCGCTCAATTCCGCGCCGTTCGGGCGCCGATAAAACAGCGGCGCGCCCAGCTCGTTCTCCAGGACCTTGATCGCCTGCGTGAGGGAGGGTTGCGCCACGCCGCACCGTCGCGCAGCCCGCGTGAAATTGCGCTCGTCGCGCAACGCGAGAAAATAGCGGACGTGGGACATTTCCATGGAGGGACCTCTTTGCTCTGGCATGCAATCAGCGTCGGATTGCGCTTTGATGACGAACGGGCGCGCGAGCCGCGGCGGCGAGCCGTCGGGAGACCGCCGGGTCTTGCGCGGACGAATGACGGATGACGATCTCTGCGGTTGCCGATCGGGCCGCCTGGTCTCCTGCGCCGGATGGCGCGGCGGCCGCGAAGGGGCCGACGACCGCCATGGCGTAGAAAACCGTCCAGACGATGGGCACCGAATGGAACCCCTCGCCAGGCAGCTCCGGATCGAGTGTTCTCATGCGAGCCTCTGTTTCCCGAGAGCGCCGCGACTATGGCGGCGAGTCGCCGGCCTGGCGTCCTCCGATCGGATGAGAGGCGATGCGGCGGCAAGGCAGCCGCCACCGGGGCGTCGGACCTTCGCGGTTCCCGCCGGCCTGCCGCGACACGCCGAATCGGATATGCGCCCGTTGCCGGGTACGATAGACCGAGTGCGAAACCCGGAAGGGACTTGAGGATGGCCGCTCCCGTCAGCTTCGAGACCTACAGCGATGCGCTGGTCGTGCTCGCGACCGCCGGCATCGTGGTCCCGGTGGGGCGCCGGCTCGGCCTCAGTCCGGTGCTGAGCTATCTCGCGGCGGGCGCCGTGCTCGGTCCCCTGGGGCTCGGCTCGCTCATCGGCACCTATCCGTTTCTCTACTGGGTCACGGTGGTCGACGCCAGGAACGTCGCCGGCATTGCCCAGCTCGGCGTCGTCTTCCTGCTGTTCCTGATCGGGCTCGAGCTCTCCTACGAGCGGCTGAGGACCATGCGCCGCCTGGTCTTCGGCCTGGGCAGCCTGCAGATCGCCCTTTCGGCCGCGGTCATCGCCGGCGCGGCGGCGCTCTACGGCGGCAAGCCGGCCGAGGCGGTGATTCTCGGGCTCTGCCTCGCCCTGTCGTCGACCGCGATCGTCATTGACGTGCTGGCCGGACAGGACCGCCTCGCCACGGCCGCGGGCCGCGCGAGCTTCGCGGTGCTGCTGGCGCAGGATCTCGCGGTGGTGCCGATCCTGCTGTTCGTCTCGATCGTCGGAACGCGCACCGGCGGCTCGGTCGTGACGACGCTCGTGCTGGCGCTTGCCAACGGGGCGCTGGCGCTCGGCCTGATCGTCGTGCTCGGCCGCATCTTTCTGCGGCGGCTATTTCATCTCGTCGCGTCGGCCGGCAGCAGCGACATGTTCGTCGCGGCGGCCTTGCTGGTGGTCGTCGGAGCGGGCGTCGGGGCCGCCGCCGCCGGGCTGCCGATGTCGCTCGGCGCCTTCGTCGCCGGTCTCCTGCTGTCCGAAACGGAATTCCGCAAGGCGATCGAGACGAGGATCGAGCCGTTCAAGGGGCTGCTGCTCGGCCTGTTCTTCTTCACGGTGGGGATGAACATCGATCCGCGCGAACTCGTACGCGAACCACTGTGGCTCCTCGTATGCACGGTCGCCCTCATCGCGCTCAAGTCGGGCATTCTGGCCGGGCTCGCCCGCGCCTTCCGGTTGCCGTGGCCGGCGGCGGTCGAAACCGGGTTGCTGCTCGGGCCCGGCGGCGAGTTCGCCTTCGTGGGCATCGGCTTGGCGACGGTGCTCGGCGTCATGGATGCGGCGGTTGCGACTTTCGCGCTCGCCGTCACCTCGATCACGATGGCGCTCATTCCGGGTCTGTCGCTGCTGGCGCGCAAATGGTCGCCGTGGCTCGAGACGCGCAAGGCGCTCGATCCCGAACTCCTTGCCGCGCCCGAGGCGGACGCGGGGCATGCGATCGTCGTCGGCCACGGCCGGGTCGGACAGGTCGTCTGCTCGATGCTCGACCGGCACGGATTGCGCTACGTGGCCGTCGACAAGAACGCATCGGCCGTCAGGCAGCACCGGCGCCATGAGCGTGAAGTCTATTATGGCGACGCGACCAATCTGGATTTTCTCAAGGCGTGCGGCCTTGCCGGCGCCGCCGCCGTGATCATCACCACCGGCTCCAAAGCGGAGGTCGACGAGGTGGTCGTGCAGGTGCGCCGCGCGCGGCCCGACGTCCTCATCGTCGCGCGCGCGCACGATGCCACGCACGCGCGCCACCTCTATGAGATCGGCGTCACCGACGCGGTGCCGGAAACCATCGAGGCGAGCCTGCAGGTATCGGAAGCCGCCCTCGTCGGACTCGGCGTCGGGATCGGTCCGGTGGTTGCCTCGATCCACGAAAAGCGCGACGAATTCCGCCGCCAGCTTCAGAAGGGCCGCGGAGAGCGCAAGTAGCGCGCCGCGCCTCCGGCGGCCGGCGCGCGACATGCCGACACGGGGTGGGGCTTGCTGGCTCGTTGCGCCCCGGCGGGGCAGGAAATATCATCGCCTGCCTGAAGCGCGAAGGCGACGCGGGAGGCGTCGCCGGGACGGAGTTTTTCGGCATCTTGCCGCGCCATAGAGGGAGCAGTTCACGTGACAACCTACAATGTCCTGATCATGGGCGCGTCCTACGGCTCGCTGCTGGCGACAAAGCTGTTGTTCGCGGGCCACAACGTGAAGCTCGTATGCCTGCCGGCGGAGGCGGAAGCGATCAACAAGGAGGGCGCCCGCGTGCGCCTGCCGATCAAGGGCCGCAAGGACCCGATCGAGATCGACACGCGCAAGCTGCCCGGCAAGCTCTCGGCCGACGGCCCCGGCGCGATCAAGCCCGGCGACTACGATCTCGTCGGGCTCGCCATGCAGGAGCCACAGTATCGTTCGAGCGGGGTGCGCGAACTGCTCGACGCCGTCGCCAGGGCGAAGGTGCCGTGCATGTCCATCATGAACATGCCGCCGCTGCCGTATCTCAAGCGGATTCCGGGGCTCGCGACCGATGCGCTGAAGTGCTGCTACACCGACGCGACGGTGTGGGAGAATTTCGATCCCGCCTACGTGACCTTGTGCAGCCCCGATCCGCAGGCATTCCGCCCGCCGGAGGAAAAGATCAACGTGCTGCAGGTCACGCTGCCGACCAACTTCAAGGTCGCGCGCTTCGATTCCGACAAGTACACCGGAATGCTGCGGCAGATGGAGCAGGAGATCGAGGCCATCCGCTACGATCCGGGCGACGGCAGCAGGATCGAGCTGCCGGTCAAGCTCAAGGTGCACGAGTCGATCTTTGTGCCGCTCGCAAAGTGGGCGATGCTGATCACCGGGAATTATCGCTGCGTGCAGAAGGACGCGGCGCGTTCCATCAAGGAGGCGGTGCACACCGACATCGAGGCCTCGCGCGCGGTGTACGACTGGGTGCGCGAACTGTGCGTGAAGCTCGGCGCTTCGCCCGACGACCTCGTGCCGTTCGAGAAGTACGCCAATGCGGCGCTCGGCCTGGTGCGGCCGTCGTCGGCCGCCCGCGCGTTGTTCGCCGGCGCGCCCAACATCGAGCGGGTCGATCGGCTCGTGCAGGCGATCGCGGCGCAGAAGGCAATGCGCAATCCGGTGCTCGACGAGACGGTCGCGCTGGTCGATGCGCGGCTTGCCGTCAATCGCAAAGCGGCCGCGTGATCGCGGCCGCCTCATTCCTTCTTTGGGCCTGACGAGACGGCGCTTCGGCGCCGTCTCACGATTCCGCGGCGACCGGGCGGATGATGACGTTGTCATTCACCCCGCGCACGCCGGGCGTCACCTCGGCGGCCACGCGCAGCGCGCGTTTCTCGGCGGCCGAATCGACGATGCCCCACAGATCGACGGTGCCGTCGCGCACCGTCACGTTGAGCAGGGCGCTGCGCGTCCACGGCTCGGCCTTCAGCCGCTCCAGCACCTTGTCGCGCACGTCGGAATCCGACGTCGGCTTCTCGACGGCGATCTCCTTGCGCAGGCTTGCCAGGGCCTGGAGCAGGTTGGCGCGGCTGACGATGCCGACCACCTTGCCGTTGTCGACGATCGGGACGCGCTTGATGCGGTTGCGCTCGAGCAGGCTCGCGATCTCGGGCAGGGGCGTCTCGCGCGTGGCGGTGATGACATCGCGCGTCATCACGTCGGAGACGCGGCGCGCATGCTCCCTGACGTATTCCTGCGCCAGTCCCTCGCGTCCCATCAGCAGCCGCAGCCACCACGAGCGCTCGTGCTCGGTGCCCGATTCCGCGCGCCGCATCAGGTCGCCCTCGCTGACGATGCCGACAAGCTTGCCCTTGTCGTTGATCACCGGCACGGCGCTGATGCGGTTGGTCAGGAGGATTTCCGCGACATCCTGAACGTTGTGCTCCGGGGTGACGCTGATCACGTCGGTCGCCATGACGTCTACGGCTTTCATTTCGGCACCTCCCTTTGGCAGGAAACGCCTTAAGGTGCGCGAAAGTGCCGCCTCTCTCCTTGATTTACCTCAACCGTCGGCTGCGAGAGGAGATCCTGACGGGATCAGCCCATGAGCGCGGTCGCCGCCACGTATCCACCAACCGTCGCCACCGCGCCGGCGAAGATCGTCGACAGCGCATGCTTGTAGCCGGCGAGCCGGCGCGCGAGCGCGAGCCCGAGAACGCCGCCGGCCGCTCCGCCGGCCACGAACATCGCGGCGAGCCGCCAGTCGACGAGGCCGGAGAACCCGTAGCTGATCGCCGCCGTCGTGCCGAAGGCGGTCACCGAGACGAGCGAGGAGCCGACGGCGCTGAGCAGCGGCATTGCGGTCGCGGCGACCAGGCCGGGGACGATCAGGAACCCGCCGCCGATGCCGAAGAAGCCCGACACGGCCCCGACCCCCAGCCCGGTGCCGATCAGCATCGGCAGCATGCGCGGCATGTTTTCGCGCGTGAGGCGCACGCCCGCGTCGACGGAGGAGCGGCGCGGCCGTAGCATGAGCAGGCCGACCACGATCATCAGCATCCCGAAGAGCGCGAGCAGCCGGGAGCCGTCGACGCTCTTGCCGAGTTCCGCCCCGCCGGCCGCGCCGAGAATTCCCGAGGTCGCGAACACGATCGCGCACGGCCATTTGACGGTGCCGGCGCGCGCGTGGCCGACCAGATTGGCGGCGGCGCTGGCCGCGACCGCCACCGCGCTGGTGCCGATCGCCACGTGGGTCGACGGCACGCCGACGACGTAGATGAGAAGAGGCACCGCCAGGATCGAGCCGCCGCCGCCGATCAACGCCAGGATGAAGCCGACGAGGCTTCCCGAGGCGATCGACAGGAGCGTCGAGGCGGTGAGGAGCGACGCCATCGGTTCAGCGCGTGGCCGGAGCGGGGGCGAGCCGCTGGCGGCGGTTCCAGGGCATGCATGCGAGCATCTTGGCCATGCCGCAGATGCCAGTCGAGCCCGCAAAGACGAGGCCCGCCCCGACGAAGGCGGAGAGCAGGAAGAAGCCGGGCGTGACCAGATAGCCGAGCAGCACTCCGAGCAACACCAGGCTGCCGGCCGCGATCTGCACCTGGCGCATGATGTCGATCGGTTGGCGCCGGTCGACGGTCGTCGGCAGTCCGGCTCGTTTCCAGGCGTCGAGGCCGCCGTCGAGCACATAGGCCTCGCCGGCGGCGGCCGCGCGCAGACGCGCCGCATTGGCCGCGGTGCGCGCGCCGGAGCGGCAATGGAAGATCACCACGTCGTCGCCGAGCCGTGCCGGATCGTCGGCCGACAGCCGGCTCAGCGCATGATGTCGCGCGCCCGGAATGCGCTCACGCGCGAATTCGTCGGCCTCCCGGATATCGACGAGGACCGCGCCCTCGCGCAGCATCTGCGCGGCGCGGGCCGGCGAGACAGTCTTCAACGCAGTCATCATTCCACTCCTCAATGCGCCACGAGGTGGCGGCCCTCAGGGGCAGTAGATCTTCTTCAGGAGCGCGAGGACATCCGCTGCGTTCGCATCGACGACGCGATAGTATATCGTCTGGGCTTCGCGGCGCGTTCCCACCAGCCCGTCCGCGCGCAGCCTGGAGAGGTGCTGGGACAGGGCCGACTGGCCGAGCCCGACCGCGCCGGCGAGTTCCCCGACCGACATCTCTCCCTCGGCGACGAGCCGGCACAGGATCAGCAGGCGGGCCTCGTTGGCGAGCAGCTTCAGGAGACGCACCGCCTCGCCGGCCTTGCTTTCGAGTTCCCCGAGCGCCACGACGTTTGGCATGACACGCTCCTATTTCAGTCATTGCTAAATTAGTAATGTCTAATATATTGTCAAGGAATCGCTGGACAAGGAGGTCAGTCATGTCCATGCCGAAAGCCGCACCGAGGACCGCGCCGGAAACGGCTCCGAAACCGACGATCCAGGCTTTTTTCGACGAGCCGACGAACACGGTGAGCTATCTCGTGTCGGATCCCGCGACGCGCGAGGCGGCGGTGATCGACCCGGTGCTCGATTACGACCACCGCAGCGGCAAGGCCTCGGTCAATTCGGCCGACGCCATTCTGGCCGCGGCCGAGAAGGCGGACGTGAGGATCACCTGGGTGCTCGAGACCCACGCGCATGCCGATCATCTGTCGGGCGCGCCCTACATCAAGCTCAAGACCGGCGCGAGGGTCGCCATCGGCGAGCACATCCGCGACGTGCAGCGCATCTTCCGCCCGGTGTTCAACGCGATGGACGTATCCGGCGACGGCTCGGAGTTCGACCATCTGTTCGTGGACCGCGAGCGCTTCCGCATCGGCGAACTCGACGGGGAGGTGATCTATACGCCGGGTCACACGCCGGCCTGCGTCTCCTACAGGATCGGCGACGCGGTGTTCGTCGGCGACACGCTGTTCATGCCGGACTACGGCACGGCACGCGCCGATTTCCCGGGCGGCAATGCCCGCACGCTCTATCGCTCGATCAAGCGCATTCTGGCACTGCCGCCGCGGACGCGGTTGTTCATGTGCCACGACTACAAGGCGCCCGGGCGCGATACGTACGCCTGGGAAACGAGCGTCGCCGAGGAAAGGGCGCGCAACGTCCACGTCCGCGAGGGCGTGAGCGAGGACGAGTTCGTTGCCATGCGGCAGGCGCGCGACGCGACGCTTGCCGCGCCGACGCTCTTGCTGCCCTCGATCCAGGTCAACATCCGCGCCGGAAAATTCCCGCCGGCGGAATCGAACGGCGTACACTACCTGAAGGTGCCGGTGACGCTTGAGACCTGAGCGCATCGGCGATGAGCGGCGAGGCGAGGGCGAGCGCCCCTCGCCGGCGCTCAGGCGTCCTCCCCGAGCGCCTGGTCGACGAACGCGGCCGGGTCGGTGCAGAATTCCTGCGTCAATCTGAAATGCTCGGTCTCTTCGAGGCTGACCGGTTCGAGTCCATTTTTCGACAACAGGAGCAATTGTGCGCCCGGATAGGCCATGAGCAGCGGCGAATGCGTCGCCATGATGACCTGGCACTCTCCGCGCCTCTCCATGCGGCGCAGGAGACGCAGAAAGGCGAGTTGCCGCGCCGGCGAGAGCGCTGATTCCGGCTCGTCGAAGATGAAGATGCCCTGGCGGCCGCAACGCTCGTCGAAAAAGCGCAGGAAGCCCTCGCCATGCGATTGCGAGAGGAAGTCGGGTGGCCTCTCGGCGGCCTCGACTGCGGCCCGGTCGAGATAGCGCGCGACGGAGAAGAAGGTCTCCGCCTTGAAGAACCAGCCGTTGGTGATCTTCGGCAACCAGCTCGCGCGCAGCGCCGAAACGAGGCGACTGCCGGTGATCTCGATCGCGGCCGAGTGATCGACGGGCCGGTAGCCCTTGCCGCCGCCTGCGTCGTCATAGCCGGCGAGTGCCGCGATGCCTTCCAGAAGAGTTGATTTTCCCGTGCCGTTCTCGCCGACGATGATGGTGATCGGTTTTTCGAAGCTGAGCTCGAATTTGTCACGGAACAGCGGGAGACAGAACGGATAGGCGGCGCCGTCGGAGACGAGCGATGTGTCGAGCCACACGCGCTTGAGATAGGGCGCCGGGAGATTGATCGGGCGGCGTTTCCGGCTCATGGGGCACAGCTGCGGCGCATGGCCCGCACTCTAGTCCCGGACCTTCACGTAGGAGCCGGGCGCGTCCTCGATCGGCGTGAGCTTGCCGCCGCCCGGAACGCGCGCCGGCACGCGGGCGGACTGAAGCGCGGTCAGCCAGCGCAGCCAGTCCGGCCACCACGATCCCGGATGCTCTTCGGCCTCGGCGAGCCACGCCTCGACGTCGGCGCCCTGCGGCTTCGGCCCGGTCCAGTACTGGTATTTGTTCCTGGCGGGCGGATTGATGACCCCGGCGATGTGCCCGGATCCGGCGAGCACGAAGCGCACCGGACCACCGAAGAAGGAAGAGCCCAGGAAGACCGACTTGGCCGGCGCGATATGATCGTCGCGCGTCGCCAGATTGTAGATCGGCACCGTCACCTTGTTGAGATCGAGCGTGACGCCGCCGATCTCCATCTCGCCGCGGGCGAGCTTGTTGCGCAGGTAGCAGTTGCGCAGATAGAACGAATGATTGGCGGCCGGCATGCGCGTCGCGTCGGAATTCCAGTAGAGCAGGTCGAACGCGAGCGGGTCCTTGCCGCGGAGATAATTGTTGATCACGTAGGGCCAGATCAACTCGTTCGGACGCAGCATGTTGAAGGCCGCCGCCATCTTCTGGCCTTCCAGATAGCCGCGCTCCGCCATGCGCCGCTCGAGCGACTTGATGCTGTCCTCGTCGGCGAAGACCTTGAGGTCGCCCGAATAGGTGAAATCGACCTGGGCGGCGAACAGCGTCGCCGAGCGAATGCGCTCGTCGCGTTTGGCCGCCATGTAGGCGAGCGCGACCGCGAGCAGCGTGCCTCCGACGCAGTAGCCGGCGGCGTCGACCTCGCGTTCCCCGGTCGCCTTCTCGATGGCGTCGAGCGCCTCCATCACGCCCTCGCGCATGTAGTCCTCGAACCCTTTCTGGGCGAGCCGCGCGTCGGGATTGACCCACGAGATGCAGAACACCGTGATGCCCTGCTCGACGCACCACTTGATGAAGGATTTCTCCGGCACGAGATCGAGGATGTAGAACTTGTTGATCCACGGCGGCACGATCAGCAGCGGCCGCTTGAGCACCGTCTCGGTCGCCGGGGCATATTGAATGAGCTGCATCAGCTCGTTCTGATAGATCACCTTGCCGGGCGTGAGCGCCAGGTTGCGCCCGACCTCGAACGTCGTCGGGTCGGACTGGCGGATCTTCAGACTGCCGCCGCCGGCCCGGATGTCCTCGGCCAGCATGCGCATTCCGCGCACGAGGTTCTCGGCATTCGAGTTCAGGGTCTCGCGCAGCAGTTCCGGGTTGGTCAGCACGAAATTCGACGGGGCGAGCGCATTCGTGATCTGCCGCACGTAGAACTCGGCCTTGTGCCGGGTGAAAGGATCGAGCCCCTCCGCGTCCTTGACCAGGCGATTGGCCCAATTGCTCGTCAGCAGATAGGCCTGCTTGAGGAAATCGAAGAATTGGTTCGACGACCACTCGGGGTCGCTGAATCGCTTGTCGCGCGCGTCCGGCTGCACGACCGGTTGCGCCGGGTTGCCGTTGAGGCGCCTCGCCGCCGCCGCCCACAGTTCGAGATAGGCGGCACCGAGCCGCTTCTGCAGGTCGAGCGCGCGCAGCGGATCGGACAGCCAATATTCGAGGACCTGGCCGAGGGTCTTGACGAGATCGGCGATTTCGTCGGCCTGCTCGGCCTGGGCGTTGCCCTGTTCGCGCGGCTTGAGATAGGCGGCGAGCGCCTTGCCGCCTTCCTCGATCAGGCGTGCCAGGTTCCGGGAAAACGCTTCGATGTCGGGAGGCGCGCCGAAGCTTCCAGGCGCGGGCGCCCTGGCAGGCTCGCCGCTGCCAGCCGCGGTCTGCGGCCGGGCCGGCGATGCTTCGGGCTGACCGGCGCGGGGTTGATTCGCCGTGCGCTCCTGCGGCAGTCGGTCTTCCGATCGCCCGGGGTCGGCCGCGGCCGGCGCCCGCGTGGATTCGACGGGCGGCCGCTTCGCGCCGGGCCGCTTGCGCTTCTTTCCAGCCGATGCGCGCCCGGCCGGCTTGCGTCCCTTGCCGCCCGGCATGCCGTCGTTCTCCTCCACCCCGGGCGGGCTCGCCGGCACCAGCGGGGGCGAGCGCCGGGGCTTGCCTTTGGCGGAATTCCTTAACCTTTGCATCGGCATGGTGCTAAAATTCGCATCCTTGGTTTGGACATATTACTTGGCTAGCTGGCCTCAACCACCAGGCCCCGGGCGGGGCGCAACTTTCGCGAATCCTGCATGCTCATGATGTCGAATGCGCGACCGTGCGGGTCCCCTTTGCGGCCGGCGCTTCGCGTCGCGCGCCTGTGCCTGTGCCTTGCCTCAACGATCCTGCTCGGCGCTTGTTCGAGCACGCTTGGCGAATTGCCGTCCCCAATCGGTCTGCCGGCCGGGACCCCGGCCGCGCCGGCGACTCAGCCCGAGTACCCCGCCGTCCATGACATGCCGCCGCCTCGCCCGAGCGCCGTCATGAGCGAAGAGGAGGAAAAGCGGGCCGAGGAGGCGCTGGTCGCGGCCCGCAATCGCCAGACCAAGCGAGTCAACGACGCGGCGAAGGATCAATAACAAAAGCCTCTCGCCAATTGCTTAAAGAGGTGCGCCGAAGCCACTGGCAGCGGCTGCGACACATGCTACAAGTCAGGCACGCAGCCATGGGTCGGGCGTCACGGGACCGGGGCTGGATGGTCGGACCCGGCAGCGGGGGAGGAGCCCGCAGGTCATGGAAGAATTTCACCGCATCCGTCGATTGCCACCTTACGTCTTCGAGCAGGTGAACCGCGTCAAGGCGCAGGCCCGCAACGCCGGCGCGGACATCATCGACCTCGGCATGGGCAATCCCGACCTGCCGGCCCCCGCCCATGTGATCGAGAAGCTGCGCGACACCATCGGCAAGCCGCGGACCGACCGTTATTCCGCCTCCAAAGGTATTCCGGGCCTGCGTCGTGCCCAGGCCGCCTACTACGAGCGGCGGTTCGGTGTGAAGCTCAATCCCGAGACCCAGGTCGTAACCACGCTCGGGTCCAAGGAGGGCTTCGCCAACGTGGCGCAGGCGATCACCGCGCCGGGCGATGTGGTGCTGGTGCCCAATCCGAGCTATCCGATCCACGCCTTCGGATTCCTGATGGCGGGCGGCGTGATCCGCTCGGTACCGTCCGAGCCGACCCCGGAATTCTTCAAAACGCTCGAGCGCGCCATGGCGCATTCGATCCCGCGGCCGATCGCGGTGATCGTCTGCTACCCGGCCAATCCGACCGCCTATGTGGCGGATCTCGACTTCTACAAAGAGCTGGTTCTGTTCGCCAAGAAGCACAACATCTTCATCCTGTCCGATCTCGCCTACGCCGAGGTCTATTTCGACGACGTCCCGCCACCCTCCGTACTGCAGGTCGCGGGCGCCATGGATGTCGCCGTCGAGTTCACCTCGATGTCGAAGACCTACTCGATGCCCGGGTGGCGCATCGGATTCGCGGTCGGCAACGAACGCATCATCGCCGCGCTGGCGCGGGTGAAATCCTATCTCGACTATGGGGCGTTCACGCCGGTCCAGGTGGCGGCGACCGCCGCGCTCAACGGGCCGGACGACTGCATCCGCGAGATGCGTGAGACCTACAAGCGGCGGCGCGACGTGCTGGTCGAGAGCTTCGGCCGCGCCGGCTGGACCGTGCCGGCCCCGCGCGCCTCGATGTTCGCCTGGGCGCCGCTGCCCGAGCCGTTTCGCGAGCTCGGCAGCATCGAGTTCTCGAAGCTGCTGGTGGAGAAGGCCGAGGTCGCCGTGTCGCCCGGCATCGGCTTCGGCGAGCACGGGGAGGGTTACGTCCGCATCGCACTTGTGGAGAACGAGCAGCGCATTCGCCAGGCCGCGCGCAACATCCGCCGTTTTCTTGAAACGGCCCCGGAAAAGTTGCACAACGTCGTCCCGCTCGCCAAGCGGCGCTGAAGACGCCGCCTTTACGCAGGTTGCCGGCAATCCATGGTGGCGCCGCTGAAAGTTGGTCTTGCCGGTCTCGGCACGGTCGGCGTCGCCGTGCTGCGTCTCATCGCGCGCGAGCGCGACGCCCTGCTGGCGCGCTGCGGCCGTCCGGTCGAGGTGGTTGCCGTCACCGCGCGCGCGAAGGACAAGCCACGCGACGTGGACCTGCGCGGCATCCGCTGGGCCGCCGATCCGGTGGCGCTCGCCAAGGATCCGGAGATCGAGGTTTTCGTCGAACTGATGGGCGGGGAGGGCGATCCGGCCAAGGCCGCGATCGAGGCCGCGCTCACCGCCGGAAAATCGGTCGTGACCGCCAACAAGGCGCTGCTCGCGCGCCACGGCGTTGCGCTCGCCGCGCTGGCGGAGAAGAACGGGGTCGCGCTCGATTTCGAGGCGGCGGCCGGCGGCGCCATCCCGATCGTCAAGACGCTGCGCGAAGGGCTGGCCGGCTGCGCCTTCGCGCGCGTCTACGGCATCCTCAACGGCACCTGCAACTACATCCTCACCCGCATGGAGCAGGAGAAGCTGTCGTTCGCCGACTGCCTGAAGGACGCGCAGCGCCTCGGCTATGCGGAGGCCGATCCGTCCTTCGACGTCGAGGGGCATGACACGGCGCAGAAGCTCGCGCTGCTCGCCAGTCTTGCGTTCGGCACCAAGGTCGATCCGGACGCCGTCTACGTCGAGGGCATCAGCTCGATCTCGCCCGAGGATCTCCAGGCTGCGGACGAACTCGGTTACCGTGTCAAGCTGCTCGGCGTCGCGGTGAAGACCGAGAAGGGGATCGAGCAGCGCGTACACCCGACCATGGTGCCTAAGGATTCGGCGATCGCCCAGGTCATGGGGGTGACCAACGCGGTCTCGATCGACGCGGAGGGGTTCGCGCCCCTCACCCTCGTGGGTCCCGGGGCCGGCGGGGCGGCCACGGCTTCGGCGGTCGTCTCCGATCTCGGCGAGATCGCGCGCGGCGTGCGCACTCCTCCGTTCGGGCGGCCGGCGTCGCAGCTCACCACCAACAAGAAGGCGCCGATGCAGCGTCACGAGGGCGGCTACTACATCCGCCTGCTTGCGGTCGACCGCCCTGGTACTTTCGCGACCATTGCCAAACACCTCGCAACCGAGGACATTTCGCTCGAATCCATCGTCCAGCGCCATCGCGGCGAGCGGCCGCACGGCGGTGACGATCCGAAGAGTCCGGCCGGTCCGGCGCCCGTGATCCTCATCACCTACGCGACGAGCGAGGACGCGGTGCGGCGGGCCCTGAAGGCGATCGAAGCGCAGGGTGTGATCGCCGGCCGGCCGCAGGTGATCCGCATCGAGAAGAACTGAATTCTGGGGAGCGCCGTTCACGCCGGACACGATCCGGCATCGGAGAGGAACATGAGTCAGACGTCGTCGATCACCGTTCAGCCGCATCAGATCCTCGAACGCATCCTGTCGCTCGAGATCGTCCGCGTCACCGAGCGCGCCGCCGTCAACGCTGCGCGCCTGCGCGGCCGCGGCAATGAGAAGGCCGCCGACCAGGCGGCGGTCGACGCCATGCGGCGCGAGCTCAACCGGCTGCCGATCGACGGCACCGTGGTGATCGGCGAGGGCGAACGCGACGAAGCCCCGATGCTGTTCATCGGCGAGAACGTCGGCAACCGGAAAGGCCCCAAGGTCGACATCGCGGTCGATCCGCTCGAGGGCACGACGTTGTGCGCCAAGAACATGTCGGGTGCGATCGCCACCATGGCCATGGCCGAGCACGGCACGCTGCTCAATGCCCCTGACGTCTACATGGAGAAGATCGCCATCGGGCCGGGCTATCAGAAGGGCGTGGTCGACCTCGACGCCGATCCGGGCGAGAACATCGCGGCGCTCGCCAAGGCCAAGGGGGTGAAGACGGCCGAGATCACCGCGCTGATCCTCGACCGTCCGCGGCACGCCGATCTCATCGCGGCCGTGCGCAAGTCGGGCGCCGCGGTGCGGCTGATCACCGACGGCGACGTCGCCGGCGTCATTCACACGGCCGATTCGGAGGCGACGGGCGTCGACATCTATCTCGGGATCGGCGGCGCGCCCGAGGGCGTGCTCGCGGCCGCGGCTCTGCGCTGCATCGGCGGGCAGATGCAGGGCCGGCTCGTGCTCGACACCGAGGAGAAGCGCGAGCGCGCCCACAAGATGGGCATCAAGGATCCGCGCAAGAAATACCAGATGGAAGACATGGTGCAGGGCGACTGCGTGTTCGCTGCGACCGGCGTCACCGACGGCTCGATGCTGCGCGGCGTTCGCTTCCGCGACGAGATCATCGAGACCGAGACGGTCGTGATGCGCTCGACCACCGGCACGGTGCGCTGGATTCGCGCCGAGCATCGCCAGCTCGAGAAGTTCGAGGGCTGAGCCGGTCCGGCTCTCGCCGCATGGTCCCGGATCTGCGGCGCGATATTTCGCGCTGCCGCGTCCGGGACCTGCCCGGCGCCCGGCGCCAGATCATGCACAGCGTCTCCTCTCCCGGCCCCGCCTCCGGCCGAACCGGTGTATCCTGTCGGCCGGAGGGGTCGCCATGGACGCTCTGTCGCCGCGCCGCAGCTTTCTCGGGGTGGATCGTTCGGCAACCGGCCGCGTCTGGCGCGACCGGCTCGACGACCGCGCCGGGGCGCGGGCGCTGGCGATCGTGCAGCGGCACGGTCTGCCCGAGATCCTCGCCCGCGTCCTCGCCGGGCGCGGGGTGGAGCCGGACGTAGTCGAGGCGTTCCTCGATCCGAGCCTCAAACGTCTCCTGCCCGACCCGCACGTCATCACCGCCATGGAGGCGGCGGCGGAGCGCCTGGCCGACGCGGTCGTGCGCGAGGAAAGGATCGCGATCTTCGGTGATTATGACGTCGACGGCGCCACGGCCTCGGCGTTGCTGGCGCGCTTCCTCCGCCTCGCCGGCAACGAGCCGCTGATCCACATTCCGGACCGGATCTTCGAAGGTTACGGGCCGAACAGCGAGGCGATCCGCAGCCTCGCCGAGCGCGGCACGCGCCTCCTCGTCACCGTGGATTGCGGCACCACCAGCCACGAGCCGCTCGCGGAGGCCAATCGGCTCGGCCTCGACGTCGTCGTCATCGATCATCACCAGGCGGAGGAGGCGCTGCCGCCGGCGGTCGCGGTCGTCAATCCGAACCGGCTCGACGATCTCTCGCAGCTCGGGCACCTCGCTGCCGTCGGCCTCACGTTCGTCACGGTCGTCGCGGTCAATCGCGTGCTGCGCCGGCGCGGGTTCTGGAGTCCGGGGCGGCCCGAGCCCGATCTCCTGTCGCTGCTCGATCTCGTCGCGCTCGGCACCGTCGCCGACGTCGTGCCGCTCAGGGGGCTCAACCGCGCGTTCGTCGCCAAGGGCCTCATCGCCATGCGCCGGCGCGAAGGCGTCGGGCTCACCGCCCTGATGGACACGGCGCGGCTTGCAGGCCCGCCCGAGCCCTGGCACCTCGGCTTCCTGCTCGGACCGCGCATCAACGCCGGCGGACGGATCGGACGCGCCGACCTCGGCGCGCAACTGCTGCTCGAGGAAGACCCCGCCGAGGCGGCCGCGATGGCGGCCGAACTCGACCGTCTGAACCGGGAACGCCAGGCGGTCGAGCAGGCAACCCTCGCGCAGGCGCACGCCGAGGCCCTGGCGGCGCTCGGGCTCGAAGAGAAGGGCGCAGTGGTCGTCACCGCGGCGGAAGGCTGGCATCCGGGCGTGGTCGGGCTCGTCGCCGCGCGGCTCAAGGAACGCTTCGGTCGGCCGGCATTCGCCATCGCGCTCGGGCCGGGCGAGGCCGGCACCGGGTCGGGCCGTTCCATTGCCGGGGTCGATCTTGGCCGCACGGTGCGACGCGCCGTCGCCGAGGGCCTGCTGTTGAAGGGCGGCGGCCACGCCATGGCGGCCGGCATCACGCTCCGGCGCGCGGCGCTGCAGCCGTTCCGCGCGTTCCTGGAGGACGCGCTGTCGTCCGCCGTCGAGGCGGCGCGGCGCGAGGACGCGCTCCTCGTCGACGCGGCGATCACCGCGGCGGCGGCGTCCGCCGAACTCTACGCCACGATCGCGCGCGCCGGCCCGTTCGGCGCCGGCAATCCCGAGCCGGTGCTGGTGCTGCCGGCGCACATCCTGACCTACGCCGAGGAGATCGGGCAGGCGCACGTGCGCGCGCGCCTGCGCGCCGGCGACGGCGCGGGCCTCAACGCCATCGCGTTCCGCGCCGCCGGCCAGAAGCTCGGCGAAGCGCTGATGAAGCATCGCGGCGAGCCGGTGCACGTGGCGGGATCGCTCAGCGTCGACCGCTGGCAGGGCGAGGAGCGCGTGCAACTGCGCATCCTCGACATCGCGCCGGCCGATCCCGTCGGACGGCTGCAGGCGTGATTTCGCCGCCGCGCCGTGAACGCATTGGCCGGCTGCGGCAACGATCAGGCTGTCCGTTTGTCGAAGGCGCCGTCGATCGAAGGCAGGGCCTTGGGCTCCGGCTCGCTCAGTCATCTGAAGCCTGTCCCGGATCTGCGGTGCGGCGCTTCGCGCCGCATCGCACCCGGGAAACGGCTCAGCGCTCTGGGCCGATCATCATCGGTCATCGACCGTCGAGACGAGGCGGAAGAACGGACCAATCAACAGCCGCCGTCACCCGTACCGAAACGCCAGCAGGTTGTCGAACGCGCGCAACTCGATGAGAAGCCGGTGGAGTTGGTCGCGGTCCTTCGCCTCGACGGCTTTCGGCACTGCGGCGAGCGAGGCGTTTGCGCCGTCGACCAGGCGGCGGAATTCCGCGTCCGAGCGGATCCGCGGCGGCGCCATCCGGTCGCAGCGGGCGAGCGTGTCGGCGTAGGCTTTCGCCTTGGCGGCAACCTCGGCGTCGATGCCGGGTTTCGAGCGATCCGGAGCGGGGTCACCGGCCATCAGCGCGTCCATCGCCGCGTTGGCGTCGAGGATGCAGTCGGCCAGCACCTCGACGTGGCTGGCGCGCCGCACGTCGCTGAACTCCCGGCGGATCGCGACGAGCGACTCGCGGGCGACGTTCGGGCGGCGGGCGTCGATCATCACCTTCGCGGTCGCGATGCGGGTCGGCACGTCGACCAGCATGCTGGTGAACAGCGGATTGTCGCGCAGCGCCGCCGGCCGCTCCCTGCCGAACCGGGCAGCGAAGCTCCCCCAGGCGTTGTGCATGCGGTCGAGCTCGAACAGCGCGAGATCGACGTTGTCCGTGCGCAGATAGCCGAGCGCGGTGCGGTTGTAGGCCGAGAGGGTCTCGAGCGCCGCCTGGAAATCGGCGAGATCATCCGCCGCCGCCGGACCGGCCGCGAGGGTCAGGGCGAGAACCAGCGTTCCGATCTGCAACCGCCGCATGGACATTCACCGAAGCGTGACCAAGTGCATCTCGAGCCGCCATTATATGCTCGGAGGCGGCACGCGGCGAGCCGGCGGGGCTGACAGGCCGGCGAGGAATACGCACGTCGGGGCGGAACCCGCAAGGCTTCGCGCCGGCGCAACGAGTGGCGAACGGATGCTGACACGACGCCGACTGATCGCGGGAGCGAGCGCGGGGCTGGCAGGCCTGGCCACCGGCCACGTTCGCGCCGAGGAGCCGACGCTCACCGCCGACGGGCTCTACAGCGAGCCCTGGTTCCTGTTCAGCTTCCTCGACCTCGCGGAGGACCTCGAGACGGCGCACAGGGCCGGCAAGCGGCTGGCGATCATGTGGGAGCTCAAGGGATGTCCGTATTGCCGCGAGACACACCTCGTCAACTTCGCGCGGCCGGATATCGCCGACTACGTGAAGGCGAATTTCGAGGTGCTGCAGCTCAACATCATCGGTTCGCGCAAGGTGACGGACTTCGACGGCGCCGAGGTTGGCGAAAAGCAGCTCGCCGCCAAATACGGCGTCCGCTTCACGCCGACGTTCCAGTTCTTTCCCGAGACCGCGAACGGGCTGAAGGATCGGCCGGTCGACAAGCGCGAGGTCGCCCGGATGGCCGGCTATCTGCGGCCGGATGATTTTCTCGCCATGTTTCGCTACGTCCGCGAAAATGCCTACGAGACGCGCAGCTTCCGAGATTTCCTCAAATCGGCCCGAAGCTGAAAGAATTTTCTTCGCTGCCGGACCACGACAGCACGTTCGTTCGCTGCGATCGTTTCGATTTGAATCGGCAGGGATGACTGCCTTATGTTGCGCCGCTTCGATGCTGAACGTCGTCGTTGCAGAACGACGTGGCGCCAGCACGCGGCGTGGAGGTGGACGATGGCAAATGTGACGCGACGCGAGACCCTGATGCTGGCCGCCGGTTCGGCGCTGGCACTCGCCGGCGTCCCGTTGCGGGTCGCGGCGACCCCGAACGAGGCCGGCGAGGCGATCGCGAAGTTCACGGGCGGCAAGACGCCCGAGACCGGCAAGATTTCGATCGACCTGCCGGAGATCGCCGAAAACGGGAACACCGTGCCGTTATCGGTCAAGGTCGACAGTCCGATGAGGGCCGAGAGTTACGTCAGCGACATCTTCATCGTCGCCGAGGCGAACCCGCGTCCGGAGGTCATCACCTTCCGCTTCACGCCGATGAGCGGCCGCGCCGAAGCCGCCACGCGCATCCGGCTGAACGGGACGGGCGACGTCATCGTGGTCGCCAAGACCAGCGACGGAAAGTTCTACACCGGGCGCAAGCCCGTGAAGGTCACGATCGGCGGCTGCGGCGGCTGAGGACCGGGGAGGGCATCATGGTCGAGAAAGCGCGCGTCAAGATCCCGAGCGAAGCCAAGAAGGGCGAGATCATCGCCATCAAGACGCTGTTTCAGCACACGATGGAGACGGGTTTCCGCAAGGACGAAACCGGCAAGATCATTCCGCGCAAGATCATCAACAAGTTCACTTGCGCGTTCAACGGAAAGCCGGTGTTCACCGCCGATCTCGAGCCGGCGGTCGCCGCCAATCCCTATCTGCAGTTCACTGCGCGAGTCGAAGAAAGCGGCACATTCAAATTCACCTGGATCGACGACGACGGGACGGTGACGACCGCCGAGGAGAAGATCACCGTCGTCTGAGCGGGGCTCGCCGCGCTCAGTGCACGCGCTCCAGGGCGAGCGCGATGCCCTGGCCGCCGCCGATGCAGAGCGTCACGACGCCCCGGTCGATGCCGTCGCGCCGCATCGAATGAAGAAGGCGGGTGGTGAGCACCGCGCCGGTCGCCCCGATCGGATGGCCGTGCGCGATCGCCCCGCCTTCGACGTTGACGATGTCGGGCGACAGACCGAGGTCCCGCGTCACCGCGATCGCGATGGCCGCGAACGCCTCGTTGATCTCGACGCGCTCGAGGTCGCCGACCGACCATCCGGCGCGCTCGAGGGCCTGGCGCACGGCCGGAACCGGCCCGAGCCCGAACATGCCGGGCTCGACCGCCCCGATGCCGTAGGCGACGAGGCGCGCCATCGGCTCGATGCCCTTCTGCTCCGCCCAGGCACGCTCGGCCACGATCATTGCGGCCGCGCCGGAGTTCAGTCCCGGTGCGTTGCCGGCCGTGATCGTGCCGTCCTTGCGGAACGCGGGCTTGAGCTTCGCAAGCCCTTCCAGGGTCGTATCGGCACGGTTGTGCTCGTCCTTGTCGAACGACACCGGGCCCTTGCGCGAGGCGACCTCGACCGGGGTGATTTCGGCCGCGAACTTGCCAGCCGCCTGCGCGGCGCCGAACCGCTTCTGCGACCGCTCCGCCCAGCGGTCCTGCTCTTCGCGGGTGATCTGGTGCGAGCGGGCGAGATCCTCGGTGTGCCATCCCGAATGCTGCCCGGAGAACGCGTCGTTGAGGCCGTCCATCAGCATGGCGTCGAAGATCTGGCCGTCACCCATGCGATAGCCCCAGCGGCCGGAACCCATGAGGTAGGGCGCGCGGTCCATGTTCTCCATGCCGCCGGCAATCGCGCTGTCGGCAAATCCGAGCATGATCTCCTGCGCGGCGCTGGCGATCGCCTGCGCGCCCGAGCCGCAAACCCGGTTGACGGTCATGGCCGGGACCTCGACCGGCACCCCGCCGTTGATCGCCGCCTGGCGGGCCGGGTTCATCCTGTTGCCGGCCTGGATCACGTTGCCCATGACGACTGTGTCGATCGCCTGCGCGGGCAGCCCGGCGCGCGCGAGCGTCGCCTTGACGACGGTCGCGCCGAGATCGGTGGCCGGCGTGTCCTTGAGGGTGCCGCCGTAGGTGCCGATGGCGGTGCGTACGGGCGAGCAGATGACGACATCTCTGGCGGCCATGGACGAAGTCCTTTCGCGGCGAGGGGCAGTCCCGGCACTTGATGTAGTGCGCGAAAGCCGGACGTGAAGGTGCGCATCACCGCGCGGCCGAGCCGCCGGACTGACGCATCCGGCCGCGGCCGCCGCCGAGCCCCCGCGCGGAGATCGCCGGTCGGCTCAGCTCATCTTCACTTCGCTGATCTGGATGACCGGCTGGATCGCCGTGTAGTTCGGGATGTCGGCCATGATGCTGTCCGCGTGCGGCCCGAAGGAATCCTGAAAGGATTGCACGGAATCGAACAGGAGGTGGCCCATGGCCACGTAGGTCGGGTCGCTGCCGGGCGTCCCGCCGGCGATGCCCTCCTCGACCATGATGCCCTTGAGGGCGGCGCCCACCTTCTGCCGCACCAGCGGCATGTGGGTCTTGACGTAATAATCCATGTCGAACGCGGCGCCGTCCTTGCGCGGATAGAGTACGCTGACCTTGATCATCGCCTTCCTCCCTGCGTTGCCGGGTCCGGATCCCGGCCTGTTTGCGCCGGAGTATTGGCCGCCGGCTCGGCACAAATGCGGCGGCCCCTTTCAGGAGCCCGTTGCCGCCGTCGCAATCCGGCTGTGGCGGGCACCGTAGATCAAATAGACGAGGAGGCCGAGCACGAACCACACGACGAACCGTACCCAGGTGTCGACCGGCAAGCCCAGCATCAGGAAAACGGTCGCCGCCGTTCCGGCCGGCGCCACCAGATAGACCGCCGGCGTCCTGAACGGGCGCGGCAGGTCCGGCTGGGTGATGCGCAGCGCCAGCACGCCGAGGCAGACGATCGCGAACGCAAACAACGTGCCGATGCTGACGAGCTCGCCGGCGAGGCCGATCGGCATCAGCCCGGCGAAGACCGCGACCACAACGCCGGTCAACAGCGTGCTGACGTGCGGCGTGCGCAGGCGCGGATGCACGGTCGCGGCCGCCGCCGGCAGCAGTCCGTCGGACGCCATGCTGTAGAAGATGCGCGTCTGCCCGAGCAGCAGCACCAGGATGACCGAGCTCAGGCCGAGAATGATGCCGAGCTTCATCACCGGCGCCAGCCAGCCGAGTCCGATGGCGTCGACCCCGACCGCGATCGGGTCAGGGACATTGAGCTTGTCATAGGGCACGACGCCGGTGAGCACCCAGGAGACCGTCACATAGAGCACTGTGCAGATCGCAAGCGAGCCGAGGATGCCGATCGGCATGTCGCGCTGCGGATTCTTCGCCTCCTGCGCGGTGGTCGAGACGGCGTCGAAGCCGATGTAGGCGAAGAACACGATGGCGGCTCCGCGCAGCACCCCGCTCCAGCCGTACTCCCCGGGGCCGAGGTTGGGCGGCACGAACGCGCCCTCCGGGTTGGATGCCGTGACCCAGTTGGACGCGCTGACCGAGCCGATGCCGGCGAGGATGAACACCGCGATGATGGCGAGCTTGGTGGCGACGATGACGTTATTGACGCGCGTCGATTCACGAATCCCGGCGATCAGCAGCGTCGTGGTGAGCGCGACGATGAGCACGGCCGGCACGTTGAAAAGCGCTCCGGTCGTCTGCCACAGGCCGCTTGCGGCATCATAGGCGAGCGGCGAGCGCGCGAATCGGTCGGGCAGCTCGATGCCGAGGTCGCGCAGGAAGCTCACCACATAGCCTGACCACCCGATCGCCACCGTGACGGCGCCGACGGCGTATTCGAGGATGAGGTCCCAGCCGATGATCCAGGCGATCAGCTCGCCCATCGTCGCGTAAGCGTACGTGTAGGCGCTGCCGGCGATCGGCACCGTCGAGGCCATTTCCGCGTAGCACAGGCCGGCGAGCGCGCAGGCGACCCCGCCGAGAACGAACGAGATGCTGATGGCCGGCCCGGCGTTCGCCGCCGCCGCGTGGCCGGTCAGCACGAAGATGCCGGCGCCGATGACGCCGCCGACCCCGAGCGCCATCAGGCTTGCGGCCGACAGGGTGCGGTGGAGCGGGATGACGACGTCGCCCGCCACAGCCTGGATGTCTCCGGCCGTCGCCTGGGATTGAAGCTCCTCGATCGACTTCCTGGCCAAAAGCCGCACCACTTTCCCCTCCAAACCTGTTGCTGACGGCGTTGCGCTCCCATCCGGTCGATGGCCACAGACTCCGTCGGCGAGCCTTCCCCTTCGCGGATCGTGGTCTGCATCTCCTCCCGCAACGTCCGGTCCTACGCCGGGTTCCGGGCCCGCAGGCCGGGACGCCGGGCGGTCACCACGACGCCGTTCGGTTGCTTCGCCGCGGTGTCGGTTTGTGCGGTGTCGTCATGTGTGATCCTACGGTTTCCTGTTGTGGGCATTCCAATTGCGTTCGAGGTTGGCGATCAGCGCCGGGCTGAAGTGGCAATAGGCCTGATCGCGCGCATAGGCCGAGCAGTAGCGGCGGAAGAGATCGAGCGGCTCGTCGCCGATGCGGAAGGCGCGGCGGTTGGCGACGGCGCTGACCGCCCCGGCGCCGGCAAGGCCTTCGACAACGCGCGCGAGCGCGGCATCCATCTCGTCCGGCGCGGCGATCTCGTCGCAGATGAGCCGGCCTTCCGGGCTGTCGCAGGGGATCTTGCGCTCGTACTGCACCGCCTGGCGGGCGATGCGGTCGCCAGTGAAGCGCGGCATGCGAAGGTTGGCGAGCCCCGGGATGATGCCCTCCTTGCGCGCGGGCAGCGTGAGAAACGCATCCTGTGCGGCGAGCACGTAGTCGACCGCCAGGAGAGCCTGGCAATGACCGCCGATCGCGAACGCGTCGACCGCGGCGATCCACGGCTTCTCGATCGCAACCCCGCGCAGATCGTCGGGCAGGGCGTCAGGCTGCGCCACGCCGCGCAGCAGCTTGTGCACGTAGCCCATGTCGCGCACGAGGAACCACACGAAGGGAATCCGCCCGTGGTAGAGATGGGTGAGATTGATGCCGGCGCCGAACACGCGGCGGCCCGCGTATTTGGGATGCTCGATCGGGTCGCCGCGCAGCACCGCGATCTGCGTCGCCGGATCGAGAATGGCGACGTCGACCGCGCATTCCATGGCGGCAAGCGTCGTCTGGTCCTCGGCGTTGAGGTGGCGCGGATTTCCGGCCGTCAGATACGCGGCACGCCCCCGGCGTTCGACGCGTGCCGGGCCGAGGTCGATGGCGCCGTCGGCGGCGAACCGGGCCGCGAGTTCGGCGCTTTCCGGCCGCGGCAGCAGCATGGCGTGGCAGAGATGCAGGCCCGCGCGTTCGCTCGCGAGCACATGGGCGAGGAAGATGCCCTGGTCGATTTCGAGCCCGTCCTTGTCGCGCTGCAGAAGCCCGCTCTCGGCGGCGAGCCGTTCGCGCGTCGGCGTCAGTCCCGGCACGCTCGTCGCCGCCTCGTACACGAGATCCTCGATCCGGACGAAGCGCGTGCGGTTTTCGGTGAGCCGGTCGTAGAGGCTCTCGGCATGCGCGTGCAGGAAGCGCTCGCGCCGGGCGCGGCCCATGGCGAGGATCGCGTCCGCGGCGGCGGCTTCGGCGGCGCTGCGGGCGGGCTTCGGCGGTAGGCGGCGCAACAGCGCGTCGCCCCGCTCCCAGAAGCGCGAAAAGGAGTCGCGGTCGTGATCGAGATTTCCGGTCGTGTCCGGCTCCGAAGCCGCCCATTCGGCGACCGTCGCCTGGTCGAACCCCGCCGCGCGCAGAGGCGCGAGCGCCGCATCGGTGGTCATCGTGTGGTCTCTCAACTCATTGTGCGCCGGTCGATCACGCGCTTTGCCTTGCCCTGCGACCGTTCGATGGTGCCGGGCTCGAGCACGCGCACGTTGGTGGTCAGGCCGATGTACGCCTTGATCAGGTGCTCGGCCCTGCGCTCGAGGGCCGAAAGATCCTCCGCGCTCAGATGGCCGCCGACCTCGGGACGCGTCTCGACAAGGACGTCGAGCTCGTCGAGCGGGCCGACGCGCCGCACTTCGAGCAGATAATGGCCGGACAGCCGGCTCTCGCCGACGAGGACGGATTCGATCTGCGAGGGAAAGACGTTGACGCCACGCACGATCAGCATGTCGTCGCTGCGTCCCTTGACCCGCTCGATGCGCCGCATGGTCCGTGCCGTGCCCGGCAGGAGGCGCGTGAGATCGCGCGTGCGGTAGCGCACGACCGGCATGCCTTCGCGCGTGAGCGAGGTGAGGACAAGCTCGCCCGGCGCGCCGTCCGGCAGCACCTCGCCGCTGTGCGGATCGACGATCTCCGGATAAAAATGGTCTTCCCAGATGGTGAGCCCGTCGCGGGCTTCCGCGCACTCCTGCGCCACGCCCGGCCCGATCACCTCGGAGAGCCCATAGAGATCGAACGCCTGCATGCCGGTGCGGCGCTCGATCTCGACGCGCATCGCCTCCGACCACGGCTCCGCGCCGAAGATGCCGATGCGCAGACCGCAACGGCGCGGATCAAGTCCCTGCCGCTCGAACTCGTCGGCGATCGCGAGCATGTAGGACGGCGTCACCATGATGATCTCGGGGCGGAAGTCGACGATGAGCTGCACCTGCCGCTCGGTGTAGCCGCCACCGACCGGAATGACCGTCGCGCCGAGACACTCGCCGCCGTAGTGCGCGCCGAGCCCGCCGGTGAACAGGCCGTAGCCGTAGGCGATGTGGATCTTGTCGGTCGAGCACCCGCCGGCGGCGCGGATCGAGCGCGCCATCACCCGCGACCAGGTGTCGATGTCCTGCCGGGTGTAGCCGACGACGGTCGGCTTGCCGGTGGTGCCGCTCGAGGCGTGCACGCGCACGATGTCCTGCATGGGCGCGGCGAACATGCCGAACGGGTAGTTCTGACGAAGATCGTCCTTGGTGGTGAACGGAAAGCGGGCAAGATCCGCCAGTGTGCGGACGTCGTCGGGGTGGACGCCGGCGGCGTCGAATTTCTGCCGATAGTGCGGCACGCGGTCGTAGACACGGCGCAGAACCTGTTTCATGCGCGCCAGCTGCAGCGCGGCGAGTTCGTCCCGGCTCGCCGTCTCGATCGGCTCGCGTTGATCCAGAGCGCTCACGCGCCGTCCTCCGGGATCGCGGACCTCAATCCCGCGCCACGGGTGCCTTGTATTGCTCGTCGGTGACGTGCTCGAGCCAGACCACGTGAACGCCGTCGAGGTGCTCCTGCAGGGCGACGTGCACCATGGCGCTTTCGGGCGAGGCTCCGTGCCAGTGCTTTTCGCCGGGCGGAATCCACACGACATCACCGGGGTGGATTTCGCGCACCGGGCCGCCCCAGGTCTGCACGCGGCCGAGTCCCGAGACCACCAGCAGAGTCTGGCCGAGCGGATGCGTATGCCAGGCGGTGCGCGCGCCGGGCTCGAAGCTCACGCGCGCGCCACGCAGGCGGGCCGGGGCCGGGGTGTCGATGAGCGGATCCTGCCAGACGGTCCCGGTGAACCAGTCGGCGGACATGCGACGCGACGGCTGCGTCCCGGACGAGCGAATGTCCATGCTGTTTCCTCCCGCGCTTCGGCGTCGAAGCTCGCGTTTTTCCGTAGCATCGGGCAACGGCGGCCGGAAGGCAACGACCTGGCGTGCCGTCGAGCGTTCCGCGACGGCGTTGCGCGCGGAGGCGGATTGTGCATCGATATCGGCCGAAATCGCCCGACCGATCGACAAGAAGAGCGCCAGGAATGCCGCCGGACCGCCGAAGCGGCGCTCGAGACCGGGCGGAGGCGATCGCGGTGCTGCGGGCAGCCCCCGCGGCGGGGGAGGGAGGGCCCAGCCGATGACTCGAGGAACGCTCTTCTTGCGCCTCGCCGCGTTCGCGGTGGCATCGCTTTTGTTTGCCGCAACGCCGGGCCGGACGCAGGAGCCCGCCGCGGTCGTGGTCGGCGACAACGACATCGGCGGAGTCGTCACCGGTCCGCAGGGTCCGGAGGCCGGCGTCTGGGTCATCGCCGAGACCAGGGACCTGCCGACGAAGTTCGCGCGCATCGTGGTGACCGACGACCGCGGACGTTATCTCATCCCCGATCTGCCCAGGGCGAACTACGACGTCTGGGTGCGCGGCTACGGGCTCGTCGATTCGCCCAAGGTGCGCAGCGCCCCCGGCAAGACGTTCGACCTCAAGGCGGTGCCGGCGCCGAACGCGGCGGCAGCGGCGCACTACTATCCGGCGATCTACTGGTTCGCCATGCTGAAGATCCCCGACAAGAGCCTGTTTCCCGGCACCGGGCCGCATGGCAACGGCATGCCGACCGACCAGAAGACGCAGTACCAGTGGCTCGACAACATCAAGACCAACGGCTGCTACGGCTGCCACCAGCTCGGCAATGAAGCGACCCGCACGCTCGAGAAGGAGCTGGGCCAGTGGGAGAGCTCGGCCGACGCCTGGCAGCGGCGCATCCAGTCGGGCCAGGCGAGCCGCAGCATGGTAAGCACCATCGGCCGCTTCGACACGCAGCGCGCGCTCGCGCTGTTCGGCGACTGGACCGATCGCATCGCGGCCGGCGAACTGCCGGCCTCGCAGCCGCCGCGGCCGCAGGGTATCGAACGCAACGTCGTCGTCACGCTGTGGGATTGGGGCGGACCGAAATCCTATCTGCACGACGAGATCGCGACCGACAAGCGCAACCCGACGGTCAACGCCTACGGCAAGCTCTACGGTTCGCCTGAACTGAGCACGGACTTCGTGCCGATTCTCGATCCGCGCACGAACAGCGTCACGCAGGTGAAGGTGCCGGTGCGCGATCCCAAGACGCCGTCGTCGCGCGCCGACACGATCATTTCTCCCTCGCCCTATTGGGGCGAGGAGCCGATCTGGGACAGCCAGACTTCCAATCACAACCCGATGCTGGACGCGAAAGGGCGCATCTGGTTCACGGCGCGGATTCGTCCGGCGGCCAACCCGGCATTCTGCCAGGAAGGATCCGATCATCCCTCGGCCAAGCTCACGCCGGTCAAGCGCTCGGGCCGCCAGCTCGCCATGTACGACCCGGCGAGCGGCAAGTTCACGCTCGTCAGTACGTGCTTCGGGACGCATCACCTCGTCTTCGCCGAGGACGCCAACGACACGTTGTGGACGAGCAGCGGCGGCGCCGGCGACGTGGTCGGCTGGGTCAACACCCGGATGCTCGAGGAGACCGGCGACGAGGAGAGGTCGCAAGGGTGGACCGCGCTCATCCTCGACACCAATGGCAATGGCAAGCGCGACGAGGCGGTCGGGCCGAAGGACCCGGTCGATCCCACCAAGGACAAGCAGATCGGGGGCAGCCTCTACGGCATCGCGGTCAGCCCGGCCGACGGCTCGGTCTGGGGCTCGATCCGCGGCTTCCCCGGGCGGTTGGTGCGGCTCGTGCCCGGTGCCAATCCGCCGGCGACCGCGCTTGCCGAGGTCTACGAAGTGCCGTGGGACGATCCGGGCGTCCCGGTCCACGCCTATGGGCCGCGCGGCATGGACATCGACCGCAACGGGGTGGTCTGGACGCCGCTGTCGAGCGGGCATCTTGCAAGCTTCGACCGGCGCAAGTGCAAGGGCCCGCTCAACGGGCCCAAGGCCACCGGCAAGCAGTGCCCGGAAGGCTGGTCCTTCTACCAGTTTCCCGGCCCGCAGTTCGCGAGCGTGAGCGATCCGGGCAGCGCGGAGTCCGCCTACTACACCTGGGTCGATCAGCACGACACCTTCGGTCTCGGCAAGGATATTCCGATCTCGACCGGCAACGAGAACGACGCGCTCCTTGCCTATGACCACGGCAAATGGGTGGTGCTGCGCGTGCCTTATCCGATGAGCTTCTACACCAAGGGGCTCGACGGCCGGATCGACGATCCGAATGGCGGCTGGAAAGGGCGTGGCCTCTGGACGACGAGCGGCGATCGCACGCCGTGGCTGCATGAAGGCGGCAAAGGCTCGAAGCCGCTGGTCTTCCACTTCCAGCTCCGTCCCAACCCGCTCGCGGATTGAGGCGGTGAGGGCCCCTCGTGCCCGTCCGTCGTCGCTTCGATGAAGCGGCGAGCGGCGCTGTTCGTGAATGCCGCGGAAGCGGCATT
>CAZIGW010000183.1:0-8095 GCA_964538565.1 uncultured Hyphomicrobiales bacterium | reverse complement strand
ATCCGACGGTGCGGAAGAAGGCCATGAGCGATGCGGCGCTGTCATGTCACCTGGAGCGAACCGTCAGCGCTGCAGGCTCAGGCCGCTCGTCGAGCCAAACTTTCCGCGATCGTGGCGGCGCTTTCAAGACCCGATGCCGGTCCGAGCGCCGCAACGGCCGGGCGGCTGCGGGCCACCAGCTGACGCCCGGCGGCGCGGGCGCTTTCGACGGTCACCGATTCGATCCTGGTGACGATCTCCTCGAGCGGAATCGGCCGCCCGTAGACGATCATCTGCCGCGCGAGCTGCTCGGCGCGGCTGCCCGAGCTTTCCAGCGCCATCAGCAGACCCGCCTTCATCTGCGCCTTGGCGCGCGCGACCTCGGTCTCGTCGATGGTTTCCGCCGCGGCAGTGATCTCGCCGACCACGACCTGCATCAGTTCGGGCGCGTCGCGCGCGTCGGTGCCGGCGTAAAGACCGAACAGGCCGGTGTCGGCATAGGGCGCATGGAACGCATAGATCGAGTAGCAGAGCCCGCGGATCTCACGCACCTCCTGGAACAGCCGCGACGACATCCCGCCGCCGAGGACATTCGTGAAGACCTGCAGGCTGTAGAGCGAGGGGTCGCGGTGCGACACGCCTTCGAGGGCGAGCGCGATGTGCGCCTGTTCGAGGTCGCGCGCCTCGATGCGCGCACCGCCGCGGAAGCGGGCCGGGTCGGGCGCCGGACCTGCCGGTCCGGCGAAGGAGGCGAACCGCCACTCCACGTCGCGCACCACTTCGGCATGCTCGACCGCGCCGGCCGCGGCGACGACCATGCGCGGCGCGCGGTAGTTGCGCGCCAGGTAGGCCCGAAGCCGCCTTCCGTCGAACGAGCGCACCGTGGTGCGCGTGCCGAGGATCGAACGGCCGACCGCCTGGTCGGGAAAGGCGGTCGACTGCAGATAGTCGAAGACGAGATCGTCGGGCGTGTCCTCGCACGCCCCGATCTCCTGCACGATGACGTTCTTCTCGCGCGCGAGTTCGTCCGGGTCGAACGTCGGCTCGGACAGGATGTCGGAGAGCACATCGAGCGCGAGCGGCACGTCGGCGCGCAGCACGCGCGCGTAGTAGGCGGTCGATTCCACTCCGGTCGCCGCGTTGAGGTCGCCGCCGACGGCCTCGATCTCCTCGGCGATCTGCCGCGCGGTGCGGCGCTTGGTTCCCTTGAAGGCCATGTGCTCGAGCAGGTGCGAGATGCCGTGCTCGTCGGGCCGCTCGTCGCGGCTGCCGCACGCGACCCAGACCCCGAGCGACGCGGTCTCCAGATGGGGCATCGTGTCCGTCACCACGGCGAGACCGGACGACAGGTTGGTCACCTCGACACTCATGCGGCTGCTCCTTCGCGCGCTGCGCGGCTGATACCAAGAATGAATTGTTCGACGGCCGTCGGGTCGGCGGCGAGCACCTTCACCCGCTCGGGCCGCCGCTCGAGATCGCCGAGCCAGTCGGGAAGTTTGGGCCGCACGCCGCAGGCCGCCGCGACCGCGTCCGGGAACTTGGCGGGGTGCGCGGTCGACAGCACGATCATCGGCACGGAGGGGTCACGCGTCTCCTTCTCGGCGACCGCGATCGCGACCGCGGTATGCGGGTCGGCGAGATATCCCGTCTCGCGCAGCACCGTGCGGATGGTGGCAGCCGTCTCTTCTTCGTCGGCGCGGTCGGCGGTGAACAGCGCGCGGATCTCCGAGAGCGCGCGCGCCGAGACCGAGAAGCGGCGCGACTGCGCGAGCGAGGCCATGAGCGCGCGCACCGGCCGCGGATCGCGCCCAGAGGCATCGCACCGGAGGCGCTCGAAGTTGGAGGAGACCTGGATGTCCATGGAGGGCGACGTTGTCGGTACCACGTCGCGCAGCTCGTAGGCGCCGGTCGCCAACGTGCGGGCCAGGATGTCGTTCACATTGGTGGCGATCACCAGCCGGTCGACCGGCAGGCCCATGCGCTCGGCGACGTAGCCGGCGAAGATGTCGCCGAAATTCCCGGTCGGCACCGTGAAGGCGACCTTGCGGCGGGGCGCGCCGAGCGCGACCGCCGCGGTGAAGTAGTAGACGACCTGCGCGACGATCCGCGCCCAGTTGATCGAGTTGACGCCCGACAGGCGCACGCGGTCGCGGAACGCATGGTGATTGAACAGGCTCTTCACGATCGCCTGGCAATCGTCGAACGTGCCCTCGATCGCCACGGCGTGGACGTTGTCGTCTTCGACCGTCGTCATCATCCGCCGCTGCACGTCGGAGAGGCGGCCGCTCGGAAACAGCGCGACCACGTCGACCTGCGCGCGGCCGCGGAACGCCTCGACCGCGGCGCCGCCGGTGTCGCCGGACGTCGCGACCACGATGGTCGACCGCTCGCCGCGCTCGGCGAGCGCGTGATCCATCAGCCGGGCGAGGAACTGCATGGCCAGGTCCTTGAACGCAAGCGTCGGACCATGGGAAAGCTCCAGCACGAAATCGTTGACGCCGAGTTGCACGAGCGGCGCCACGGCCGGATGTCGGAAGCTGCCGTAGGCTTCGCGCGCCATGCGCGAGAGATCCGCGTCGTCCACCGCCCCGGCGACGAACGGGCGGATCACCTCGACGGCCACCTCGGCGTAGGGCCGGCCGGCGAGCCCGGCGATCGCCGCCGGATCGAGCCGCGGCCAGGCATCGGGCACATAGAGGCCGCCGTCGCGCGCGAGCCCGGCAAGGGTCGCGTCGAGAAATCCGAGCGGCGGGGCCTCGCCGCGGGTGGAAACGTAGTGCACGGGGCCGGTCCTTCCGGTCGGCGGCATATCGCCGGGCCCGGGGCCGCGGGGGGGCGCCGGCCAGCGATATAAGTTATTGATTTTCTTTGTGTTCCGCTCCGGACACGTCCGGGAGGAACGCCTAGGTTGGAGGCCACACTAGAGCGCCGCCCCGCAAAGGGAAAGGAGCTTTTGCGACACCGGGCGCGCAGGCCCGGTGGTCGTTGACCCCGGGGCTGGACCTGCCAGGCCCGGCGAATTGACCGCTCAGGCGGCTCCCGTTCGCCGCTCGCGCAGCCGGCCCCGCATCCATACGGCGAACACCCCGACCAGCACGGCGGCAAGGCCATACCAGGTGAGGGCGTACTGCAGGTGGTTGTTGGGGAGGCTCGGCTGCACGTGGCCGACGCGCGGTAGGCCGCCCGGCGGCGGCGGCGCCTCCTGTTGGACGTAGAAGGGCGCGACCGCGCCCCACCCCTTCTGGTCGGCGATCGCCAGGTGGTCGCGGGCGAACCAGAGATTGTGGGCGGGATCGCCCGTCGGGGTGAAGAGGCCGGGACGTTCCGGCCAGCGCAGCGCGCCGACAATCTCGACCGCGCCCGTGACCTCGCCTTCCCGGCGCGTGTCGGCCGCCCGCCTCGCCTCGGGCACGAACCCGCGATCGACGATGACGAGGCTGCCGTCGGCGAGCCGCGCCGGCGTGAACACCCAATACCCGGGACCGCTGACGTCGGGCCGGAAGGAGGAGCCGGCGGTGTAGACGAACGCCTCGCGATCGTTGAGGAATTCGGCCCGGAACGAAACCCGGCGGAATTCCGCGTCCTCGGCCGTGAGGTGCGGCCATGCGCTGCGCCCGGGCAGGGCCGTGGGGGGCGCCGACAGGCGCTGCGACAAGGTCGCGATCAGCCCTTCCTTCCAGGCCTTGCGCTTCATCTGCCAGGTGCCCAGGCCCAGCAGCACCGCAAGACCGACGAGCGCCGCCACCGTCGGCGCCACGAGCCCGCGCTGCGAGTGCTCGATCCCGGGGGTCACGCGGGCTCCTTCGGCTGAAGTCGCCCCTCGGCGGCCTTGTTGCGGTATTGCAGCGCCACCAGCAGGCCTTTCATCGGCCGCAAGGGTCCGAGGGTCGTGAGCAGGATGAGCGGCCCCCACAGGAGCGCATGCAGCCAGAACGGCGGCTGGTACAGCGCTTCGACGATCAGGGCCGCGCCGACGACGACGAAGCCGGCGAAAAAGATCACGAAGACGGCCGGGCCGTCTCCCGCATCGATGAAGGAGAAGTCGAGCCCGCAGGTCTCGCAGCACGGCCGCAGCGCCAGAAAGCCCTCGAACAGTCTTCCCTTGCCGCAGCGCGGACAGCGGCCGGTGATGCCGGTCACGAGTGGCGACAGCGGCGGGAAGGATTCGGTGCCGGACATCTTGGCTCCCTCTGGCGACCTCCGAAAAAAGCAAAAAGGGGCGGCATCGCCGGCCGCCCCCTCCCCCGATCGAGCGAATTCCCGTCAGTGCTCAAGCACCGCCCCCGCACCCCACACGTAGATGCAGGAGAACAGGAACAGCCACACGACGTCGACGAAGTGCCAGTACCAGGCGGCGAACTCGAAGCCGAGGTGCTGCTTCGGCGTGAAATGGCCCTTGAGGGCGCGCACCAGGCACACGATCAGAAAGATCGATCCGATGATGACGTGCGCGCCGTGGAAGCCCGTCGCCATGAAGAACGTCGCGCCGTAGATGTTGCCCGAGTAGGCGAAGGCGGCGTGGCTGTACTCGAAGGCCTGCACGCCGGTGAACGTGAGGCCGAGCAGGATGGTGCAGATGAGGCCCCACTTGAGGCCCTGCCGGTCGTTCTCCAGGAGCGCGTGGTGCGCCCACGTCACGGTCGTGCCGGAGGTGAGGAGGATCAGCGTGTTGAGCAGCGGCAGGTGCCAGGGATCGAAGGTCTCGATTCCCTTCGGCGGCCAGACGCCGCCGACGAACGCGGTGCGTGCAACCTGGTGCACGTCGGCCGGGAACAGCGCCGTGTTGAAGTAGGCCCAGAACCACGCGACGAAGAACATCACCTCGGAGGCGATGAACAGGATCATCCCGTAGCGGTGGGAGATCTGCACGACGCGGGTGTGATAGCCGCCGAACTGCGCCTCGCGGATGACGTCGCGCCACCAGCCGATCATGGTGTAGAGCACGCCGAGCGCGCCCACCCCGAACACGATCGGGGCGGCCGAGAACATCTGATGCATCCAGGCGATCGCCCCGACCGCGAGGATGAACGCCGACAGCGCGCCGACCGCCGGCCACGGACTCGGGTCGACGAGGTGGTAGTCGTGATGTTTCGCGTGCGCATCGGCCATCGTCTTGGTCTCCGTCTCCAATCGTCAGCGGCGTTCCCGGCGCCTGTCTCTTGTTGCTAGATGCGCCCGGCTGGCGCCGGGCTGCCGCTCTCCGCCACCGGCCGTTGCGGTTCGCGCAGCGGATAGAGCGTGTAGGAAAGCGTGATGGTGTTGAGGTCGTCCTGCTCGGCGTCCTTGGCGAGCGCGCCGTCGACGTAGAACACGACCGTGAGCTCCTGCCGCTCGCCGGGCTTGAGATGCTGCTCGGTGAAGCAGAAGCAGTTGATCTTGTCGAAATAGCCGCCGACCGTGGGCGGCGTGACGTTGTAGGACGCCTGCGCGTAGGTGTCGCGGGCGGAGAGATTCGTAACCACGTAGTGCACCGTGACGACCTGGCCGAGATGGACATCGACCGAGTTCTGTTCCGGCTCGAACCGCCATGGCAGCCCCCCGCTCACGTTGGCGTCGAACCGGACCGTGACCTTGCGCCCGAGGACCTGGCTCGGAGCGGAGGTCGCCACCTGCGTGGTGCCGCCGAACCCCGTGGTCCGGCAGAACCAGTTGTAGAAAGGCACCGCCGCGTACGCCATGCCGACCATCAGGGCCACGAACGCGCCGCAGCTCGCCGCGATGACGAGATCGCGTCGGCGCACGTGTGTGTCTGAAGAGGTCGTCGGCGTGGTCATCGTGTTTTCCGATCACACTGTCCGATCATGCCATCCGGTTCACAGCGGCCGGTTGAGAACGCCCGGGCCGAGCTTCACGATCGTCACGATGTAGAACAGCAGCACCAGCGCGCCGAGCGACAAGGCGATCGCGATCGAGCGCGCGCGGCGGCGGCGCTTCTGCTCCTCGGTGAGGACGATTCCGTCTTCCGGCGATCCTTCGTCCATGGCGCTCACCTCAGCTCTCCTCACACGAGTCCCTGGCCGAGGAACAGGCCGGTGAGATGTTCGACGAGCCGTGCCGCGAACAGCACGAAGAGATAAAGAATCGAGAAAGCGAACAGATGCCGGGCAGCGACTTCACGCCCGCCGGCCGCATCCCGTTTCACGCGCAAGGCCAACGCCAGCATGACGCCCCCCGCCACGGCCGCGGTCGCCCCGTAGAGGAGGCCGGCGTCGCCGAACAGCCACGGCGTCACGCCGAGCGGGGCGAGAACGAGCGTATAGAGCAGGATCTGCCGCTGCGTCTCCGCGCGCCCCGACACCACCGGGAGCATCGGGATTCCGGCACGCGCGTAATCCTCGGCGCGCCAGAGCGACAACGCCCAGAAATGCGGCGGCGTCCAGAAGAAGATGATGAGGAAGAGCAGCACCGACTCAAGACCGATGCCGCCGCTCGCCGCCGCCCAGCCGATCATCGGCGGGAAGGCCCCGGCCGCGCCGCCGATCACGATGTTCTGCGGCGTCGAGCGCTTGAGCCACATCGTGTAGACGATGACGTAGAAGAAGATCGTGAACGCGAGCAGCCCGGCCGCGAGCCAGTTCGCCACCAGCCCGAGCACCGCGACCGATCCGGCCGCGAGCGTGACGCCGAACGCCAGCGCCTCGCGCGGCGCGATGCGCCCGGTCGGAATCGGCCGGCGCGCGGTGCGGCGCATGACCGCGTCCACGTCGGCGTCGTACCACATGTTGAGCGCGCCCGCGGCGCCCGCGCCGATCGCGATGCACAGGAGCGCCGCGAAGCCGATCACCGGATGCAGGTGGCCGGGCGCGACCAGGAGCCCGACCAGCCCGGTGAACACCACGAGCGACATCACGCGCGGCTTGAGCAGCGCGAAATAGTCGCCGACGCTGGCAATGCTCGGCTCCAGTCGAACATCGACGATATCCGCTGCCGCCGCGCGGGGCAGGTCCGCACCTTCACTCACCAGGGACATTCGTCGTCAGCTCGCTTGGCCTTCTGTGTTCGCGGCCCGTGTCATGCATCGCAAGCCCGGGGCCGTGCCCGGCCCCGGGATTCGCCTCACTTGACCCGCGGCAGCACCTCGAACTGGTGGAACGGCGGCGGCGACGGCAAGGTCCATTCGAGCGTCGTCGCGCTCGCGCCCCACGGATTGGCTCCGGCCTTCTCCTTGCGCAGGAACGCCCGCGCCATGCCGAAGAAGAAGATCAGCAGGCCGAACGCCGAGATGTAGGAGCCGATCGAGGACACGATGTTCCAGCCGTGGAACGCTTCCGGATAGTCCACATAACGGCGCGGCATGCCGGCGAGGCCGAGGAAGTGCTGCGGGAAGAAGATCAGGTTGACGCCGATGAACGTCACCCAGAAGTGCAGCTTCCCGATCCACTCCTCGTACATATAGCCGGTCATCTTCGGGAACCAGTAGTACCAGCCGGCGAAGATGGCAAAGACCGCGCCGAGAGAGAGCACGTAGTGGAAATGCGCCACGACGTAGTAGGTATCCTGCAGCACGCGGTCGACGCCCGCGTTGGCCAGCACGACGCCGGTCACGCCGCCGATCGTGAACAGGAAGATGAATCCGATCGCCCACAGCATCGGCGTCTTGAACTCGATCGATCCGCCCCACATCGTGGCGATCCAGGAGAAGATCTTCACGCCGGTCGGCACCGCGATCACCATGGTGGCGGCGACGAAGTAGGCCTGCGTGCTGCTCGACATGCCGACCGTGTACATGTGGTGCGCCCAGACGACGAAGCCGATGCCGCCGATCGCCACCATCGCGTAGGCCATGCCGAGATAGCCGAACACCGGCTTGCGGCTGAAGGTGGAGACGATCTGGCTGATCATGCCGAACCCGGGGAGGATCAGGATGTAGACCTCCGGGTGGCCGAAGAACCAGAACAGGTGCTGGAACAGGATCGGATCGCCGCCGCCCTCCGGGCTGAAGAACGTGGTGCCGAAGTTGCGGTCGGTGAGCAGCATCGTGATCGCGCCCGCAAGCACCGGCAGCGAGAGCAGCAGCAGGAACACCGTGACCAAAATCGACCACACGAACAGCGGCATCTTGTGCAGCGTCATGCCGGGCGCGCGCATGTTGAAGATCGTCGTGATGAAATTGATC
>CAZIGW010000182.1:0-13621 GCA_964538565.1 uncultured Hyphomicrobiales bacterium | reverse complement strand
GCGGGTCGGGCACCGGCGGCACCAGCGGCCGCGGCCGCAACGTCGTCGATGTCGGCGTGACCGGCTCCGGCACGACGTTCGGTGCCTTCGGGCCCGGCGTGAACACGCTCGATCCGGCCGGCAACAAGGTGCCGGACATCGTCGGCGCGTTGCGCATCGACCAGGCCTGGGGTTCTGCCCAGGTGATGGCGGCGGCGCATGACGCGAGCGGCGGCTACTATCGTGCCGGTCTCGGCGCTGCGGACCTGACAACCAACGGCCATCCGGGTGACGCTTGGGGCTGGGCGGTCGGCGCCGGCCTGTTGCTGAAGAACCCGCTCGGCCTCGGCCAGGGCGACGTCTTCCATACGCAGTTCAACTACGCGGAAGGCGCCATCGGCTACGTCACCACCTTCAAGGGTGCATGGCAGAAGTACGGATCGGGCAACAGCCTCGGCTTCGGCACGGCGACGGATGCGGTGTTCGGCGGATCGATCAGTGGCGGCACCGCCAGCGCCGTCGAGCTGACGACCGGCTGGGGCTTCGGCGCCGTCTACGAGCACGTCTGGAATCCGAAGTGGCGCACATCGGTCTACGGTGGCTACACCTCGATCAGCTATAACCAGACCGCGACCAACCTGATCTGCACCAACACCCCGAACACCACGTTCGTGTCGGGCACGGTGGCGACCGGGATTGGTGCGTCACTGTCCAACTGCAACCCCGACTTCAGCTGGTGGCAGGTCGGCACCCGGACCCAGTGGAACCCGGTGGCTGATCTCGACATCGGTGTGGACGTTCTCTACACCAAGCTGAATACGGCTTACGCTGGTACCGCGACCTTCACCCAGACGAACGGCGCCCGGCCTGCCGGCACGTACGTGGTCGAGGACCAGGACGACGTGACCGTCATGTTCCGCATGCAGCGCAACTTCCTGCCCTGATGTGAGACTTGAACGCTCTGCCGTGGCCTTCGGGCCACGGCAGTCGGTGATACCCCCGGCGGAAAATCTTTCACCATCTTCAATTTTCCGACGGGGGTCATCTCAGGCGGTGCGTGGCTGGTCCCGCACCGCTTTTTTTTCGCATTCGCCGACGAACGTCGCGATTCGTCCGATGGTCGAGGCGTCCGCGAGCAGCGGCGCGTGGCCCTGGCCCGGCACCTCGAAACTCTCGAGGCCCGTGTGTCGTTCCCGCATGGCGGCAAGCGTCGCCGGTGAGAGGATGTCGGAATTCGCGCCGCGCACGACCAGCAGCGGTACGTGCGCCATGACGGCGAACGGCTCCCACATGTCCGGCAGCGGCCTTGCCGGATCGAAGTCGGCGAGCGTCTGCGCCAGCGCCGGATCGTAGGTCGGCACCAGGCGGCCGCGCTCGGTGCGCCAGGTGCGGGCGGCGAAATCGAGCCATTCTTCGTTTGTCAACCCGGTGAACTGGGCGCCGAACAGGTCGCGGAGGATGTCCGCGCCTTCCGCCATGTCGCGCGGCTGCGGCAGCTTGCCGACATAACGCTTGATCCGGGCCAGCCCCGCCGTTTCGATCACCGGCCCGATGTCGTTGAGGACGGCGCCGGCAATCGCCTCCGGACGCACCGTGGCGAGCAGCATGGTGAGGAGGCCGCCGCGCGACGTGCCGACGAAAACAGCCGGTCCGACCGCGCACCGGTCGAGGACGGTGATGAGGTCGGCGAGCTCCACGGGAAGGGAATAATGCGCGGGATCGCGGTCATGGCCGGACAGGCCGCGGCCCCTGTAATCGAGCGCGAGAACGCGGCGGGCGCCGTCGGCCGCCAACGCGGTCGCGAGCCGGTCGAAGTCCGCCGCCGTGCGGGTGAGACCGGGCAGGCACACGACGGGCAGGCCGGCGCTCGCCCGCTCGTCGTACGCGCGCACGTGCAGCCTCAGGCCGTCGGCCGCGGTGATGAAAAGGCTTCGGCCCAAGGCGGTCATTCGCGTGCGTCCTTCTTCGGCGCGCCGGCGCCGGCCAAGTTTCGCATGACGCCGGGATCGTCCGGTCCGGGTGGCGGTCGCCCGAGCCTCAGGACGCCGCCACGGTCTCGATCCAGAACGACGTGCCCGGCGTGTTGCCCGGGTTCACGTAGTGAAACGGGATGTCCTTGCCGCCGGGCGAGCGAAAAATCTCGCGCACGCGCGCGCCGAGGTCGCGATCGGTGCAGACGAAATGGTTCGGCAGCACGACGCGGAAGGGCGGGGCGCCGCACAACAGCATGCCGGCCAGCAGATACTGCTCGGAGAACAGCGTCATGATCCATTCGTTCGGGTAGTCGAACGGCAGGAAGACATCGTGGATGTGCACCAGGATGCCGGGCTTCAGGCGCGGCAGCACGTCGAGAAAGAACGCGGTCACGTCGGAATTCTGGAAGATCCGGTGCGAGCCGTCGAAGAACAGGAAGTCGCCTGCCTCGAGCTCGTCGAAGATCGCGAGATCGCAATTCTCGAGCGCGACCCGCACCGCGCGCCGGCACAGAGCATCGATGCTGGCGCGTGGCTGCGGATCGATCGAACAGATCGTGGTCGCGAGCTTTCCTCCGCGGATGGCGTGGGCGGCGAACATCGTCGAGTGCCCGGAACCGATTTCGAACAATCGCGCGGGCTTGCGGGAGAGCAGCAGCGCGACGAGCGCCGCCGCGTCGAGCGCCGTGAACCAGATGTTGTTCCAGAACGGCGCGGTCGGGTCGCGCGGGTCGGCGTCGTGCGCGACGCGCCGCAGGAGCGGCCGGTGCCGTTCGATTTCGTCGAGAATCCGGGCGTAGCCCTCCCGCCCCCTGTCGAGGACGGCGGCAATCCGCGCATGGGGCTCGCGGCCAAACCCCCAGCGCGGGCGCGGCGCCACGCGATAGCCGTCGGGCATGCTGAAGGCGAATTCGGACATCGGTCGTTCCGGATGGTGCGCGTTGGGCTCGTTCCTCGATCACGGGTCAAGAATTGCGAAGCGGCGTCTCGCCGTCCAGCGCCATGGCGATCCCCGGCGCCTTGACGGCGAATCCCTCGGGCGGAAGCCCACGGAGCCATCGGCGCCACATCACATCGTAGGCGGTTTCGATGTTGCGGCCGAAGGTTTCGGTATCGAACAGCGCGCAGGCGAGGCGGCCGCGGGCGAGCCGGTCGCGAAGCGAGCGCAGGATTTCCGGCTCGCGCGCCAATCGCAGGGCCAGCGCTTCGTAATCGTCGAGACTGCGGGTCACGAGTTCCGGCAGGCCGGCGGCGTGCAACAGGCTCGCGCCGACACGCCCGGCGAATGCGGTGCCGCTGCAGGTGAGGACCGGTAGCCCGGCCCACAGCGCGTCGGAGGCGGTGGTGTGGGCGTTGTAAGGCAGCGTGTCGAGGAACAGATCGGCGAGCCGGTGCCGCGCGAGATGATCGGCGATGTCGACGCGCGGCGCAAAGACGAGCCTCGACGGATCGACGCCGCGCTTTTCGGCCTGGTGCGCGAGGTTGCGACGCGCGGCGTCGTTGGCATGCAGGAGCCAGAGCACGCTGCCGTCCACCTGTCGCAGCAGGCGCATCCAGACATCGAATACCGGCTCGCGGATCTTGTAGAGATTGTTGAAGCAGCAGAACACGAACCCGCGCGGCGGCAAGCCGACCTCCTCGCGGCCGGGCGAGGTTTCTCCGACCGGCCGCTTGCGGTCGTTGACCTGGTAGCTGCCCGGAAGCTGGACGATGCGTTCGGCGTAGAACGGCTGATCCGCCGAGGGCGTGACCAGCGCATCGCCGATCAGATAGTCCATGAAGTCGGCGCCGAGCGTCCCGGGATAGCCGAGATAGCTCACCTGAACGGGCGCGGCCCGCGCCGCGAAAATTCCCGGCCGGCTGTTCTCGGTGTATCCCTTGAGATCGACCGCGATGTCGATCCCGCGCTCGCGCAGCAGCGCCGTGATCTCCTCGTTGCTGCGGGTCGAGACGTCGAGAAAAGCGTCGAATGCGCCGGCGAGGCGCTTGCGCGTGTCGCTCGCGTCGTCCGGCCCCCACGACACGCCGAGGATCTCGAACCGGTCGCGGTCGTGCAGCTCGATCAGCTCGGCGATTAGGTAGGCTGTCGCGTGGCGATGGAAGTCGGCCGACAGGTAGGCGACGCGGATCTTCGCTCCGGAGAGGCGCGCGCGGTTCCAGGCGGGCGTACGGGCGGACGGCAGATTGGCGCGCGCGAACGAACGCGCGGCCTCGCAGAGCGTCGGCAGGTCCCCCGAGCACGTGACCAGCACCGACGGCTCGACCGCAATGTCGCGGCCGACCAGTCGGTGCGCGGCCTGCTCGAGCTCCGAAACCGATTGCCACTCGCACCGGGCAAGCCGCACGGTCAGCACCGCACCGAGCACCCCGATCTCGGGCCGGATCTTCACCGCCTGCTCGTGGCTCGCGAGGCTCTCCTCGTCGCGGCCGAGCGCACGCAGCGAATTGCCGCGATTGACGTAGGCCTCGGCGAAATCCGGCCTGGCGGCGATCGCGGCCGCGAAGCTCGCGATCGCCTCCTCGTGCCGATCAAGCTGCGCCAGCGCATTGCCGCGATTGGCGTGGGCGGCGGCGTGCGTGGAGTCGAGCGCCACAGCGCGGTCGTAGCTTGCGATCGCTTCGGCGTGGCGGCCGAGCGCTTCGAGCACAAGTCCGCGCTCGCACCAGCCGTCGGCGGACCGTGGCGCGAGGGCGAGGATGCGGTCGTAGGCCTGGAGGGCTTCGTTGCGCCGGCCGAGGCGCGCCAGGAGCGCGGCGCGGTCGAGGCCTGCCTCGACGAGATCTGGCTGATGCTGCAGCGCCTGGCTGAACGACCTCAGCGCCGCCTCCGGCTTGCCGAGCGCCCGCAGCGCCAGTCCGAGATGATGGTGCGCCGGCGCGTGCTTCGGGGCGGCGCGCACCGCCTTGCGCAGCAGCTCGGCGGACTCGGCAAAGCGTCCCTCCTGTCCGCGCGCCACCCCGAGCAGAAACAAGGCGCGGGCATTGCGCGGATCGCCTTCGAGCACCTTGGTGTAGCGCGCCGCCGCCTCGGCGATGGCGCCGCGCTGATGCAGGACCATGCCTTCCTGCAACAGGAAACTCGGGGAGGGGTTCGTCACGGGTTCGGGGAGGGGTTCGTCACGGGTGCAGAGCCGATGGTGAGACCGTCGAACGGCGCTCCGGCCGCCGGGAATCGGGGCCATTCGGCGTCGAGACCGCGCTGCGCGATGTCGGGCGCCGGCGGCGAGTGTGCGTGATCCAGCCGGGACCATCAAGGCGTACGGCGGCATTTTCGGCCCCGAACGGGGAGCGCACCGCATGCCGCGCGACGCCCGTCGAGCCGCAGGGGACGCCGTTCAGTCGGCCAGCGCCCCGCGGCGGATGTCGGCGCCGATCATCAGCCGCGTCCCGCCGCCGAACCGCGCCCGGTAGACCTGCAGGTTTTCCATCACCCGCTGCACGTAGTTGCGTGTCTCGGAGAACGGGATGCGCTCGACCCAGTCGATCGGGTCGACGCGCGAGTCGCGCGGGTCGCCGTAGCGCGCCACCCATTCCTTCACGCGCCCACGCCCGGCGTTGTAGGCGGCGAAAGCCAGGATGTAGGAACCCCGATAGTCCTGGATGGCGTCGCCGAGCTCGGCCGAGCCGATCTGCACGTTGTAGACCATGTCCTGCAGCAGCCGCTTCTGGTCGAACTTGGCATTGAATTTCCTGGCCACGTAGCGGCCGGCTTCCGGCGTCACCTGCATCAGGCCGAGCGCCTTCGCGCTCGACACCGTGCGCTGGTTGAATTCGCTTTCCTGCCGCACGATCGAGTAGACGACCGCCGGCTCGACGTTCGGCCCGATGGCGGTGTAGTGCGGCACACCGATGGTCGGAAAGGCGTAGTGGCCGAGCGGCAGCCCGCGCCCGAGCGCGGTCTTGCCGATGAGCAGCATCGCGCGCGCATCGCCGTACTTTCCGGCAATCTCCGCCAGCATCGACAGCGCGCCGACGTCCCCGCTCTTGTCGGCCAGATCGACCGCGAAGGGAATGACGAGATCGCGCTGGTCGCTGGCGTAGAGAAGCTCCGCCGCCCGCACCACCTCGAGCCGCATCAGGCTGGCGCGTCGCTCGGGCGTCAGCGCGGGCGCCGGAGGCAGCGCGATCTCGCCGAGGCCGAGCCGGGCGCCGGCGAGCTGACCGTAGTAGGCGGTCGTGTAGCGGGCGGCGCGCTGATAGTGGGCACGCGCCTCCTGCATGCGGCCCGCGGCCTCGGCTGCGCGACCTTGCCAGTAGCCCGCGCGCGACAGCGAGATCGGGTTCGTGGTCATCTGGTTGATGCGGGCGAAATGCACCGCGGCGGTCGCCGGATCGTTGAGGAAGCGCAAGGCGATCCAGCCGGCGGTGAACTCATGCTCGATGCGGTAGTTCTCCCGCTTCGGCGGCGGCGCGTCGCGGGCGACGAGGTAGGCGGTCCGCGCGTCGCCGATGTCGAGCAGCTTGCGGGCCAGGAGCCGCCGTTCGATCCACCACTGATCGAGATTGTGCAACTGGGCGGGATCGCGCGGGGCCGCGAGCATGAGTTGCCCGGCCTCGGCGATCCTGTCGTTGCGCCGCAGCCATTGAATGCGGCTGAACAGGTAGCCGGCGTCGTGGCGCGCCTCGGGCGGCACCGCGTCGAGCAGCGCCTTGGCGTGGCTCGACTTCGCGATCACCGCGGCGCGCGCCTTGGCGATGGCGAGCGCCGTGCCGCCGAGACGCTCGGCCACGCGCATGGCGGCCGCCGTGTCCTCGGAATAGAAGCGATCGTCCATGCGCGCCTTGTCGTCGGCGGCGCTCAGCAGATCGCGAAACGTCTCCCGCGCCTGGTTTTCGAGCTCGCGCGAGAAGCCGTCCTCCCTCCACGCCTGGCGCACGTAGTATTGCGCGGCGGTCCGATCGCCCTGCGCAAGCAGGGCGCGCGCGAGCGCAAAGCGGCCCTTGGCGGTGAGCGGCTTGGTCTGTGCAAAGAACGCGCGCACGGTGCGCGGGTCGGCGTGCTCCTGCCACAGCATGGCCTCCGCGCGCCGGCGCAGGAACTCGATGCCCGGCCAGCTCGGGTTGGCGAGGATGAAAGCGTTGTAGCGGGCGAAATCGGCGGTGTTGTCGTCGCTGCGCAGGATCGCCCATTCGACGAGCTTGCGCGCCAGCGGGTCGGCGAGTTGCCGCTCGATCTCGGTCGCGGCGCCGTCCTTGCCGTTGCGGGCAAGCGCGATCGCCCGTTTCACCGCCGCCGCGTCGGCTTCGGACGTGGTCGCCGTCGGGGCGGCGACGAGCGGGGCGCGGGGCGCGAATGCCGCCCGTGGCGTGACCGGTTCCTGCAGCGCCAACGCCGGGGCCGGTACGGCCTCCGCGTGCGCTGACACCGCGGTGGGCCCCATGAGCGCCACGGGCTGTGCCGGAGACCTGAACACCACGCGCGGCCGCGGTCGAGGAATCGGCGCGGCCTTCGCCTCATGCGCGCCGGGCTTTGGCGCCGGATGATTCTCGGCGGAATGCTTGCCGGTCGAATGCTTCGACGACGAATGCCTCGCCGCGTGCTCGGACGTCCCGGCCTTCTTCTCGGACTTCTTGTCGGTCTTCTTCGCCTTGTCGGTCTTCTTCGTCGTGTGAGCCGCCGTCCTGGCGGAGGTTTCCGACGCCGCGACAGCAAATGGCGGCGCCGCGAGGCTCATGGCCGCGACGATGGCGATTCCGATGCCGAAATGGCCCCTGGGCTGGCCCAACCGGACGTCCCTTTTCCCGTGCCGTCTCACGCGCCCCCGCCTGATACCTATTATATTGATTCGATTGACGAAACCCTAAATCATGCGCAAACGCGGCCAGCTTTCGACATCATCGCGGCGAAAACGGGGTATGATGGTCGGGCAGCCCGGCGGCGCATGCGGCCCGACAGGGCTTTCATGCCTGAGCGCGAGCGATTATCAATGACGACGAGACCGAATGTCGCGCCGGCGAAGCCGGATTGAGGAACGTGCCATGGCCGCCAAGACGAGCTTCCGAGGATCGATTACGGCGCTGGTCACCCCGTTCAGGAACGGGTCAGTCGACGAAAAGGCCTTTCGCGACCTGGTCGAATGGCAGATCGCCGAGGGCACCAACGGCCTGGTGCCGGTCGGGACCACCGGCGAAAGTCCCACGCTCAGCCACGAGGAGCACAAACATGTGGTCGAGTGGTGCATCGACCAGGCGCGCGGCCGCGTCCCGGTGATCGCCGGCGCCGGCTCCAACTCGACCCAGGAGGCGATCGAACTATCGCGCCACGCGGAGAAGGCGGGCGCCGACGCCGTGCTGGTCGTGACGCCCTACTACAACAAGCCCACCCAGGAAGGGCTGTATCAGCACTTCAAGGCGATCAACGACGCGATCGGGATTCCGATCATCATCTACAATATCCCGGGCCGTTCCGTGATCGACATGTCGGTCGATACGATGAGGCGGCTGTTCGAGCTCAGGAACATCGCCGGCGTGAAGGACGCGACCGCGAACGTCGTGCGCGTCTCGCAGCAGCGCGCCGCGATGGGTCCGGAGTTCAACCAGCTGTCCGGCGAGGATGCGACGGCGCTCGGCTTCATGGCGCACGGCGGGCACGGCTGCATCTCGGTTACCTCGAACGTGGCGCCGCGCCTCTGCGCCGAGTTCCAGGGCGCGTGCCTGCGCGGGGATTTCGCGACGGCGCTGACGCTGCACGAGAAGCTGATGCCGCTGCACGCGAACCTGTTCATAGAGACCAATCCCGCGCCGGCGAAGTACGCGCTCTCCGTGCTCGGCAAGTGCGAGGAGACGGTGCGCCTGCCGATGGTGCCGCTCGCCGACAAGAGCAAGGCGGCGGTACGCGCCGCAATGGTACACGCCGGCCTCATCAACTGATCTGGCGCGTTCGCGCCGGTCTTGCCGCAGCACAGCCGGCGGACTTCCCGTCCGGCGGGCTGCCACTTTTCCGATCCGCTCAGAAGGACGACAATGGCGCGCGGCCGCGTGGATGTCGGCCGCCTGCACCAGCGGGAGAGAGCGATGCTGAAGGAATTCAAGGAATTCGCCATGCGCGGCAATGTCGTCGATCTCGCAGTCGGCCTGATCATCGGCGCCGCATTCGGCGCGATCGTGCAGTCGGCGGTCGCCGACGTGTTCATGCCGGTCATCGGCGCCGCGACGGGTGGGATCGACTTCTCCAACTACTTCCTTCCGCTGTCCTCGAAGGTCACCGCGTCCTCGCTGACCGAGGCGAAAAACCAGGGCGCGGTGCTGGCCTGGGGGCATTTCATCACCCTGGTGATCAACTTCCTGATCGTCGCCTGGGTGATGTTCCTGGTCGCCAAGTTGATGAACCGCATGAAACGCCAGGAAGTGGCGCAGCCGGCGAAGGAGCCTCCGCTCACCCGCCAGGAGGCGCTGCTCACGGAGATCCGCGATCTGCTCAAGCGGGCGTGAGCCGGCGCGGGCGTCGCCGCGTTCTGTTCAACCGCCGGGTGATCGCCTAATACCTTCAGATCGAGCGTCGGCCGCCGCGTGTGGCCGGCTGCCGACCCGCGAACCAGACGGACCACGGCGCCATGGCGGCGAAGAAAGAGGGAGCCTTCAAGGTTGTCGCCGACAACCGCAAGGCGCGCTTCAACTACGAGATCGGCGAGACGTTCGAGGCCGGGATCGCGCTGACCGGAACGGAGGTCAAGTCGCTGCGCCAGGGCAGGGCGACGATCGCCGAATCCTACGCCGACGCGCGCGAGGGAGAGATCTGGCTGGTCAACGCGAACATTCCCGAATACCTGCAGGCGGGCCGCTTCAACCACGCACCCAAGCGTCCCCGCAAGCTGCTGCTGCACAAGCGGCAGATTGCCAAGCTGGCCGTCGGGATCGAGCGCGAGGGCATGACCATCGTCCCGCTCAAGCTCTATTTCAACGACAAGGGCCGCGCCAAGGTCGAGATTGCCCTCGCGCGCGGCAAGAAGCTGCACGACAAGCGCGAAACCGAGCGCCGCCGCGCGTGGGACCGCGAGCGCGCACGTCTCATGCGCGTGAAAGGCTGAGGCGCCGGAGGGCCGGCCGATGACCGTGAGCGTGAAGTTCGATCATTGCGTCGTTCACGTCTCGAACTGGGCGCGCTCCAACGCCTTCTATCGCGAGGTGCTTGGCGCCGAGCTCGTGCCGCGGGGGCGGGGATGGGCCTATCGGTGCGGCGACGTCCAGCTCAACCTGCACGGGCCGGGAGTGAATCCCGAGCCGGTGGCGAAAAAGCCCGTCATGCCCGGCAACAGCGATCTTTGTTTCGAATGGAACGGCCTTATCGGTGAAGGGATCGCCCATCTCGAGCGTTGCCGCGTCCCGATCGAGCTCGGTCCGGTCGCGCGCAGCGGCGCGCGCGGCCTCGGCACGAGCGTCTACTTCCGCGACCCGGACGGTTCGCTGCTCGAATTCCTCTCCTACGCGCCGGCGTGACGCAGAGCCGGCAGAGCCGGCGCGAGCCGCCGGACCTGCCCGACCGCGGTATTCATGCAGGCGTATGTGTCCCTTACGCTGCGTAATTATTTTTTTACGCGGCAGTACGATAGTAGGGACGGCGGCGGGAGGAGACCGAGGATTTCTCATGTCGGCTCTGACCAGAACTGCGCTCTTCGTTGGCGCGTGCGTTTTCGCGATCTCGATTTCAGGACCGGCTGCGGCCGAAGTCGGCGTCAGCGCCGATACGGTGGTCTTCGGTGAAGCGGCCGTCTTCTCCGGGCCGGCCTCGGCGCTCGGTCAGGGCATGCGGCTTGGAATACAGGCGGCCTTCGATGAAGCCAACCGGAAGGGCGGCGTGAATGGCCGCAAGCTCAAGCTCATCACCGCCGACGACGGCTACGAACCCGACCGGTCGATCGTGCAGACGAAAAAGTTGATCGAGGAAGACAAGGTCTTCGCGCTCATCGGCCCGGTCGGCACGCCGACATCGGCGGCGACACAGCCGATCGCGACTGCGGCGCATGTGCCGTTCATCGGCCCGTTCACCGGTGCGGGGTTCCTGCGCAATCCGGGCCTCGACAACGTCGTCAACGTCCGCGCGAGCTATGACGCGGAGACCGAGGCCTGGATCAAGCACCTGACCGAGGATCTCGGCATCAGGAACATCGGCATTCTCTACCAGGATGACGCGTTCGGCCGCTCGGGACTCGACGGCGTGAAAAAGGCGCTGGACAAGCGCGGTCTCAAGCTCGTCGCCGAGGGCACCTACGAGCGCAACACCGTCGCGGTGAAGACGCCGCTTCTCGCCCTTCGGGGGGCGGAGCCCGAAGCCGTGGTGATGGTGGGCGCCTACAAGCCGTGCGCCGAGTTCATCAAGCTCGCGCACAAGCTCGAGTTCACGCCGGTCTTCGTCAACATCTCCTTCGTCGGCGCCAGCGCGCTCGCCAGGGAACTGGGCGAGGACGGCAAGGGCGTGGTCGTCTCGCAGGTCGTCCCCTTCCCGTGGGACGATTCGCTCAAGGTGGTTGCCGACTATCGGGCCGCCATCAAGGCGGTCGATGCGGCCGCGCAGCCCGATTTTGTCTCGCTCGAGGGTTATCTGGTCGGTCGCCTTGCGGTCGCGGCCCTGGAGAGGGCCGGCAGCGAGCCGACCCGCGACGCCCTGCTCAAGGCGCTGAAAAGTTCGGGCAGCTTCGACATCGGCGGGCTGTCGATGACGCTCGGTCCGGACAGGACCGAGGCACTCGGCAAGGTCTTCATGACCGTCATCCAATCCGATGGATCCTTCAAGCCGGTCGAGAAGCTGACGAAGCTGACGATGTAGCGGCGCATCGAAGCCTGGGGGTGGGGACCGTGAGGGCAGACGGCAGTTCGGTGCCAAGCGCCGATTCCGCGCAGGCGGGACGGCGGGCCGGGTCGCAATCGCGCGGCCTCCTCGGGACGCGCTTCGGCGTGAAGGCCAGGCTGCAGGCGGCTTTCGGCATGGCGGCGGTGATGACCGTCGTTGCCGCGGCGCTGGCGATCACCTCGTTCTCCGCGATCGACCGCGGATTCCAGCGCATGGCCGGCCGCGACGTGCCGACCATGACGGATGCGATGCGGCTGTCGGTCGCCTCCGGGGAGATATCCGCCGCCGCCGCGCGCTTCGTCAGCGCACGCTCGGCCGCCGACCAGGCGACGATCTCGTCCGCGATCGCCGCCAAGAGCCGCGAGCTCAAGGACATCATGCAGCGCCTGCAGAACGCGGGGGCGAGCGGCGCGGGTTTTGCGAAGGTCGAGGAAATCACCCGGCGGCTCGACGGCAATCTCAAGGCGCTGGAGGGCGCCATCTCCGAGCGAACCGCCTTGCGCGCGAAGCTCGAATCCCAGCTCGCCGCCGTGCACAAGGTTCACACGACCATCAGCGAAAAGCTCACGCCGATCGTGGACGACACCTATTTCGACGTGGTGACGAGCGCGCAGGATGTCGGCCGCGGCGCGGACAAGACGATCCAGTCGCTGGTCAACGACGGCCTTCACCTGATGCAGACGATCGTCGAAATCGGCGCGGAGACCAATCTGATGACCGGCCTGCTCAGCGCCAGCGCGCTGACGAACGCCCGGCCGATCCTCGTCATGTTGCAGGATCGCTTCGCCGCGTCGAGCCTGCGCGTCAAGCGGCGGTTCGAGAAGCTGCCGGCCGACCAGCGTTTCGCGACGCTGCGCAAGCAGGTGGACGATCTCGCCGGTCTCGCCGATTTCAGGTCGGATGCGGGACCGGGTTCCTACAACGCGCGGCTGGAGAAGATCTTCCGCGCCCAGCAGGGCCTCACCGAACTGCTTGCCACGCTGGTGGACGATCTCAACTTCGATCTCGTTCTGCAGAGCGAATCGGCGGTCAAGCGCTCGAGCAAGCTGGTGAAGGACCTCGTCGCCAATCAGGTGGCCGCGCTTCGCAACGCGCTGGAGATCGCCGCGCAGACGCATCTGGTCACGAGTCTGATCAGCGAGGCATCGACCGCGCGGGACAGCGCGCAGCTCGTGCCGATCCAGGACCGTTTCAAGGCGGCCGCCCAGCTTCTCGGCAAGTCGATCGGCTCGTTGTCGAACGCCGCGGTCAAGAAGGATGCGGCTGAACTCCTCGCTCTCGGCAACGACCGGGACAACGTCTTTGCCTTGCGCGACCAGGAGCTCAAGGCCATCGCCCGCGCCGACGCGGCCGTCGCCTCGAACGTGGCGATCCAGCGCGAACTCGACGACGCGGTCGCCGGGCTCGTCAGCGAAGCCGAATCGGGCGTCAAGCAGGGCGCGGCGGATCTGTCGGGCGAACTCGGCCGCAAGCGCACGCTGCTGCTCATCGTCGCCGTAGCGAGCATTCTGGCGGCGGCCGGCATCGCGGTCTTCTATGTCGAGCGCGGGCTCGTCCGCCGCCTCGTCGCGCTGAGCCGGGCGATGCGGCAGCTCTCCGAGGGTGACACGAATCTCTCCATTGCCGGGATAGCCGGCCGCGACGAGATCGGCGAGATGGCGCGTTCACTGGAAGTGTTCCGCGACGGCGAGATCGAGCGGCGAACCCTGGCGGAACGCGAACGCTCCGAACAGAGCGCGCATCGCGAACGAAGCGCCGAGATCGAGCGCGTCATCGCCGATTTCCGCGCGGCCGTGACTGCGGTTGTGGGTGCGGTGGCGGAGAACGTCGCCAGCATGGAGGACAAGGCGCAGACCCTGTCGAGCATCGCGGATGGCGCGGA
>CAZIGW010000181.1:0-8087 GCA_964538565.1 uncultured Hyphomicrobiales bacterium | reverse complement strand
CGGCGGCGGTTCCTCCAGCGTCTTGAGCAGCGCGTTGAACGCGGCGCTCGAGAGCATATGGACTTCGTCGAGGATGTAGACCTTGTAGCGCGCCGAGACCGGTGCGTAGCGGACCGCCTCGTTGATCTGCCGGATGTCGTCGACGCTGTTGTGCGAGGCGGCGTCCATCTCCAGCACGTCGACGTGCCGGCTCTCCATGATGGCCTGGCAGTGCACCCCCAGGATGGGCATGTCGATGGTCGGTGCACCGGACCCGTCGGGCAGCTCGTAGTTGAGGCCGCGCGCGAGGATGCGTGCGGTCGTCGTCTTGCCGACGCCGCGCACACCGGTGAGGATCCACGCCTGCGGAATGCGGCCGGTGTCGAACGCGTTGGAGATCGTCCGCACCATCGCGTCCTGGCCGATCAGGTCGTCGAAGGAGGCGGGCCGATACTTGCGGGCGAGGACCCGGTAGGTCCCGGCGTGCGCCACGGACGGCGCGGCGCCGAGGCCCGGATCGGCGGCCGTTGGCGTCCCGGCGTCGCTCATGCTCTCTCCCGCCGCCGCGCGGTCACGTGTCCGCGTGTCACGTGCTTCGCCATCCGGTCTTCGCCTTGGAGAATTCGGTGGGAGGCTGACGAGCGACCCGAACCGGAGCTCGTTAGGGCTGCTTCCTTCCGGACCTGACCCGGTTGGCGAGTGGCTCGTCCACCGCCAACCTCCCGCCCCTATATCGGCGGAACGGAACGAGAAAGCAAGCGCGCGCCGCCGACCGCGTGCTAGGACGTCGGGATTGCCGAACCGGCCCGTCCCATGCCCGATTCGACCGCGTGGTCCCTTCATCCGCAACTCGCCGCCGACACGCTCGCGGTCGGCGATCTGCCGTTGTCCCGGCTCCTGCTGATGGACGACGCGAACTATCCCTGGCTCCTGCTGGTTCCGCGACGCGTGGCGGCGGTCGAGATCACCGATCTCGCGGAATTCGAGCAGGCGCAACTCATGCGGGAAATCGCCGCGGTCGGCCGGGTGCTCAAGGACGTCGCGCCGTGCGACAAGCTCAACATTGCGGCGATCGGAAATGTCGTGGCGCAGCTCCACGTGCACCTGGTGGCGCGGCGGCGCGACGATCCGGCCTGGCCGCGACCGGTGTGGGGCCATGCGCCGGCACGGCGTTACGCGCCCGCGGCGCGCCAACGCCTGCTGGCAACCTTGCGCAGCCGGATCGCGACAGCCTGACGGGGCTGCGCCCGTTGCGTCACCTGCTGCATCGTGTCACCGTCGGAGTCCCGCCGGAGACCCTCATGCCGTCTCGTCACGATCTCGGGCCGAGCCCCCGGCTCGGCTACACGCCGAATCCGCTCGAACGCGCGGCCGAACTGCGCGGCGACCCGGCGGTGATCGCGGCGTTGCAGTCCGGCGATACGGCGCGGACCTATCTGACCGCCGGCGAATTCGTGGTCTTGAAAGCCGCAACCGGTCCGCATGATCCTCTGTTCACGCTTGCGGAGGCGCGCGCCTTCGGCGGCGGGGACGTGGTGTTCCTCGGACTGGCCGAGGGCGTCGGCCGTTTTGGGACCGGGCTCTTCGCGGCCGAGGTCGACCAGCTCAAGAGCCGCGGCGATCTCGTCGTCCGCGATCTGCGCTCGATCGCCGTGCAGGGACTCGTTGCGGCCGAGCATCTGCCTCCGCTCGCCGAAGCCAAGGCGCTCCTCGCCTGGCATGCCCGTCACCGCTTCTGCGCGGTCTGTGGCGCGCCGACGAAGCTCGTGCAGGCCGGCTGGCGGCGCGATTGCCCGGCGTGCAAGGCCCAGCACTTTCCGCGCACCGATCCCGTCGTCATCATGCTGACGATCGACGGCGACCGCTGCCTGTTGGGGCGACAGACGCGCTTCGCACCCGGCATGTGGTCGTGCCTCGCCGGATTCGTCGAGCCGGGCGAAACCGTGGAAGAGGCCGTGCGGCGCGAGACGCGGGAGGAAACGGGCGTCATCTGCGGAGAGGTCGCCTATTTCGCGTCGCAGCCCTGGCCCTTCCCGATGTCGCTGATGATCGGCTGCCACACCCGGGCGCTGTCGCGCGAGATCACGGTCGACCACAGCGAGCTTGAGGCGGCCCGCTGGTTCGCGCGCGACGAGATCGCCGCCATGTATCGCGGGCAGCATCCGCACGGCCTGACGACGCCGCCACCCATCGCCATCGCGCATCACATCATCCGCGCCTGGCTCGAGCGGGGTGACGACGTCCTTCGCTGATCTGCCGGGCTGCGGGCGGCCTTGATGGCCGGCCGGGCGCCGCGTGCGGCGTGGCCATGGCGCGAAGGTCTTGAAATGGAATATATTTCTCTTTAAGTAGAAGCCGTCCCGGGTGTTTAGAAAATATGTTCTACAGATCCCGCAAGAGGGCCAACAATCTTCTCTGCTTTACGAGACCCGAAGAATGGACAACATCGACCGGAAAATCCTCGCGGTGCTGCAGCAGGATGCCTCGCTTTCGGTGGCCGAAATCGGCAGCCGGGTCGGGCTCTCCTCGACCCCGTGCTGGAAGCGAATCCAGAAGCTCGAAGCCGAAGGCGTCATCTTGCGGCGCGTCGCGATCGCCGACCAGGACAAGCTCGGGCTCGGCATCACGGTGTTCGTGTCGATCGAGACCGGCGATCATTCGGAGGAATGGTTGAAGCGCTTTGCCAAGGTGGTCGGGGCGATGCCGGAGGTGATGGAATTCTACCGGATGGCCGGAGACGTCGACTACATGCTGCGCGTCGTCGTTCCCGACATGCATGGCTACGACGCGTTCTACAAACGCCTGATCGGGGCCGTCCCGCTGAAGAACGTCACGTCGCGCTTTGCGATGGAGAAAATCAAGTCGACGACGGCGTTGCCGGTCTGAGCGGATCGCCGGGATGCGAACCGCTCACCCGGTCGGCAGGGGAATCGGGTCGAGCACGCGCGGACGCAGGAACGTCTGGTCGGTGAGGGTGAGCGTGCCGCTGGCAAGGCCGAGCATCTTCAGCAATTGCGCCCCGAGTGGCGGGGTGTACTCGTATTGGGTCTGTGTCCAGATGAGCGAGCTGCTCGGCGTGATCAGGGCCCGGTCGAGCGTCGGAAGCTGCACCGGGCTCGACCAGTTGTAGGTCTTCGTCCAGGCGATCGACGCATTGCCGGACGCATCGAACGTGATGCTCGTCACCTGCACGTGCAGGGTGCCGGCCGAGAACGGCAGGATCACCGCCTGTCCGGCCGCCAGGATGTCGCTCATGTTCGTGATCGGCTGCGAGGCCTGGGCCACCAGGTCGGCGACCGTGTGGGTCACGAGCGTCACCTTGCGGGCGGCGGCGAACGCCTGCGAGGCCTCGACACAGCCGAAGTAGATCGTGATCATCAGCGGCGCGAGCATCGCGAACTCGACCGCGGACATCCCGCGCTCGTCGCTGCCGACGGCGCGCAATCGGTCCGGGAGGAGGGGGGTCAATCGTCGGAGCATCGTAGCGCCTCGGAGGCTCGCGTCAGGGTTCGTTGCGGAAAGCGGCGGTCGCCACGAGCAGGCGGAGGTCGCCGGCGCGCGAATCCGACAGGTATCGACTGACGTACGGGATCACGAGCGGCATCTGGTAGGCAAGCCGAACCACCATGATGGTGCCGGGTCCGCCGACATTGTAGGCCGGATCGATCTGATTGCCGGCGGAGTCGTAGTAGGTGGTCTTGCCGGTCAAAGGGTCGACCGTGCTCGATGCCGGCAGTCCCGACGACGTCGAACTCGACGTGATGCCGGAGAACGTTCCGGTGGAGGACGGCTGGACGTCGACAAAGACCTTGTTGCAGTCGATCGGGAACGAGGTGATGGCCGCGCAGGCGGCCGTCTTGAAGTCGGATTGATTGAGCGTCTGGGCCTGGCCGGTGAGTACCAGGCGCGCCGCCGCGGCGGCCGCGGTCTCCAGCCCCTGGTCGATGAAGAAGACCATCGCGGTCTGGAAGATCATCAGCAACAGCAGGAGAAACGGCCCGGCCACAAAGCCGAACTCGACCGCCGTGGCGCCGTCGTCGCGCCGAATGAACCGCCGAACCGCAGCCAGGCCTCGATACCGCGTCATCTTGAGCATGGCGAAACATCCCGGATCATGCGTTCGTCCGTGTTGCCTGCGCGCGTCGGGACTGTGCGAAGTCCGCCGGAAGGCGGCCGTCGCGGCGCGCAACCGGCAGAATTACGCAAAATCCGTTGGCGAATTATTGTGTCTTTGCCGGACCGGGTGGGGGCCGGTATTCAGATGGCGCTAACCATGACCGTCGTCAGCGGCCCGGAGAGGAACTCTGCGCCGCGTTGCCCTGCGCGCGGCTGCTGAGCGTGCCGGTCTGGCCGAGCGTGGTGTCGAAGTAATCCGGAGAATCGCCAAGCGTGATGCGCCGCTGGCATTTTGGAGCGCAGCTGTAGGATTCTCGTTCGACGCCCCGGTATACGACGACGATGTCGCGCGGACCCTCGACCTGGATGTCCTTGTCCATCAGGACCGTGCCATTGCGATCGAGGGCGACCAGGTTCGTAACCCCATAGCCTTTGCCGGTGATGACCATCAGGCCGCCGGGCTGAATCGATACGTCGGCGATCAGCGGATTGCCGACCACCAGGGTGGCGACCTGATCGGGCAGCTTGGCGAGCCTCGCCTGGTCCATGTGGACCGTGAGAACCTCGGCGGCGCTGGCCGATCGAGCGGCGATCATCGCCGCCGCAGCGGCGGCGACCGCGAACGCGAAACCGGCACCACGGCGGCAACGGACCCCAAAACGCGCGGTCATGCAAACCCCTCAGCCCTGTCGCATCGTGCGGCTCACCATCGCCGCAAGCGCGCTCTCCACGAGTTGACTGCAAATTGGTGAATGAAGTCCAAATGGCACGTTCGCCGCATCCGGGCACTTTCGCGCGTTGTCGACGATCGATCGCGGTGGAAACGACGCCGTGTACCGGCGCCACCAGGACGAGCAGGACAATATCTTCTTAACCACACGCAAAATCACTAAAAGGCCGATCGTTTTGTTAGCTGCGATTAACCGCCACGTAATTGCCGAACTCCTACGGTGCCGCCGGATCGCAAATGAGCCCGAAAGGCTTCGCCAAAACGTGGCCCATGGCTCGAGAACGCGCGGGACGAGGGGAGCAAATCATGAAGGCGTTGGTGCAGCGTTTCATCACGGACGATTCCGGTGCAACCGCGATTGAATATGGCTTGATCGCCGCGGGCATCTCGGTTGCGATCATCTCCGTCGTGAATTCGCTGGGCAACAGTCTTCGGACCACCTTCGTCCACCTCGACGGCGATATCACCATGAAATAGCGGGCGGGCGGCCGCACGCGCCGCAACAGGCGTTCGAGCGCGCGCCGTCCGGTTCGATGGCCGCCAAGCCTCGCGCAGGCGGCGTCGCCGGCTTTCCGATTTTCCGGCCGAATCCCGCCGCGCCGCCGTCGATGCCGCGCCCCGGGGTCCGGCGATCATTTGCTCCGATGGTTAAGAATCCGTCGCGTCGCGCCCACGCAAAGCTCACCATCACTTTACCACATCTTCGGAAATTCCCGAGACGATTGACGCAGCGTCCGGCGTGGTCCGGAAGCCCAACGATCAGGGAGAAGACGATGTCCAAGTTGATGCGTTTCCTGCGCGAGGAATCGGGCGCGACGGCCATCGAGTACGGGCTGATTGCGGCCGGCATTTCCGTTGTCATCATCGCTGCGGTCCAGAACCTCGGGAGCACCTTGAACGGCGTATTCACGGGGATCAACACGCAGCTGGCGAAGTGACCGGCCGGCGGGGCGCGGGAGGCGGCCGAGGCCCCTTCGGACCTCCTCCCGGTCCCGCGGGGTCGGCCGCATCCGCGCCGCCTGGCAGGCTAACAATCGGTTATTCGATACCTCGAATTTCTCGGCTTCATTTTACCTCCCTTTGAAAGTTCAACAGCAGAATGCCCCCCGCGTCCGGCGTGGGCCGGCGACACATCCGGCCGCGGCCGGTGAATGACAGGGAGAACTCGATGTCTTCGTTCAAGCGTTTTCTGCGTGACGAGTCCGGCGCCACGGCCATCGAATACGGCCTCATCGCTGCGGGCATTTCGGTGGTGATCATCGTCGCCGTGCAGACCCTCGGCTCGACCCTCAACAACACCTTCACGAACATCAACACCTCGCTCACGAAGTAAGCCGCTCGGCCCTTCGTTTCAAAAAAGGCCCCGGCCGCCCGGCTGGGGCCTTTTCATTTGTGCGAGGACGTGCGCCACCCACGTTGCCCGGGCCGGCCCGTTCGCGCCTCGCGCGAACCACGCGTTAATCCCGGACATGCAAGATGCGGCGCGTGCGCGGATTGCCGCCGGGAACTCGCGCAATCCGCCCGCACGTTGTCGAGATCGGGAAGACGGGGACCATGCTGACGACCGCGATCGCGCTCGTGTTGTTTCCGGCCGCCATGGCATTCGCGGCGACGAGCGACCTATTCACGATGACGATCTCGAACAAGATCTCGCTCGTTCTTGTCGCCGGGTTCTTCATCCTCGCCGTTGCGGTCGGGATGCCGCTCGACGAAATGGCGATCCACGTCGGCAGCGCGCTCCTCGTGCTCGCGGTCGCCTTTGCCATGTTCGCCTTCGGGTGGATCGGCGGCGGCGACGCGAAGCTCGCGGCTGCGAGCGTGCTCTGGCTCGGCTGGGCGCATCTGCTCGAGTACGTGCTCTATGCCTCGCTGCTCGGCGGCGGGCTCACCCTGCTGCTGCTCGAATTCCGCAAGTGGCCGCTGCCCGGCCTGCTCAGCGGCAAGGTCTGGGCCGAACGGCTGCACGACCCGCGCGGCGGCGTGCCCTACGGGATCGCGCTGGCGATCGCCGCGCTCCTGATCTACCCGACCACGGCCTGGATGACCGGGCTCGGCGGGTAGCTCCCCCGTCTCCCGCCTACATTTATGCGACTGGATACGCCTCATTAACCATGAATTGACGTTTGGCTGGTGAAATCCAACCACGACGGCCGCCGCGGCCGTCGCGTCAGGTGGAGCGTGAAGCGTATGAAGATCGCGCGTATTGCCGTTTTGCTGGTGGCGCTCGCCGCGGGCGGGCTCGCCGCCATGCTCGCGGGCGGTTCGGGCTCGAAGGCCCCTCCGCCGGCGCCGGCCCCTGTTGCCCAGCTGCAGACGGTCGAGGTCCTGGTCGCCAAGGGCGATATCGGGCTCGGCCAGAAGCTGAGCGCCCAGGACGTGCAATGGCAGGTCTGGCCCGCCGCCTCCGCGAGCTCGGTCTTCATCCACAAATCGGATCGCCCCAAGGCCGCCGAGGAATTGGCCGGCTCCATCGCCCGCAGCCCCATCGCGGCCGGCGAGCCGATTCGCGAATCCAAGCTCATCAAAGCGAACGGGTCCGGCTACATGGCGGCGATCCTGCCGTCCGGCATGCGCGCCGTGTCGACCGACATCTCTCCTGAAACCGGGGCGGGAGGCTTCATCCTGCCCAACGACCACGTGGACGTGATCCTGTCGCGGCGCGACCGGGAGGCCGAAAGGGCGTCGGGGGTCGAATCGCACGTCAGCGAAACGATCCTGAGCGACGTACGGGTGCTGGCGATCGACCAGACGGTCGAGGAGAAGAACGGGCAAAAGGTGGTGGTCGGCAAGACGGCGACGCTCGAGCTCACGCAGCGCCAGGCCGAAGTGCTCACGCTCGCCCGCCAACTCGGAACGCTGTCGCTCACCCTGCGCAGCCTTGCCGATTCCAATCCGTCCGGCCACGCGGTGACCGATGGCCGTGAACGCACGGCCGGACGCCTCAACATGGTTCGTTTCGGGGTGACGACCACGACGATGCCGAAGTGAGAGCAGGGAAGGGGAACTGGGCCATGCCGAGCAGGAGATCGATCTCTATCGCGCCCGCCGTGGCTTGCATGGCCGTCGCCTGGCTCGGCTTCGCGCCGGAGGGCACGCAGGCGAGCGATCTGCGCGTCGATTCGCGCGCGCCGGAGATCCACGTCGCCGCGGCCGATTCCGGCTCGCGCTTCGTCCCGCTCGGAATCGGCAAGTCGGTCGTGGTTGACCTGCCGCGCGACGTCAAGGACGTGCTTGTTGCCGATCCTAAGATCGCCAATGCGGT
>CAZIGW010000180.1:0-2674 GCA_964538565.1 uncultured Hyphomicrobiales bacterium | reverse complement strand
GATGAGCATGGCAATGCAGATCGATTCGAGCATTCGCGCCGGACTCGCGCGCACGCTGCAGCCTTTCGCAGAGGCGCGCACGCTGCCGGGCGCCGTCTACACGTCGGAGGATGTGTTCCGACTCGAACAGAGCGGCATCTTCGCGCGGCAGTGGCTGTGCGTCGGCCGCGAATTGGACGTGCCCGCGGCCGGTGACTATTTCGTGAGGGACATCGCGGGCAACTCCATCATCTTCATCCGGGGTCGCGATGGGCGCGTGCGCGGCTTCTACAACGTGTGTCGCCATCGCGGTTCGAAGCTGCTCGATGCGCCCTGTGGCAACGGACTCTCGCGGGTCGTGTGCCCGTATCACGCATGGAGCTACAACATCGACGGCACGCTGCATAACGCCCCGCAGATGGGCGCCGATTTCCGCAAGGAAGAGTTTCCGCTCGTTCCCGTGCGGCTCGAGCCCTTTCACGGCTTCCTCTTCGCCAACCTGGACGCCGAGGCGGAACCACTGGCCGTGCACTTCCGGGAGCTTCCCGATCTCAGCCGCTTCCGCATGGGAGACCTCGTATGCGGCAAGCGCATCGAGTACGACGTGGCGGCGAACTGGAAGCTCATCTGCGAGAACTACAGTGAGTGCTATCACTGTGCGGGCGCGCATCCCCAGCTCCATCGCATCAGCCAGGCGCTTCCGCGGAGCGTGCGCAAGAGCGAGACGGGCGACTGCTTCAACGGCGGCCCGATGATGCTCCGGGAGGGCATCGCCACGATGTCGATGAGCGGCAAGAGCGATCTCCCGACGATCCCCGGCCTGACGCACGAGGACTGCCGGCTGGTGCACTACTACCTCGTGTATCCGAATCTGTTGCTGAGCCCGCATCCGGATTACGTGCTGACTCACACCGCCTGGCCGGTGTCGCCCGATCGCACGCACATCGTGTGCGAGTGGCTGGTGACGCAGGAGGCCATCGCGAAGAACGCGGACACATCGGATATCGTCGAGTTCTGGGACGTGACCAATCGCCAGGACTGGGCGTTGTGCGAGCGTACGCAGGTGGGGGTCGCGTCGCGAGGCTTCCGCCCGGGCCCGTATCAGCCCACGGAAGATTGCGTGCATACCTTCGACCGCTGGTATGCGACGCAGTTGAGCCGGCTCCTCTGAGCGCGGGCGGCGCCGGACGGTATTGCGTTGTGAGCGGCGCGCTCTACACTCCCGCGCGCCGCTCGGCAGAGGCGGCGACCGATACCTGAGGAGCAGCGAAGTCCATGAGGCGCGCGAGTCGTGCTCGCCATCGCGAGAGCCATCAAGTCACGCGCCTCGGATGGCTGCGTGCCGCCACGCTGGGTGCCAATGACGGCATCGTCTCCACCGCCAGTCTGATTCTCGGAGTGGCCGCCGCCGCGGCGTCCCAGAGCAGCATCCTGATTGCCGGCGTGGCGGCGCTGGTCGCCGGCGCGATGTCGATGGCCGCAGGTGAATACGTCTCGGTCAGCGCGCAGTCGGATACCGAGGAGGCGGACCTCGCCAAGGAAAAGCGGGAGCTCGCGGAGGAGCCGCAATCGGAGCTCGAGGAGCTGGCGCGCATCTACATCGGCCGCGGACTCGAGCGCGATCTCGCGCGCAAGGTGGCCGTGCAGCTCATGGCGCACGATGCGCTCGGCGCTCACGCGCGCGATGAGCTCGGCATCTCGGACATCACGGCGGCGCGGCCGATCCAGGCGGCGCTCGCATCCGCCGCCAGTTTCGCAGCCGGCGCGATTTTGCCACTGCTGGTAGTGATACTTGCTCCACAGAATTTGCTAGTGCCGGTTACTGCCGGCGCTTCGCTGGTCTTTCTCGCCGTTCTCGGCGTGGTGTCGGCGAAAACAGGCGGCGCGCGACCTCTCCGCGCGGCTGCGCGCGTTGTATTCTGGGGAGGGCTTGCAATGGCGATCACCGCGGGGGTCGGAGCGCTGGTGGGAGCGGCCGCGTGAGCCGGGAGTGCATGCGCACGTACGAGTGAGCGTGCTTCCGCCCTGGGAGTAGGACATAAGTATCCGACAAGAGGGAGTCTCGATGAGATCATGGAACCCGCGCGGGCACGGTGTGCCAGGGTGGCTCGCACTCGCGATCTTCTCATTGGTGTTGGCGAGTTGCGGCGGCGGTGGGGGTGGCAGCTCCTTGGCCGGGGGTGGAGGTGGCATCGGAGGAGGTGGTGGCGGGGGCGGCTCCGGCGGCAGCACCTGGGTGCCGGGCGTGTTCCAGCCATCCTCGAATTTCATCAATCGCTGCGCAGCGCCGCGCTCGGGGATCGATCCGTTCACCGGCAGCCCCTATCCCGACACGCGCGGCTCGAGGCTCGATGAGAACAACTTCCTGCGCTCGTGGACCAACGAGACGTATCTCTGGTACAGCGAGGTGCCGGATCTCGATCCGAACTTGTATCAGACCGCCGACTACTTCGACCGGCTCAAGACCTCGGGACTGAGCCCGACGGGCGCGCCGAAAGACAAATTCCATTTCACGTACCCGACCGATGTCTGGGATTCGCTATCGACGGCCGGAGAGGAAGTGTCCTATGGCCTAAGGTGGGCGCTCACGCAGACGTTGCCGCCGAATCGGCAGGCGTTCGTCGCATACGTCGAGCCGAACCCGCCGGGGACGACGGTGGCGGCAGGCATGACGCGCGGCGTGGAAGTGCTCACG
>CAZIGW010000179.1:0-42002 GCA_964538565.1 uncultured Hyphomicrobiales bacterium | reverse complement strand
CAAGCTCAAAGCGGAAGTCGAAAGGTTCCTCGTCGCCGCGCGCACGGCCTAGGCGGACCAGGCCCGGCTTGGCCCGCCGCCGGGGTGTCCGATACTGATGCGGAGGGCTGCCGGGCGCCCGCGGGAGCGGCATGCCGCAGTGCGAACAATGATGGATGCTCCGGCGTTACAAGGCCGTGCGGCCGTCGGCTGCTGTTGTGCGCAGGAGGAAGAGATGTCTCGCGGTTTTGCTGTCCTGTTGGTCGCGTTGGCCATCGCGCCATCCCTCGCCGTGGCCCAGAACAGGCACGCCGGGTCCGAGGAGCAGCAACGCGCCTGCAGGTCCGACGTCGCCCGCTTTTGTCGCGGGGTCCGTGGGGGCGACTATGCGATCGCGGACTGCTTGCGCGACAACATGAGGCGGCTGAGGGCGTCCTGCCGGAGAGTCATGGAAGGGCGTTGAGGGACTGGAGGTATCGGCAGAGGGTGAACTCGCGGGGATCGCTGCTTGTCCGATCGATCGGTCTGGCCTTGGCGGGGGGCGTGCTGGCCTGCGGCCCGTCCGTCGCGGCGCCGTCATTCTCCTTTCGTCCATCGCCCTGGTGCCTGATCGGCCCTTGGCTGCACGATTGCGGCTACGAGAGCTTCCAGCAATGCCTGGCTTTCCGGCCGGGGACGGGCGGCTTCTGCCTGGAAAACCCGCGCTACCAGCCGCTCCGACCCACGCGAAAATACCATCACCGGCGGCGACGGTGAGAAGCAAGGGACGCCGGGTCCAAATACCTTCCGGGCTTACGCGCAATCCGCCCAAAGTTTTCCACCGGAGCGGGCCGTCCGGAACTTCCGGTGGACACGGATGTTGAAGTGGGGAGCCGGCGGCTGCACTCAGCCCCCCAGCTCCGGCCGTCCGGTTCCGCGACCTCGGCGTGCGTTTCGACCACGCCGAGGTCGTTTTGCGTCCGGTCGGTGTTGGGGGCCGAAGCCTCAACGGAGCCTGGTGTGCACTGGGTCCCCAAGGGTCAGGGCGTCTGCAGGAAATCCGGCGCCCCGCCCGGGCGGGACGCCGGCGATGCCTGTTCAGGCTTGCTCGCGCACTGCGGTATTCCGAGGGGCTGCCTCGTGGTGGTCGTGTTCGGCATGCGGCGAAGCCGGCAGCTGCAGCACGGTGGCGCTCTGACCCTCGCACAGATGGGTCACCAGGACGATCTGCCCGTCGGGAAATTCCAGCGCATCGTGGTGCATATGGAGCTGATCCATATTCACCTGCTGGAATCGGGCAACCTTTTGCGCCACTTTCTTGATCGGCAGGCCGGGGCCAAGCCGTCCCGAGGCGTCATGGCATTCCACGTCCTGCTCGAATGCCACTTCCGTGCCCGGAAGCAGGCAGACCGCAACGCTCGGCTCGCCGACGGCGGCGAAGCCGCGCGTGATCGAGTTGCTGAAGTTGGTCGATACCAGCTTGTCGCCGACTTTCGCCGGCCGCGATGCAACGTGGTGAAGACTGTAGTCACACATGGAAGGCGCTCCTTCGTTCAGCGAACAGCCGCGCGGGTTGTCCTCTTCGTCAACAGGATTTGACCCGGACAGTTCTGTCAAAACTATTTGAAGCGCTCGGGAAGACGGCCAGCCGGCTGTCCGAAAGTCGGGGCTGGGCGTGATACGGATTTTTGCGGATGTCGCAGGCGCCGATCGGGGCCGCGAACCGTTCACGCCGACCAGGTCACAGGCGTGGCAAGAGGACGGACACCGCCGTTGCGGCGCCCTCGAACGCGCGTCGCCGCGACGCCTCTTCGTTTCGCCGCAACTGAAACAAAATCGAGGCGTTGCGCGTTTGTGGCGCGTTGTTGACGCTCGTCTCGCCGACGCATCGCCATGCCGACCTTGTCCCGCCTCACAGTCAGATTCGCTCTGGTCGGCGTCGCGATCTGGATGACGATGCTCGTCCTCGCCGACATGGTTCACCCGCAATTGCGCCAAATCGTCGAGACCGTTTCGATCTATCTGCACCGCCGCGTGGATGCCGGCCCGGGGGCGGCGGTCGGCCAGGCTGAGTCGCTGGGCGACTCTCGCCGGCTCTGGAAGCTGCTCGCAGCGAGCGAACTGGCCCGCTGAATGGACGAGAGCGATTCCTCGCCCCGGCCCGATCAGTCATACCGATGTCGGCGATGCCGGCGCTCACCCGAATGGTAAGGCGAGCGATTGCAATATCCGCCATTCCCGCTGAGCGCCGCCATGCATTGGCGGTAGGACCTGAATCCGCAATTCGTTCCTCCTAGCCCGCGCCCGTAGTAGGCACACCATGACGCCGCGTGAGCGCCGTTCGGAGTGACACAAAGCGTCAGCAGCGCCAGCGCGCCGAGTGCTACGGCTTTCCTCATGCGACCGCTCCGTCCTTGGAATCAGAAACACCACATTGCACTTGGCAAGTCGCGAAAGTGAGGCGTGGTTCCCCCGGCAGCGTCCATTCGATGCTAGAGACTTGATCCGCCCAGGCGCGTTGCGCCCCGCAAATCGATGGCCGACAGGAACTCCTGGCGCGTTTCGGGACGATCGCGGAAGACTCCAAGCATGCGGCTGGTGATCATCGTGGCGTCGGATTGATGAACGCCGCGGCTGGTCATGCAGCCGTGCATCCCCTCGACCACGACCGCGACACCGTGCGGCTTGAGAACGCGGTCGAGCGTGTTGGCAATCTCCGCGGTCATGCGCTCCTGGATCTGAAGGCGCCGTGCATAGACATGGACGAGGCGCGCCAGCTTGGAAATCCCGACCACGCGGTTTCTTGGCAGGTAGCCGATGTGCGCGCGACCGATGATCGGAGCCATGTGGTGCTCGCAGTGCGAGACGAAGCGCACGTCGCGCAACAGAACGAGCTCGTCATAGCCGGCGACTTCTTCGAAGGTGCGGCGCAGGAATTCTTCGGGGTCGTCATCGTAGCCGGAAAACCATTCCTCGTACGCGCGGGCAACGCGCTTGGGCGTCTCGATCAGGCCCTCGCGGGTGGGATCGTCGCCGGTCCAGCGGATGAGGGTGCGGATCGCGTCTTCGACTTCCGTGCGCGAGGGCCGGACCGAGCCGTCCGCATGCTCCGTGTCGACGGCCGCGTCGGAGCTACGACTGTTGATATTGACGAGCCTTTCCATTTCACATCCTCCTCCGGCGTCGCCGGATTGCATGATGGCTAGATACCGATCAGACGCAAAGGTTCCCGGGGAGCAGCGGTGTCGCACCGCCGCACCTGGGAACCTTTCGGTCGACCGCGCATCAATCGGCGGTCCGGCTCCGGCCGGCCCTTGAGGCGGGAGCCTCACCGTCTAAGATGATTGCAACTCAGGAGCGTCCCCGTGGCTACTGAACAATCGCAGCCGGCCGGGCCGGATCTGACGCAGGGCGTTTCGCCTGACGACCTCGCCGATGGCGCCATGCTCGCCGGACATGTCGGCGAAGAAGCCGTTCTGCTGGCCCGGCGCGGCAACGAGTTCTTCGCGATCGGCGCCGTTTGCACCCACTACGGCGGGCCCCTTGTCGAAGGCCTGCTGGTGGGAAACACGGTGCGCTGCCCCTGGCATCACGCCTGTTTCAGCCTGAGTAGCGGCGAGGCGTTGCGCGCCCCCGCGTTGTCGCCGGTCGCGTGTTGGAAGGTCGAGCGTCGCGACGGCAAGCTGTTCGTGCGGGAGAAGGCGGAGGCGGTCCAGCCGGCGGCGCGGTCTCGCCACGTCGGCGCTGGGCAAGCGCCCAAGCGCATGGTGATCGTCGGCGGCGGCGCCGCGGGATTCGCGGCCGCCGAAATGCTGCGGCGGGAGGGTTTCGAGGGCGACGTGACGCTGCTGAGCGCCGATGAGGCCCCGCCGTGCGACCGGCCCAATCTGTCGAAGGACTACCTGGCGGGTTCGGCGCCGGAAGACTGGATTCCATTGCGACCGCCCGAGTTCTACAGCGAGCAGCGCATCGATCTCCAGCTCGCGGCAGAGGTCTCCGGAATCGAGGCCGGGCCGCGGCAGGTCGTGCTGGCCGATGGCCGCCGGCTGCCCTATGACAGGCTCTTGTTGGCGACAGGCGCCGAACCGGTGCGGCTGCCGATCCCGGGCGCCGATCAACCGCATGTTCATGTCCTGCGCTCGCTCGCGGATTCCCGCGCGATCATCGCCGATGCCAAGACGGCGCGTCGTGCCGTCGTGATCGGCGCGAGCTTCATCGGGCTCGAGGTTGCCGCCTCCCTGCGTGCGCGCGGGATCGAGGTTCATGTCGTCGCTCCCGAGGCGCGGCTGATGGAACGCGTCCTCGGCGGCGAGCTGGGTGATTTCATTCGCGCGCTGCACGAGGAGCACGGTGTCGTTTTCCATCTCGGCGATACGGTCACGGCAATCCAGGGAAAGCGCGCGACCCTCAAGGGCGGAACGAGCCTGGAGGCCGATCTGGTCGTTCAGGGGGTCGGCGTCAGGCCGCGCACGGCGCTTGCCGAGGGGGCCGGCCTCAAGGTCGACAGCGGCGTGATCGTCAACCAATATCTCGAGACAAGCGTGCCCGGGATCTTTGCCGCCGGCGACATCGCACGCTGGCCGGACCGCCAGTCGGGCGAAAATGTTCGTATCGAGCATTGGGTTGTCGCCGAGCGGCAAGGGCAGGCCGCCGCCCGCAACATGCTCGGCTACCGCGAGCCCTACGCGGACGTTCCGTTTTTCTGGAGCCAGCACTACGACGTGCCGATCAACTACGTCGGCCATGCGGAGACGTGGGACCGCATCGAGATCGAAGGCGACATCAAGGGGCGCGACTGCCTCGTGCGTTATCATCGGAACGGAAAAGTGCTCGCCGTGGCCTCGATCTACCGCGATGTCGCGAGCCTCGAGGCGGAGGCGGCGATGGAAAAATAGGCGTTGACGGCGATCCGAGCCGCCTTTTGTGACTGGCGGGGGCGCGCGAAGGCCAGCTATCCTGAACGAGCGGCAACTCTGAAGCGAGGGGCTCGTCATGGCGGTATCGGTCGTTGGTTCGGGAGCGGACGTCTACACGAAGCGTTGGACCCAGCTCGTACTTGGGCTCATTGCCATGATGGCGATCTCGAGCCCGCAATACGTCTGGACCTTGTTCACGGGTCCGTTGAACCAGAAACTCGGCACGACGCTCGCCGAGCTGCAATGGACCTTCTCTCTTCTGATCATTCTCCAGACCTGGTTTTCTCCGTTCCAGGCGTACCTGGTCGATCGCTTCGGCCCACGCACCCTGATCTCGATCGGGGCGCTGATGTCGGGCGGAAGCTGGGTGCTCTCGGCCTACGTAGACAACGTCTGGATGCTCTATCTCACCTACGGGGTGATCGGCGGATTTGGCACCGGAATCATCTACGTCGGGATCATCGGCCTGATGGTGCGCTGGTTCCCGGATCGGCGCGGGCTTGCGGCCGGGCTCGCCGCGGCCGGCTACGGGTTCGGCGCCTTCTTCACGAGCTTCCCGATCGACAGCATGATCAAGAGCTCCGGCTATGCGCATACGCTGATCGTCTGGGGGATCATTCAGGGCGTGATCGGGATTGCGGCCGCCCAGGGCATGCGCACGCCACCGGAGAATTGGCGTCCGCTCGGCTATGATCCGGAGGCGGAGCGCACGACCCAGCAGACGACGCGTGACTACACGCCGCGCGAAATGCTGAAAAACCCCGTCTTCTATCTGCTCTTCGTCATGATGAGCATGATGTCGACGAGCGGCCTGATGGTGACGTCGAACGTCGGGCCCTTTGCCAAGGAATACGGCGTTGCCGACCTGCTGGTGCTCGGGATGGCGGCGCTGCCGTTGTCGTTGACGCTCTCGCGCGTCACCAACGGGCTGACGCGTCCGTTCTTCGGCTGGGTTTCCGATCATATCGGGCGCGAGGCGACGATGGCGCTGGCGTTCTCGCTCGAGGCGCTGGCGATCCTGGTGCTCTTCGCCTTCATCGACCGTCCGGCGCTCTTCGTCGTGCTGACCGGCCTGGTGTTCTTCGGCTGGGGCGAAATCTTCTCCTTGTTCCCATCGACGCTGACCGATACGTTCGGCGCCAAGTATGCCGCGACCAACTACGGTTTTCTCTATATCGCGCAGGGCGTGGGCTCGATTCTAGGCGGGCCCGCCGCTGCCTTTCTCAAGCAGACGACCGGCAGCTGGAGCACCGTCTTCGTGGTCGTGGCCATTCTCGATGCAGTGACGGCGGCGCTCGCCATCACGGCTCTGCGCAGCATGCGCAAGCGCCATCTCGCCAAGGGCTGAGGGCAGGGGCGCCGGCAATGGCTCAGCCTCGGAGTAGGAATTGCGAATTGCGGTGATGGGTTCGGGCGGGCTCGGAGGTTACTTCGGCGCCCGCCTGGTCAAGGGGGGAGCCGACGTGACGTTCATCGCGCGTGGCGCGCACCTCGCGGCCATGCGCGAGAACGGCCTTGCGATCGAAAGCACGCACGATTCGTTTCACCTGCCGAGCGTCAAGGTGACCGGCGACCCGGCGACGATCGGGCCGGTCGATCTCGTGCTGTTCTGCGTCAAGCTGTGGGATACCGAGACCGCCGCGCGCTCGCTGTTGCCGGTCATCGGCCCTGAGACCGCGGTCATCTCCTTTCAGAACGGCGTGCAGAAGGACGACATGCTGCGGCCGATCGTCGGCGACAAGGCAATCATGGGCGGCGTCGGCTACGTGGCGACGACGATCGCCCGGCCCGGCGTCATCGCGCAGACCGGCCCGATGCAGCGCCTGATCTTCGGCGAGTACGACGGCCACCGCTCGCAACGCGCCGAGGCGTTCCTGGCGGATTGTCTTGCCGGCGGCATCAATGCCGAGATCAGTCCCGACATCCGCCGCGAGATCTGGCAGAAGTACGTCTTCCTCGTCGGCCTGTCGGGCACGACGTCCGCCATCCGCTCGTCACTCGGGCCGATCCGCTCGAACCCGACGACGCGCCAATTCCTGCTCGATCTGATGAAAGAGGTCATCGCCGTCGGGCGCGCGCACGGCGTCGCCTTGGCGGAGGATTTCGCCGAGCAGCGGCTGACGTTCGCCGACTCGCTGCATCCCGACATGATCGCCTCGATGTACCACGACCTGCAGCATGGAAAGCCGCTCGAGCTGAAATGGCTGAGCGGCGGTGTCGTCGATCTCGGAGCGAAGGTCGGCGTCCCGACGCCTTTGAACCGCGCCGTACGCGACATCCTCATCCTCTATGCCGACGGAAAGCGCCCGGAGTAGCCATTGGACGCGAACGTCTCCTCCTCCGCCAATCTGACGGTCCGCGCCGTCCGGTCGGTCGGCGTCGAAGTGCCGATGAGCCATGTGCTCGGCACCAGCCGCGCGACGGTGACGAAGGCGCCGCTGCTTCTGATCGACGTCGAGACCGAAGAGGGAATCACCGGCCGCTCATATCTCTTCTGCTATGTGCGCGCCGCGGCGCCGGCGATCGCCGGCATCCTCGAGGAGGTGGCGCGCGTCGTAAGGGGCGAGCCACTCGCGCCGGTCGACCTCTGGGGCAAGCTCGCCGGCCGCTTCGCTCTCATCGGCGTGCAGGGGATCGTGCGCATGGCGATGAGCGGGTTCGACGTCGCCGCCTGGGATGCGCTGGCGGTCGCCGCCGGCCGCCCGCTCGCGGCGATCCTCGGCGGGACCCCGACGCGCATTCCGGCCTACAACAGTTGCGGGCTCGGCCTGATGCCGCCCGACGGGCTCGCGGACGAAGCCGAGCAGCTGCTCGCCGGCGGCTTCCGCGCGGTGAAGCTGCGGCTCGGCTATCCGAGCCTCGCGCAGGATCTTGCCGCCCTGCGGGTGGTGAAGTCGCGGCTGCCGGCGGATATCGCCGTGATGGTCGACTACAACCAGGCGCTCACCGTGGCGGAGGCACGCATCCGCGGCCGCGCGCTCGAGCGGGAAGGAATTTATTGGCTGGAAGAGCCGATCCGGCATGACGACTATGCCGGGCTTGCGACGCTCGTGCGCGAGCTCGCGGTTCCGGTCCAGGTCGGGGAGAATTTTTCCGAGGTTACCGGCATGGCGGCCGCGCTGTCCGCCGGCGCCGCCGACTACGTGATGCCCGATCTCGAACGGATCGGCGGCGTCACCGGCTGGCAGCGCGCCGCTGCGCTTGCCGCGCAGCACGGGATCGAAATGTCCTCGCATCTCTTTCCGGAAGTGAGCGCGCATCTCCTGGCCGCGACTCCGACGCGGCACTGGCTCGAATACGTCGACTGGGCCAACGCCATCGTCGAGGAACCGCTGCGCATCGTCGATGGCTTCGCCTTGGTGCCGGACCGGCCCGGAAACGGCCTGATCTGGAACGCGCGCGCGGTCGACCGCTATCGCATGTAAAGGCGCGGCGCGACCGGCGGCATCTCAGGTGCGCGCACGACCCATCAGCGGCAGCGGCTGGTCCGCCAGCATGCCCTTGACGATCACGTCGCGCGCGGTCGCCTCGTCGAGCTGGTGCGCTTGCATCAGGTCGCGGCACTCGGCCAGGATCGTGTCGGCATCCTGCAGGATCTTGAGCCGCTTGTAGTGATCCTCGTGCCGCAGGCCCATGCTGGCGCCGACGATCTCGAGGATGTTCACGATTGAGAACGGCCAGTCGCGCTCGTGCGCACAAAGCTCGCGATGGTCGGCGTGATAGACGGCGACGAGCGCGTCGATGCCGGCGTCGCATGCGGCTTCCAGTTCGGCGCGCTGAAGCTGGCGCTTGTAGTCCGGCAGCGTGGCGAGCGCATTGCTCATCAACCCGATCGCCGGCTGCCCGAGATCGACGAGCTCGACGCCGGGCACCGCCGTCAGGATCGCCTCGGCCGCCTCGACCACGCCGGCAACGCCCGGATGCCGGTGCAAGGCCACGCGCAGGTCGACCCGCTCGCGCAGCAGAAGCCGCAAGTCATCGAGCCGGCCGCGCAGGAAGCGCATGAACGGCGTCATTTCGAACGGGCGGGCGCCGCGAATGCGCTCGACGGTCGGCAGCGTGGTTTCTGTGAACTGCACGTGACAGCTCGGGCACCACGAGAGCACCTGGCCGGATTTCGACTGCGCCAGGCGGTCGAGCGTATTGGTCGCAAGCCGCCCCGAGACTTCGGTGTCGCCGGTGCGCAGCTGGATGACGCCGCAGCAGTGGGCGGGCCCGCCCATGACCCGATAGGTCACGCCGAGTGCATCCATGATGTCGAGCGCGAGCAATGCGATGTGCGGAGTCTTGAGGACGTTGCAGCCCGTATAGAAGACGAAATCGGGAGCCTGATCCGGCTCGGGCGCGCCGGTGGCGCCCGACATCTGCCCGAGCCGCTGCAGCATCTCGGGCGTCAGTTGCAGGCGGGACAGCACGGTCACGTCGCGAGCCATTCCGCGATAGTTCTCCACCCCGCGCCGACGCCGCTCGGGCAGCTCGCTGCCGGCCCTGTTCATCGCCACCCGCGCCATGGCGAGCATGAAGCGCGGATTGACGCCGTAATCGCACGCCTCGATGCAGTCGCCGTTGAGCATGCACGCGCTCGCCCAGCGGCGTGAAACCTCCGGACCCTGACCGGTTCGCAGGATGTCGAGGACCCCGGAGACGACGGCCTCGGGGTCGATCTCCGACAGGCCGGCCGGCTCGCCCGTCGGGCAGACCGCGAAGCATTTCCCACAGCGGGTGCACGCGTCGAGGATGTCGTCGACGCGGCCCGCCAGCGCGGAATCGAAAGAAGCTTCGGACATTCTGGACGACCCGGTGGTGTTCGGCGTCGATAGTAGGACGGGCCGCCTGCGGCGCAACCCACAATTGGATCCTCCGTCCTCAAGCCGGCACGGCGACGCCCTGGATTTCGATCAGAATCGAGGGATCGGCAAAGCCAGTGACCGTGATGGCGGCGCTGGCCGGAAAGTCGCGCCCGAAGATCTCGGTGCGAATCTCGGTCATCCGCGTGGTGTGACGGGCGTCCGACAGAAACACCGTCATGGTGACGAGATCGGCGAGCGTGGCGCCCGCCTCCTTCAGGGTTCGTTCGATGTTGCGGAAAGTCTGCCGGCATTGCGCATCGAAATCGCCTGCAAGCGAACGGCCGTCGTCGGCGGTCTGGCCGGTGTGGCCCGCCACCCAGACGATCTTGCTTGCCCCCTCGGTGATGACGGCCGGGGAGAAGGCTCGCTTCTGTTGCCATGTGCCGCGGACGAACGATTTGTTCATCTGGTCGTCTCCGTGATGCAATATTTTGTGGGCCCTGAGGGCTGTCCCGTTCCGGTCTTGATCTTCCGCAATCGGACAACGATAGAATAGTAGGACGCTCGGGGCGTGTCCGGACGGCCAGCTCAGTCAGGCCCGCGACGGCAACGCGCCTTGGCGACCTCGAAGCGCTCGACGAATTTCGGAAGGTGGATCGATGCGTATCGTCGACGTGCGCGAGAAAGCGGTGCCGCTGAAGTCCGCGCTCGCGAACTCGAGCTTCGATTTTTCCGAGATGACCACGTCGGTGGTCGCCGTCGTTACCGATGTGATCCGCGAGGGAAAACCGGTCGTCGGCTTTGCGTTCAACTCGACCGGCCGCTACGCCTGCGGCGCGCAGATGCGCGCGCGCTTCATCCCGCGCATCCTCGCCGCCGAACCGGCGACGCTGCTCGATCCGACGCGCGAAAACTTCGATCCGGCGAAGATTCTGGCCTGCATGATGCAGCGGGAGAAGTCGGGCGGACACAGCGAGCGCTCGATCGCGATCGGCGCGATCGAGGTCGCCGTCTGGGACGCCGTCGCGAAGATCGCCGGGCTGCCGCTTCATCGCCTTCTCGCCGAACGCTTCAACGGCGGAAAGGCCGCCGACCGGGTGTTCTGCTACGTCGGCGGCGGCTGGTATTGGCCGGGGCAGACCCTCGACGATCTGAAGGACGAGATGCGCCGCCATCTCGATGCCGGCTACACCCTCGTCAAGATGAAGGTCGGCGGCCTGCCACTCGACGAGGACCTGCGCCGGATCGACGCCGTGCTCGAGGTGGTCGGCTCGGGCTTGCGGCTTGCGGTCGATGCCAACTCCAAGTTCGAGCGGGACTCGGCGCTCGCCTACGCGAAGGCGCTCTCGCCCTATGAGCTGCGCTGGTTCGAGGAGCCGTGCGATCCGCTCGACTACGCCTTGCTGGCGGAGATCGCCGGCGTCTATGCCCCGCCGCTCGCCACCGGCGAAAACCTTTTCTCGACACAGGACGTCGAGAATCTGGTCCGTTTCGGCGGCCTGCGGCCCGGCGGCGACATCATCCAGGTCGATCCGCCGCAGGCCTATGGCATCGTGCAGTATGCGCGCACGCTCGAGATGCTGGCGCGCCACGGCTGGTCGCGCACATCGCTGTTTCCGCACGGCGGCAACCAGATGTCGCTCGCGATCGCGGGCGGCTTCGGACTCGGTGGCGCCGAATCCTATCCGGGCGTGTTCGGTCCGTTCGGCGGTTTCGCCGACGACGCCACCATCGAGAGCGGCTACATCAGCCTCTCCGAGCGGCCCGGCGTCGGCTTCGAGGGACAGTCGGCGCTCTATGCGGTCATGCGCGAATTGTGCGAGTGACGCCCACGCGTTTGCCCTCGCCGGATCGCTCAGTCGCGATAGGCCGCGCCCGGCCACGCCTTCGGGGCGGCGCGCTGGTACTGGCGCGGGCGCGCCACTTCCGCCCCCAGCGCTTCGGCCGCATGCCAGGCCCAATGCGGATCGTCGAGCATGGCGCGGGCGAGCGCGACCATGTCGGCCTTGCCCTCGGCGATGATGGCCTCCGCCTGTTTCGGTGTCGCGATCAGGCCGACGGTGCGGACCGCGATTCCCGCCTCGCGGCGCACCTTTTCGGCGAACGGCACGTTGTAGCCGGGCTGGGCCGGCAGCTTGGCGTTGGCGGTCAGGCCGCCCGATGAGACGTCCACGTAGTCGAGCCCGGCCTCGCGCAGCGCCTTGGCAAAGGCGACGGCGTCGTCCGGCGTGATGCCACCCTCGAGCCAGTCATTGCCGGTGATGCGCGCGCCGACCGGGATGCCGCGCGGCACTGCGGCGCGCACCGCGCGGGCGACGGCGAGCGGAAAGCGCATACGCCCCTCGGCCGAGCCGCCGTATTGATCGCGCCGCTGGTTGGAGATCGGCGACAGGAAGCTGTGCAGCAGGTAGCCGTGCGCGCCGTGCAGCTCGATGGCGTCGAAGCCGATGCGGACCGCGCGCTTGGCGGCGGCCACGAAGGCCTCCCTCACGGCTTCGAGATCGGCCTCCGTCATCTCGCGCGGAGTCGGCCAGCCGGCCCCATACGGGATTGGCGAAGGGGCGATGGTCTCCCAGGCGTCCTCGCCGGGCCCGAGCGGCTGGCTGCCCTCCCACGGCATGTGCGCGCTTGCCTTGCGGCCGGCGTGCGCCAGTTGAACCCCGAGCTTGGCCGAGCCGGCCCGATGGCAATGGGCGACGACGCGCGCCAGCGCCGCCTCGCAGGCGTCGGAATAGAGGCCGAGGCAGCCGTGGCTGATGCGGCCGCGGCGCTCGACGTCGGTCATCTCGACCACTAGCAGGGCGGCGCCCGAATTCGCCAGCATGCCGAGGTGCGTGATGTGCCAGTCGGAGGCCGCGCCGTCGTTGGCGCTGTATTGGCACATGGGCGAGACGACGATGCGGTTGGCGAGCTCGAGATTGGCCAGTCGAAGTGGCGAGAACAGAGCACTCGGCATGAATGTGTCCTTCAGGGCCGTCCAACGGCCTCTTTCGCGACGAACTTTGCCGATCTCGCCTTTGGGAAGCAAGCCGGTCCGAAGCCTTCAAACCGTGGCTTCGGCCGCGCGGATCGCCCGCCAGATGCGCTCGGGCGTCGCCGGCATTTCGACGTGCCGGATGCCGAGCACCGAGAGGGCGTCGACCAGGGCGTTGGCGACCGCCGGCAGCGCGCCGACGCAGCCGGCCTCACCCGCGCCCTTCACCCCGAGCGGATTGGTCTTGGTCGGCACCGGATTGCTCTCGACGTGGACGGCCGAGAGGTCCTCGGCGCGCGGCATCGCGTAGTCCATGAACGAGCCGGTCAGGAGCTGGCCCGATCCCGCCTCGAAGCGGATGTCCTCCATCAGCATCTGCCCGATGCCCTGTGCCACGCCGCCGACGATCTGCCCGTGCAGCAGCAGGGGATTGAGGACGGTGCCGACGTCGTCGACCACGCTGTAGCGCAGGATCTCGACCGTGCCGGTTTCCGGGTCGATCTCCAGTTCGCAGATGTGGCATCCGTTGGGATAGTTCTCCGCCTCGGCGCGGTAGACCGCCGTTGCCACGAGGCCCGGCTCCATGTCGCGCGGCAGCTTCGCCGGGTTCGCGGCCTCGCGCGCGATCTCCTTGATGGTGAGGGTGCGGTTGGTCGCCTTCGACGAGAAGACGCCGTCGTCGAACGTGACGTCACCCGGGGCGACGCCGAGAAGATGGGCGGCGATCAGCTTCGCCTTGGCGATGATCTTGTCGGTGGCGGCGAGGAACGCCGACCCGCCGATGGTCGCCGAGCGCGAACCGCCGGTCCCTTCGCCGAAGAACACCTCGTCGGTGTCGCCCTGCACGTAGTGGACTTCATCGGGGTCGAGGCCGAAGCGATCGCACACGAGCTGCTTGAAGATCGTTTCGTGTCCCTGGCCCTGCGTGACCGTTCCGGAGAACAGCGTGACGGCGCCGGAACGGTCGAACCGGATTTCCGCGCCTTCGAAGCCGGGCGCCGCCGCGCGCTCGATCGTGTTCGACATGCCCATCCCGCGCAGCTTTCCGCGCCGGCGCGCCTCCGCGCGCCGCTTCTCGAAACCCGCGGCGTCGGCGAGGCGCAGCGCCAGGTCCATGCTCTTTTCGAACTCGCCGCTGTCATACGTGAAGGTCAGCCCGGTCTTGAACGGCATCGCCTGCGGCGGAATCATGTTTCGCCGCCGGATCTCAGCCGGGTCGATGCGCAGTTCATCGGCGGCGAGATCGACCAGCCGCTCGATCACGTAGGCCGCCTCGGGACGGCCGTTGCCGCGATAGGGCCGGATCGGGTTGGTATTGGTGAAGACCGCGGTGACCTCGGCAAAAATCGCCGGCGTGCGGTAGACGCCGGCGAGCGAGCCGATGTTGCCGGTGCAGGCGGGCATCGCCGACTGCAGATAGGCGCCGACGGCGGCGAGCGTCTTTACCCGCAGCCCGAGAAAATGCCCTTCCGCATCGAGGGCAAGCTCGGCGTCGCTCACGTTGTCGCGGCCCTGCGCATCCGACAGGAAGGCCTCGGAGCGGGTGCTGGTCCATTTCACCGGCCGCCCCAGCAGCCTTGAGGCCAGCAGCACCAGGGCGACTTCGTTGTAGACCGCCGACTTCATCCCGAAGCTGCCGCCGATGTCGCCGGCGATGACGTGCACCTTGCTTTCCGGAACCTTGAGAACGTACTTGGCGAGCTCGGAACGGAAGGCGTGCGCGCGCTGCAGCGTGGTGTGGATCGTGTAGCGGTCGGCCGCCGCATCATATTGGCCCACGCAGGTGCGCGGCTCCATCGTGGCGGCCGTCACCCGGTTGATGACGATCCTCTGCCGCACGACGTGGCGTGCCTGCGCGAAGGCGGCGTCGGTCGCCGCCTTGTCGCCCGCCGCATACACGAAGCAGATATTGTCCGGGCAATCGTCCCACACGCGCGGCGCGCCGGGCGAGGATGCCTCCGCGGTCGACGTGACGGCGGGCAGCGGCTCGTAGTCGACCTCGATCAATTCCGCCGCGTCGGCCGCCTGCAGAGCGGTCTCGGCGACCACGAAGGCGACATAGTCGCCGACCCAGCGCACCCGGTCGCGCACGAGGCCGGGGTAGGGCGGGCGGTACATGCCGCCGCCGTCGCGCCGCCTGAAGCCGCCCGGCACCGGCAGGTCGCCGAATCCGGACGCCTGCCAGTCCGCTCCGGTGAGGACGGCAAGGACGCCTGGCGCGGCCTTCGCTGCATCGGTGCGGATCGCGCGGATCCTGGCGTGCGCATGCGGCGAGCGCAGCACGTAGCCGAACGCCATTCCGGGCAGCGCGACGTCGTCGACGTAGCGCCCGCCGCCTCTCACCAGCCGCGGATCCTCAAATCGCGGAACCGGCTGTCCCAGCGCAAATTCACCCACGGGACACCTCGCGTGCGACAAAGACCATGTGAAAATCCCCGCTGCCGTCGCCGCTCTCAGAGCGTCGCCATCTTCGGCATCACTTCCGTCCTGAACAATTCGAGCGAGCGTAGCGCGTCCGCGAGCGTCATCGTGCCAAAGAACATGTAGGCGAGCAGATAGGTCAGTCCGAGCTCGCCCGCCTGTCGTTCGATTTCGGCCCATACGGTCTGCGGACTGCCGACGATGGCGGAGCCGTCCTTGATGCACTCTTCGAGGGTTGCGCCGCGCGGCACGTTGGCGCGCGCCGTGTACTCGGTCGAACCGTGCATCTTGCGGAGATAATTCAGCATCTCGAGGTGATATTCGACCGCCGGCTTGGCGATGCGTCGCGCCTCGTCGTCGGTGTCGGCGACCACGATCTGCCGCAGGACGCCGATGGCGGCGCCGCCGCGGAAATCGGCCTTGGGGATCTCCGGGCCGCCTCGCTTGGCGAGCGCCTCTCTGAAAGCGTCGATGTTGGTCCGGGCGAGCTTCATCGGTCCGAGCGTCGTGAAATGCATGCCGTGTTCGCCCGCCCAGGCCGCGCCCGTGGTGTTCGACGAACCGTACCAGAACGCCGGGTGCGGATTTTGCAAGGGACGCAGCGGCATCGGCACGTCGGCGTAGCTGAAGCGCGTGCCCGCGTAGCTGAAGCGCTCGCCGCCGAGCGCCGCGCGCAGGCACTCGTACGCGTCGATGAAGATGTCACGCGACTGGTCGTGGTCGACCTTGTGATAGTTGAGCTCGAACGGCGAGACGCCGCGCCCGACGCCGACCTCGAGCCGTCCGTAGCTCAGGTGGTCGAGCATGCAGATCTCTTCGGCGAGCCGCAGCGGCGAGTAGAGCGGCAGCAGATAGACGAGCGGTCCGAGACGGATTCGCTTCGTCAGCCGCGCCACCGCCCCGAGGTAGACGCCCGGCACCGGCACCATGTTGAGCGGCGTGCAATGGTGCTCGGCCACGTGCAAGCAGTAGAGCCCGGCCTCTTCGGCCGCGGCGACGAACCTCAGGCGCTCATCGAACTGGGTTGCGAGCGGGCGATCCGAGTGCTCGACGTGATCGAACAATCCGACTCTCATTGGTCCTTCCCGAGTCCCCGGCCGAATGAAGGAGTGGTGCGTCGCGCCGGCGCGGCGGCGCGCGACGCACCTGTCGGCTTCGCCGTTCGGCTCCGGCGCCGGGCACGGATCAGGCCCGCTCGATCCCTTCGCAGAATGTCGATCACGATCGCGGCGCGCCCCGGAGACTACTTGGCCTGTTCGCCCGGGCGTTCCGACGCCCTCGCGCGGACCGCAGCTTTCGCCCGGATGTCGGGATCCACCATCTTCGTGATGTCGAAGGCAGCGGCCAGCCGGCCCTCCTTGACCAGCTGGTCGCGCATCCACTGCACCTTCGCCATCGGGATGGAGATGTCGGGATCGACCCCGGAGGTCGCGACCGCATCGTCGAACACGTAGCTCGGCCGCGGGTCGTCCGCCTTGATGCCGGTGATCTCCTGGGTCAGCTTCAGGCTCTCCTCGCGATGCGTCAGCGCGTAGCGCAGCGCCGTCATCTCCGCCGCCATGAAGCGAATCGCGTCCTCGTGCCGGGTGTAGAGGGTCTTGCCGGTCGAGAACATGCACAGGCGCATGTACTCGGGCAGAACCTCGCGGGCCGGGATCAACAGCTTGATGCCGTTCTTCGCGGCAACCGGGACGTACTCGTTCGAGATCACCGTGGCGTCGACGACGCCGGCAACCAGCGCGCGGAAACGGTCGATGTCGCCCCCCATGTTGGCGAACTTGACCTCCGAGGGCTGGATATTGTGCTTGGCGAGCAGCGTCCGGGCGATGACGTCGGGATGGGAAAACGGCGTCGAGATGGCGATCGTCTTGCCGCGAAGATCGTCGGCCGAATTGATGTTGTCGCGGACGAAGAAGCCGTGCGGCAGGCCGGGCCAATGGCAGCCGATCAGCTTGACGTCGACGCCGTGCGAAGCCGCGACCACGGTGCCGGTCAGCGCGCCGTCGTAGCTGTCGATTTCGCCGGCGAGCAGCGCTTTCAGGCCGATGGCATCGCTCTTGAACTGCACGATTTCGAGCTTCAGCCCCTGCTTCTCGGCGAAGCCGCGCGTCACCATCATGAGAATTCCGGCGTCGCTCTTGGCCGAGATGATGCCGTGCCGCCAGGGCGCCGGGCCTTGTGCGTGTGGCGAATGGACGGATATGACGGACAGGAGAGCGGCCGAGAACAGCGTTGCAAGCCTGGTGGACCCCCGCGCGATCGCAAACCTCGTTCTTCCGATCATCGCAGCACCGCCTCTTGCCCTCGTCCGATCCAGCATTTTTAACGGGCCGGAAGGGGCCGGCGCAACGTGCAGCCTTTTCGAGGGTGACCCGCGGAATTCGGATACCCGGTCCGGACGTCGGCGTGCGCGCTCGGACGGCCTGGAGCGGCACCTAGGTGGCCGGGCCGCCGCCGAGGCCGGGATCCTCATCGTCGCCGGACTACGCGGCCGGCCCGAAGAACCGCTCCTCGTTCGTCCACTCGTCGATCGCGTTGTTGAGCACCCATTCGGCCAGTTCGTCGTGCCGCACGATCCAGACGCCTGGAAAGCCGCGAATGTATTTCAGCGTCTTGTCGATCACGGCGGCCATCAAGGGGCGTCCGCCGAAATGGCAGTGCACCGTGAGGTTCAGATAGGACGTGGGCTCGTTGCGGTAGAGATAGTCGAACGTGTCGCAATAGACGTCGTGCCAGTCGCGCGGATTGCCGCGCAGAACGCGATGGTCGGCGAAATCCGAATGCGGCAGCGCGACGATCGTTCCTTTCGGCGTCCGAACGCAACAAGGTAGATCGAGATTGTTGTAGTCGCCGTACCAGAGAAAACCTTCCTGCGCGAGAAGGCTTTCCGTGTTCTCGGTCGGCGACACCACCGGGCTGAGCCACCCCTTCGGGGCCGCGCCGGTCATGCGGCGGAAGACGTCGACGCATCGGCGGACGACGCCCCGCTCCTCCTCCGGCGTCAGGTAGGCGAGGATCGTGTCCTGCGTGTAGGAGTGGGCGGCGATCTCATGGCCCGACTTGACGATCTGTGCGACGGCGCTGGGGTGCAGCTCCATCGAGCGGGCATTGGCGATGAAGGTTGCGGGCACCCGGTTCTCGTCGAGAATCTTGAGCAGCCGCCACACGCCGGCGCGGCCGCCGTAGGTGCCCCAGGTGGCGGCGGCGCGGTCGGGTGTGCCGGGCTTCAAGGCCGTGGTCTGCACCGAGAAGGGCGGCCCCTTGCCGTCCGACCAGTTCTCCAGCAGGCAGGACACTACCACGGCGATGCGTGCGCCGTTTGGCCAGGAAAATCCTTTGGTCTTCTGTTCTTGTCGCGTCATGTGGCCTTGCCTTCCGGTGACTACCTGAGGGTCTTGTTTGCGGTTTCGGCGAACGAACTGTCGTAGGTCTTGCTCATGTCGACATGGGCGTTGCGGACGTCCTCATTGAATGAGGCGATGAGCCGGTAGGTGTTGCCGGCAAGCTCGGGCGTGACGATGGCGTCCTTCGACAGCATCTCGCGGTTCGCCTCGAGCGCCTTCTTGTAGAGCTCCTTGTCGCCGGCGTAGAACTCGAGCGGAAGCGATGCCGCAATCTCTTCGGCCGAGGCCGTCTGCAGCCAGCGCAAGGCCTTCACCATGGCGTTGACGAACGCCTGAACGGTGTGCGGGTTCTTCTTGATGAAGTCCGGCGTCGTCGAGATGGCCGAACCGGCGAATGCGCCGCCATAGAGATAGTCGAGGCCCTTCCGGGTGCGTGTGTCGACCACCGGCACGAGATCGCCATCCTGCACGAGGCGCGTGATCACCGGATCGAAGTTCGCTTCGCCGTCGAGCCGCCCGGACTTCATCATCGCGATGGCGGCGCTGCCGGCGCCAACCCCGATGACGGAAATCCGGTCGGCGCTCAGCCCCTCCTTCGACAGCAGCAGGCTGAGCGCCAGCGCGCTGCTCGATCCCGGGGCCGTGACGCCCAGCTTCAGCCCGACCAGGTCCTTGGGCGATCTGTATTGCGCCGCGAGCTTCTTGGTGAGCGCGACGACGACGCCGAATGAATTGTTCTGCAGGGCGATCGACGTGATGATCTGCCCGCGCGCCTGCAGGTAGAGCGTGTGCTCATAGGCGCCTGACACGAGATCGACGCTGCCGCCGACAAGCGCCTTGAGCGAATCCGAGCCGCCCTGGAACTCGTTGAAATCGACCTTCAGGCCTTCTTCCTTGAAGTAGCCGCGGTGCTCGGCGACGTTCACCGCCAGGTAGGGAATCTGGATTTTCCCGCCGATTCCGAGCGTGACGGTCTTCTTCTCGAGCGCGGCGCCCTGCGCCGATGCGGTGACGACGCTCAGGCCGACGAATGCGAACGCAAGAAAGATCCGGCGCATGGTAACTCCCGTGTTGCGAGACGTGCTGCGCGAGGCTCGAGGGCCGCGCGAGAACCGGACGACAGTGACGAGAGACGGCGCGGCTGCGATCGGAGCTTCTCGCCTCGATCGCGGCGCGACCGACCTGGTCCAGGCTGTCGCCGGCGCTGACCGTGATGGCGATGCGTCGTTCTCCGGGGGCGGTCAGCCACGCGGCCGACGCCGCATAGGTTCCGGCGCCGCGCTCGCTCGCCGAAACGGACTGGGCGTCCTGGGCAATCGCGACGGTCGGGCCCGTCACCGGCTCATTTGCCTCGGAATGGTCGACATGGACGACAAGTTCGGGCCCGTTCGGCACCGCAACAACCTGGAAATGTGTGGAGCGGGCGGCGAAATGATGCCCCTTGGCGGCTTCGACCACTGGGGCTGGCGGATGCTCATGGCCCTCTTGAGCCGATGAACGATCGGAGCCGGCCGCCATCCCGGCGGCCGGCGCGAGCGCCATGGGGGTCGTCCAGCGGACTCGCCCAGTCAGAAGTCGCACGGTTGCGACAAAGTTGCCGACCCCGCTCCGCCCACTCATCCTGCGATTGGATCCCTTCCCACGGGTCAAGTATAGCAAGGATTTGGCGAGGCGATACGCATGGGCCGCCGCGAGAACGGTTCAAGACGCCTCATCGGCTCGACCGGGCGCCGAAGGGCTGCCGGCAAGGGGGCGCTTTGCGCAGGCAAGGGAACGGGGCGATAGATGGCGATTGAGCGGGTGGGACGATCCGAGTACGGATGTCCGGACGGGATGGCGCGGGACGAGGGCCCCCCGCGACGGGGTTGAGACATGAGCACCTACGCGTTGAACAAGCTTCTGCGCGACGTCAATCGCGATCCGGCGATCCGCGCGCGGTTTTTCGAGGACGCGGCCGCGGTGGCGGCGAGCTACGATCTGACGGCGGAAGAACGCAGGGCCGTGCTCGCGCGCGACATCGGTGCGCTCTACCGGCTCGGCGTGCATGGCCTCATTCTGCGGCCGTTCACGATCCTGCACGAGGTTTCCGAGCCCGACTATCTCAACGCCATCAGAGGGTAAGTCCGATGCCGATCGTCTTTGCCTGCGCCGCGAGCCACGCACCGGGAATCAGGGCCTGGACCGAACGCGCGCCGAAGAACCAGGTCGACGCACTGTTCGGCGGCTACGACGCGATGCGACAGGAACTCGAGGCCGCGGCCCCGGACACGATCGTCCTGCTCACGTCCGAGCACTGGGCCAATTTCTTTCTCGATCACATCGGGGCGTTCTGCGTCGGCCGCGGCGAGACGTTCGAGGGGCCGATCGAGCCGTGGCTGCGGGTCGAGAAGTCGCACGTCAAGGGCAATCCGGCGCTCGCCGCACGCATTCTCGACCACTGCTACGCCCACGGCTTCGAGCTGAGCTACGCGCACGAACTGAAATTCGACCACGGCTCCATGGTGCCGCTGAGCTTTCTGCTGCCGAAGATGGACCGTCGGGTGGTGCCGATCCTGTTCAACACGCTGGCGACGCCGCGTCCGACCGCCGCGCGCTGCCTCGCGCTGGGAAAGACCCTGCGGCCGGTTCTCGACGCGGCGGAGGAACGGATCGCGGTCGTCGCCACCGGAGGACTGTCGCACGATCCGGGAGAACTCAATCACGGCGTCATCGACACCGAGTTCGACGCCCGTTTCCTCGACAACATGGCGAGCGGAAAGCTCGACCGGCTGGCGGAATATTCGGATTCCGAGCTCCTGAAGGCGGGCGCCGGCACGCTCGAGCTGCTCGCCTGGATCTGCCTCGCCGGCGTCATGGGCGAGCGCCGGGCGCGGGTCGTCGCCTACGAGGCGGTGAAGCCGTGGGCGACCGGGATGGGAATTCTCGCCTACGACCGGGCGGCCTGATCGCCATGGTCCGGCCGTGTCGGGCGAAAGTGCAACCAACGGCGGATTGTCGCGTGTGAACGAGAGCATTCGTGTCGCTCATCTCGAGCTCGCGCGGTTCGCCGCACGGGTGCTCGAGGCCAAGGGCATGCGGAGCCAGGATGCGGCGGCGGTGGCCGACGTGCTGGTGTGGGCCGATCTGCGTGGCGTGGCATCGCACGGCGTCGCGCGGTTGCCGCAATACGTCGGCTTCATCGAACGCCGCGAGCTCGATCCGGCCGCCAGCCCGCGCGTGCGAATGAACAAGGGCGCGTCCTTCGTTCTCGACGCCGCCTATGCGGCGGGCCCGGTGGCGATGATCCGGGCGATCGAGGAAACCTTGGCGCGGGCCGGCCAATTCACCGTTGGGCTCGGGCTTGTCAGCCGCACGGCGCACACCGGCGCCATCGGCTACTACGCCGACCAGATCGCCCGGCGCGGCTGCGCCGGGATCGTGCTCGGCGCCGGCCCTCCCAGCATGGCCTACCACGGCGCGCGCGTTTCCAGCCTCTCCACCAGCCCGATCGCGATCGCGGTCCCGGGCTCCAGCGAGCCCGTCGTTCTCGACATGGCGACGAGCGTCGCCGCGATGGGCCGCATCGCGTCCGCCCGCCGTGCCGGAACGCCGATTCCCGCCGGATGGGCGCTGGCAAAGGACGGATCGCCGACGACCGACGCGGCGGCGGCCGTCATTCCGTTGCCGGTCGGCGGCGCCAAGGGATCGGGACTGTCCTTCATGTTCGAATGCCTCACCGGCGTGCTCGCCGGCACGCCGATCCTGTCCGCCATGGTGGGGTCGGGACAGCGCCGCCACATGCAGAATGCCATGCTGATCGCCGTCGACATCGCGGCCTTTCGCCCGCTCGATGACTATCGCCGCGACATCGACGCGCTCGGGACGATGACCAAGGGACTGCCGCGACAGACCGGCTTCGATGAAATCCTCTTGCCGGGCGAGCGCGGCGGGCGCGAGGCGCGGGCGCAGCGGACGAGCGGCATCGTGATTGCGCGCAAGACATGGCGCGACCTCGTCGAGCTGGCCGGGCAGTTGAACGTCGATCTGCCGCCCGTGCGCGATCCGCAGGTGGCGCAATGAACCGGCAAGCGATATCGGCCGCGCGGCGACCCGCAACGGCGTCGGCACATCGGTCTCGGGGAGTGCGCCCGTCATGACGGCGCAGGACACGCCGAGCGTTCCGGCTCCGCCCACGCGATCGATCCGCGCTCCCGTTTCGCGACGGCTGCCCGGGCACGCAACGCTTGCCTATGCGTTGCGCTTCCTGGCGCTGGGGGTGTTCTTCGGCGTCTGGGAGGGGGCGGCGCGCGCCGGCCTTCTCGATCCGCTGTTTGCCAGCAGCCCAAGCCTGATCGCCGCCAAGCTGGTGGAGATGGTCTCCGACGGCAGCATCTGGCCGCACATCGCGGCGAGCGCGCAGGTCCTCGTCATGGGCTTCGCGCTGTCGGTGCTGGTCGGGGTTCCGCTCGGACTGCTGATGGGGCGCTCGCCGTTGATCAGCGCGACGATCGAGCCGTTCGTCGCCGCGCTCTACGCCTCGCCGCAGGTCGCCTTCCTGCCGCTCCTGATCATCTGGCTCGGCATCGGTTTCACCTCGAAGATCGCGCTCGTGTTCATTGGCTCGTTCATCATCATGCTGATCAACACGGAAGCCGGGGTGTCCCAGGTCGACGCGCGGCTGATCGAAACGGCGCGTTCGTTCACGGCGAGCGAGCGCCAGGTGCTGGTCAAGATCGTGCTGCCCTCGGCGCTGCCCTTCATCCTGGCCGGCATGCGGCTCGCGATCGGCCGCGCCCTCGTGATGGTCGTGGTGGCCGAGATCTACGCATCCAACCAGGGTCTCGGCTATCTGATCTTCCAGGCGGGCGGACTTTATGACACGGCGCAGGTTTTTGTCGGAGTCGGCATTCTGGCGACCGCGGGCGTGACCCTCAACGCCGCCCTGCGCGCGCTGGAGCGCCGGCTCGCCCCGTGGCGGTCCGACCAGCGATGACGCAGGATTGCGGCCGGATGCGCGCGAGACACGGCAACCCACGATGATCGAGATCAAGAACGTCTCCCATTGCTACGTCAGCCGTGACGGCCGTGCCGCGCACTGGGCCCTGCGTGACGTTTCGCTGACGATCGAGACCGGAACGTTCGTTTCGTTCCTCGGCACCAGCGGCTGCGGCAAGACGACGCTGCTGCGCATCGCCGACGGGCTCATCCGTCCGACCGAGGGCGAGGTGTTGATCGACGGGAAGAAGGTCACGGGACCGGCCGCGGACCGCGCGATGGTGTTTCAGGAATTCAACCTGCTGCCGTGGCGGACGGCGCGCGCCAACGTCGAGATGCCGCTGGAGATCCTCGGTTATGATGCCTCCGCCCGGCGCGAGATCGCCAAGAAGGCGCTCGCGCGCGTGGGGCTCGAGCGATTTTCCAATTTCTATCCGCACCAGCTCTCGGGCGGCATGAAGCAGCGCGTCGGTCTGGCGCGGGCGCTCGGGGTCGATCCCTCGTATCTCTTCATGGACGAGCCGTTCGGCGCGCTCGATCCGCAGATCCGCGAGATGATGCAGATCGAATTGATGAAGATCTGGGACGGCGACCGCAAGACCGTCGTCTTCGTCACGCACAGCGTGGACGAGGCCGTATTTCTTTCCGACCGGATCATCATGTTCGGCGGCCAGCCGGGCCGCATCATCGCCGACCTCGCGATCGACCTGCCGCGCCCGCGCTGGCGCGACGAGGAGGCGTTGAAGCGAAGCCCGGCGTTCGTCGAATATCGCCACAGCATCTGGCACATGCTGAAGCAGGAATTGCGTTCGGTGTCCGACAGCCTGGAAGTGCCGACCGGAGTCCAGGGATGAGTGAAGAACGAATCACGTTCCAGTCTGACGGTCTCGATCTCGTCGGCGTCGTGTGCGTGCCGGACGACGTGAGGCCCGGCGAGCGGCGCCCGGCGTTCATCGTCCTGCACGGTTTCGGCAGCAATATGAACGCCGGCAACGTGCTGCAGCCGTGCGCCATGTTCGAGAAGCTCGGGTATGTGACGCTGCGATTCGACATGCGCGGCTGCGGCGAAAGCGGCGGCGAGAAGGGGCGCATTCTCTGCCTCGACCAGGTGAGCGACACGCGGAACGCCCTGACATTCCTCGCGCGGCACCCGCACGTCGATCCGGCGCGCGTCGCCGTGATGGGCAGCAGCTTCGGGGCGGCCGTCGCCGTCTATACGGCCGGCGTCGATGACCGGTTCGCAGCGGTGATCTCCGCGTCCGGGTGGGGACATGGCGAGCGCAAGTTCCGCGGCCAGCATCCGACGCCGGAAGCCTGGGCCAGGTTCACCGCCATGCTGGAGGAGGGACGCCGGCATCGCGAGCGTACCGGCCAGTCGCTGATGGTGCCGCGCTACGACATCGTACCCATCCCGCCGCACCTTCGCACGCACGTGGTCGAACGTTCGATCCAGATGTTTCCCGCCGAGACCGCCCGGAGCATGTACGATTTCCGCGCCGAGGACGTGATCGGCGCGATCGCCCCGCGGCCGGTACTGCTGCTGCACAGCGCGAACGATTCCGTGACGCCGGTCGAGCAATCGATCGAGATGTTCAAACGCGCGGGCCAGCCGACGGAATTGCATCTCTTCGCCGACACGGATCACTTCATGTTCGCAGAGAGCAACACACGCGTGCGCAACGTGGTCGCCGACTGGCTCGGCGCATACTTCGCCGTGCCGAGGGAAGCGCGGGCCGCATGATCAGAAAGGCGGGGGTCTGACCGCCGAACCGAGGGAGGAGGGAGCATGCTCGAAACGAGCAGATATGGATTCTTGCAGACGGGCCGCAAGGCGGCGTGCTGGACGGGGATCGCGCTCGCCGCGTGCGTTTTCGGCTGTGTCCCGGGTTACGGGGCCGAGAAGGTCAAGGTCACGTATCCGACGTTGACGGCCTCGTTCATCTTCTTTTTCACCGCGATCGACAAGGGTTTCTACAAGGAAGAAGGGCTCGACCTCGACGTCGTGGAGGCCGGCGGCGGGGTCGCCACGCCGGCTCTCATCTCCGGCAACGTGCAATTCAGCACGTCGGGCTCCTCCGCGATCAGCGGCATCATGAAGGGCGCGCACCTCAAGGTGCTGCTGGTCGGCGAGGATCGTCCGAGCTGGCAGTTGTGGACCACGCATCCCGAGATCAAGACGTTCGAGGATCTCAAGGGAAAGCAGATCGGCATCGTCAGCCGCGGCGACACCGGCGAGGTCGCGATCCGCTACCTGCTCAAGAAGCGCGGGCTGCCGAACGACTTCGTGTCCTTCACCCCGATGGGATCCGCGCTCGGCACCCGCATGGCGATCGTCCGGTCCGGCTCGCTGCCGGCGGCCGTGCTGCAGCCGGCGGAAGTGGAGACCCTCAAGTCGGGCGGCGGCTTCGATCAGGGGCATCTGGTGGTCGACTTCGCCAAGGAGGTACGTTCGACCTTCAACGGGCTCGCCACCTCCGACGACATGATCAAGAACCACCCGGACACGGTCCTGAAATTCGTGCGCGCCACCCGCAAGGGCATGATCTACGCACGCGACCTGCGCGACCAGGCGATCGACGTCTTCGTCCGCGTAATGAAATCTTCGCCCAGCGGCGCCGCGCACGGCTATGACGAGCTGCGCAAGGTGATGGCCGAGGACGGGACGATCTCGCCGGAGGCGCAGAAGGCTGAGATCGAGTTGCGGGGCGACATGCTGGGCATGCCGCCGGCGAAAATCCCGCCGACATCCGCGGTGTTCGATTTCAGCCTGGCCGACCGGGTGAACGCCGAGCTCAAGGCTTCGGGGTGGAAGCCGAAACCCTAGCGCGCATGATCCGGCGAAAACGGAATCCGTTCACCCATAGGGTCATGCGTCAAGTCGAAGAATGAGAGCGCGACTTGCGCAAAACCGGTTTCCAGTTTTGCGGATCGCGCTCTAGAATCGTCGTGGAAGATCGAACCGGGGCGGCAGATCCCGGAGCACGAGCCCGGGCGGGAGAGCCCGGGTCGCGGGAAGAAAGGCCAGGGGCGTGAGAAACGAAATGTCACCGAGCGCCGTCGACAAGGTCGACGGCCGCGACGTCGTCGTCCGGGTCCGCGACGTGTCGCATCAATTCGGCGAGCCCGGCGAGGCGCGCCACGTCCGCGCCCTGCAGAAGACCTCGCTCGACATCGCGCAGGGCGAGCTGCTCTGCCTCATCGGGCCGAGCGGATGCGGCAAGAGCACGCTGCTCAACGTGATCGGCGGCCTGATGACGCCGACGACCGGCCACGTGGACGTCGGCAGCACCCGCGTGCGCGGTCCGCTGCCGCGCGAAATCGCCTTCGTGTTCCAGGAGAACGCGCTGTTTCCCTGGATCACCGTGAACGAGAATATCAGGCTCGGCAAGATGTTTCAGGGCGTGGGCAAGGCCGAGCGCGAGGAGCGTGCGCGCAGCACGCTGCAGGCGGTCGGCCTGGCGGAGTTCGCCGACCACTATCCGGGGCAGCTGTCGGGCGGCATGCGGCAGCGGGCCGCGCTGGCACGCGCGCTCAGCCTTCGAACCAACATCCTGCTGATGGACGAGCCGTTCGGCGCGCTCGACGAGCAGACCCGCATGGTGCTCGGCGAAGACCTCTCGGTGCTGCTCGCGCGCACGGAAAAGACCATCGTGTTCGTGACCCACAGCCTGGGCGAGGCGGTCTTTCTCGCCGACCGGGTCGCGGTGTTCTCGGCCCGGCCCGGGACCATCAAGCAGATCATCAAGGTCGACGAGCCGCATCCGCGCCGGCCCGAGTTCGTGACTTCCGCCAAATTCACGGCGCTGCGCAACGAGCTCTATGGACTGCTGCACGAGGAGATCCGCAAGGCGGTCTCGGAAACGGCGGGGGCGCCGTCATGATGCGCGGCCGCAAGCGGCCGGAATGGCTCGCGAGCCGGCTGGTCCAGTTCGCCTTCGTGGCGGGTCTGCTCATGCTATGGTATCTCGCCACGAACGTCTGGGGCGTGAGCCATCTGCTGCTTCCAAACCCGGTGCGGGTGTGGACCGAGCTGACCGACGTCATCGCCTCGGGCGAGTTCCTGCCGGACCTGCGCATGACCCTCGGCGAGCTGGCCGTCGCCTTCGCGCTCGCGGCGGTCACGGGCATCACCATCGGCTACGCGATCAGCCGCTCGCCGGTCCTCATTCGGGTCTTCGAGCCGCTGCTTGCCAGCATCTATTCGATTCCGATCATTCTGTTCCTGCCGCTCTATGTCCTGTTCTTCGGCCTCGGGCCCGCCTCGAAGATCGCGCTCGGCTTCACCATCAGCTTCTTCCCGATCGTACTGAACACGATCGCCGGGTTCGGCTACGTCGACCGGATCTTCATCGTGTCGGCCCGCTCGATGGGCGCATCCGACTATCAGCTCTTCCGCTGGGTGCTGCTGCCGGCGGCTCTGCCGGTGATCCTCGGCGGATTGCGCATGGGATTCACGGTCGCGCTGCTGTCGATCCTCGGCAGCGAGACGATCGCTTCGCTCGCCGGCCTCGGCCACCGCATCGTGCATCTCGCCGAGGGAATGGATACCGCGCGGATGTTCGCCTACATCGCCTTCGTGGTGGCGATCGCGGCGGCTCTGAATTCCATCGTCTCCGGGCTCGAATCGAGAGGAAGGCGTCCCTAGATGTCCGTCGTGCTCGATACGCAGTCGCAAGCGGCCGCACAGAGGGACAGCCGCAGGGCCGAATGGCTCAGGCGGCTGTCGCGTCATCCGGGACTCGCGCGCCTCGCCGTCGTGTTCGTGCTGTTCGGCGCCTGGGAGATCGCAGCGCGCTGGTTCGTCGACCCGATGTTCCTCAGTCCGCCGAGCCGCGTGATCGCCGCGCTCGGAACGGTGTTCGAGACGCGCGGCGTGCCGGCCGCCATCGCCATCACGTTCTGGGAGCTGTTTGTCGCCTTCATTCTCTCCGTCGTGATCGGCCTGGTCGTCGGCCTCGCCGTCGGCCTGCGGCCGTTCCCGCGCCGCGCCTTCCTGCCGATCATCCTGCTGCTCTACGGCACCCCGCAGATCACCATCCTGCCCTTGTTCATTCTCTTCTTCGGCATCGGCGCGGCCTCGAAGATCGCCTTCGGGGTGACGCACGGGATGTTTCCGATCATGCTCAGCATCATCGGCGGCGTGCAGAACATCAAGCCGATCCTGCTGACGAGCGCGCGTTCGATGGGTGCGAGCCGCTGGCAGGTCTTTCGCTGGGTGATCTTTCCGCACATGGTGCCGAGCTTCTTCGCCGGCATGCGCCTCGGCATGACGGGCGTGCTGCTCGGCGTGCTGCTTGCGGAACTCTACGTCTCGACCGCCGGGATCGGTTATTTCACCACGCTGTTCACGCAGAACTTCGACCCGACCAAGCTGCTCGGCCTGATCTCGGTTCTCGCCGCCATGGCGATCGCGCTCAACGAGGTCGTCCGCCGGGCCGAGAAGCGCTTCGGCCGCTGGCGTTCGGAGTGATCGCGTCGGCGGATCCCCGTGCGGAACGCTGCCACTCGGGCGTCCCGCATGGCGATCCGGAACCGCCCGGTCATTCCGGTTTGAGGCCGATCTCGTGCACGACCTTGCCCCAGACATCGAGCTGGTTGCGGATGAAGGCGCCCGTCGAGGCGGGGGTGCCGGCACCCTCGGTGTAGAAGCCGAGCTCCTGCATTCGCTTGACGATCGCCGGGTCCTTCAGCGCCGTGTCCATTTCCTTGTTCATGCGCTCGATCACGTCGTTCGGGGTGCCGGCCGGGGCGACGAGCGCGAACCAGCCGATGAAGTCGAATCCCGGGAAGGTGGCGGCGATCGGCTGGACGCTTTCGTATTTGGGAACGGGCCGCGCCCCGCTCGTCGCGATCGCCCGCAGCGCCCCACGGTCGATGTGCGGGGCCGATGAAGCCACCGCCAGGATGATCACCTGCACGCGCCCGGCGAGCGCGTCCTGGATGCCCTGCGGCATCGCCGCGTAGGGCACCTGCACGAGGTCGGTGCCGGCGAGCTTGTTGAGCCAGGCCATCAGCATGCCGGAGAAGTTCCGCGGCCCGTCGGTGGCGGCGGTCAGCTTCCCCGGATGCGCCTTGTCGTAGGCGATCAACTCGGGAAGCGTCTTCGCCGGCACGCTCGGGTTGACCAGCAGGAAGAACGGATTGCTCGCGACCATCGAGACCGGCACGAAATCGTGCTGCGCGTCGTAGGGCAGCGACTTGAACGTGTACGGATTGGTGACGAGCGCGGCGGCGGTTGCGAAGAAGAACGTGTAGCCGTCGGGCGCGGCGCGCGCGGCGGCCTGCGCGCCGACCACATTGCCGCCGCCCGGCCGGTTCTCGACCACGATCTGCTGACCGAGCGACTGGCTCACCCGTTCGGCGACGAGGCGGCAGATGATGTCGGGCGTTCCGCCAGCCGCCTGCGAGACGATGAAGCGCACAGGCCGGCTCGGCCAGTTGTCGGCGCGCGCTTCGGCCGCAACCGCGATCCCCACCAGCACGGTGAACACGAGACGAAAGATCGTGGTCATGTCTCCTCCCTCGGTCTCGAGCGAACGCAATGGTCGTTCGCTCAGTCCTCCGGCTTCTCTGCGGCCGGCACTTCTTGCGATGCTGTATCATCATACGATACGATTGTATCGTGCAACAGTATCCAGGGGACGGGCGACATGGCGCATAGCGGTCGGGCGGAAGCTTCCTGCAGGCGAGCCGGCGCGCATCGCTTCGCCATCGATTTCCACGCCCATCTCCTGGTGCCGGAGGTGTTCGCCGTCACCGGCCCGCACAGCCTGATCACCCGGCTGCCGTCCGATCCTCCGATTTCCGAGGAACTGAAGGAGAAATCCAGGGAGCGCGGCGAGACGGTCAATCGGGAAATGGCGGACGTTTCCGATCGCGTGTCGAAGATGGACGAGCTCGGCGTTGACGTTCAGGTCCTCACCTCGAGCCTGGTGCACCAGCGGACCGACTGGGCCGATCCCGAGACGAGCCTTGCGCTCGACCGGAAGGTCAACGACCGGATCGCCACCGCCGTTCGCGGCAATCCCGGCCGCTTTTGCGGGCTCGGCAGCGTTCCGCTGCACGCTCCCGCGCTCGCCGTCGCGGAGCTTGAGCGTTGTGTCGGCGCGCTCGGTCTCAAAGGGGTGCAGATTTCGACCAGCGTCGGCGAGAAGGAGATCGGAGATCCGACGCTGCGACCGTTCTGGGCCAAGGCGGCGGAGCTCGACGCCATCGTCTACATCCACCCGGCCGGCAATCCGCACCCGCGATTCCAGCGCTACTATCTGTGGAACAGCATCGGGCAGTCGTTCGAAGAGGCGATGGCGATCGCCTCGCTGATGTACGACGGCGTGCTCGAGAGCTTTCCCGAGCTCAGGATCTGCATCGCGCACGGCGGCGGTTACATGCCGTATTACACCGGCCGCATCGACCGCAACTACTTCGAGAAGGCGCCGACGCGCCGCAACATGTCGAAGCCGCCGATCGACTACCTGCGCCGGCTCTATTACGACAGCTGCGTGTACGTCCCCTCGGTCCTGGAAAACCTGGTCGAGAAGGTCGGCGCCGACCGCGTCGTGCTCGGCTCGGACTATCCGGTCGGCGGGGTCAGCGCGGTCGATTTCGTCTGCGGGGTCGAGGGGCTTTCCGCGGCCGACAAGGAGAAGATCCTCTGGCAGAACGCGGCCGCGATGCTCGGAATGGATGTCCCGCGGCTGCGCACGGCCGAGTCGTCAGCCGCCACCCGGTCCGCCTGACGCAAGCCCGCCGAAGCCTCAGACTTCGAAGATCTGCTTGGGCGTCCGGTGCAGGCATTCGCCCGGGCCGCTCTCCTCCACCATGTAGTTGTCGCAGATCACCGCGAAAATCGATGGCGTCTCGTAGCCCGGATGAACCGCGAGACACATGCCGGCCGCGAGCGTCATGGTTTCGTCGCGACGGATCAGCGGGCGCTCGACCATGTCGTAGCCCTGGCCATGGGCGTAGAGGCGCAACTCCGGGGGAAGGCCGCGCCGCTGCATGAATTCGTCGTGCGCGGCGGCGATGTCGCGGCAGGAAGCGCCCGGCTTGATCAGCCCGAGCGTGTGCGCCTGCGCCTCCTTCACGGCCTCGAATCCGTCGATCAATTCGTTCGAGGCCTTGCCGAGCACGATCGTGCGGGCGATCTCGGTGTAGAAGCCGCCCGGTCCGTTGTTCTCGATCAGCAGCGAGAGGTGATCGCCCTTCCTGAGCCGGCGGCCCTGCATGTAGCGCGGCGCGAACGGCGAGCGCTCGCCGAGCGGCGAGGAGGCGCCGAGAAAGATCCCCTGCTCGCTTCCGAGGATCTGGCCTTCGTGCTGCGCCAGCGCGGTGACGTCCACGTCGCGCATGCCGGGCGCGATCCTTTCCAGGACGCGGGCGAGTACCGCGTCCTGCATGTGCGCCGTCGCACGGATCAACGCGATTTCCTCGGCGCTCTTGACCGCCTTGATCCGGTCCACCCATTCGGTCGCATCGAGAAATTCCACGGTCGTCACGGCCTGTTTGATTCGCGAAACGAATCCGTGCGGCAGGGCGCCCTCGCCGACGAGGCCGACCGTGCGATGGCCGTGCCGGCGCAGCACGTCGATGACCAGGTCCGCGTCGTATTCGTGCGTGTACGCCGCGGAAAGGAAGGAAGGCGTCAGCATCAGTTCGTCGACGCCGCGGTGCAGCGCGTCGCGCCCGCCGAGCTGGCGCACCGTGCCGAACGGACCCATCTCGATCGCCGTCATGAGATCCGCGGCGTGAAATACGATCGTGCGCGGATAGCCGTTGGTGGCCGGCAGATCGGTGAACCATTTGACGTAGCCGCCGAGCCAGTCGTTGGCCGACTGCATCACCAGGGCGTCGATTCCGCGCTCGCGCATCTCACGGCGGATCGCGGCCCAGCGTCGCTCGAGCTCCTGGTCGGAAATGCGGGTCTGGATGCGTTCGCTCACCTGGGTCATCGTTGCGCCTGCGTCATCGCCGTGCCGGCTTGCTCCATCCTACCCCATGAGCGTTCCCACCGGGTCACCCACGGCTCACCCTCGCGCTCAGTGCGGAACGAGGTTGCGCATCTCGTCGGTCCGGCCGGCGAGGAAGAGCCGCATGTTCTCGCCCAGGATCGGCATGACGTATTCCTCGTATTCGGTAAAAAGCCCGCCGATGTGCGACATCAGGAACACGTTGGGCATGTCCCACAACGGGCTGTCCGGCGGCAGCGGCTCGGTGCGGAAGACGTCGAGCCCGGCGCCGGCGATCCTGCCGGTGCGCAGCGCCTCGATCAGCGCGTCCTCGTCGACCGTCTCGCCGCGCCCGACGTTGACGAAGAACGCCGTCGGCTTCATGGCGGCGAAGACGGCGCGGCCGATCGCTCCGTGATTGTGGGCGTCCCCCGGCAGGATGTTGATCAGATAGTCGGCCTCGGCCGCGGCCTTCGCGAGACCATCGGGCGAGACGATCTGGTCGAAACCGTCGACCTTGCGCGGCGTGCGGCTGACCCCGACCACGCGCATGCCGAATGCCTCGAGCAACTGGGCGATGGCGGTGCCGCTCAGTCCGACTCCGACCACCACGGCGGTCTTGCCGCAGAGCAGCGTCCACGGCTTGCTGCGGTCCCAGCGGTGTTCCCGCTGATTGCGTACGATGCGGGGCGTCTCGTGGCTGAGCGACAGCATCAGGTAGGCGATGGTCTCGCGCATGGCCGGACCATGGATGCCGCGCGCGCTCGTCAGCAGCACCTCGGACTTCAGCGAAGGGCAGCGCAGGAAGTGATCGACGCCCGTTGCCAGCGACTGGATCCATTTCAGCCGCGGCATGCTGCGAATGAGGTCGTCGTTGACCGCCATACCGAAGGCGACCAGCACATCGATCGTGTCGAGGTCGACCTTCAGATCCGAGATCCTGGCTACGGGGTGGACGCCGAGGTCCGGAAACATCTCCCGCAGACAGCGCGCATAGACGTCCGCATAGGTCTCGAGAACGAGCACGTTGGCAGTCATGGCAGTTATCCGTACAGCCGTTTCGGGAGCCAGAGGGCGATCTCGGGAAACAGGAACAGGATGATGATCAGCACGAGCGGCGCGATCAGAAAGGGCAGGATGCCGCGGTAGATGCTGGTGATCTTGATATCGGGCGCCTGCGCCTGGATGACGAACAGGTTCATGCCGACGGGCGGATGAATCAGGCCGACTTCGACCACGATCACCACGATGATCGAGAACCAGATCGGATCGTAGCCGAATTGCGTCACCAGCGGCAGGAACACCGGCACCGTGATCAGCACCATTCCGATGCCTTCGAGAAAACAGCCCATCACCACGTAGGCGACGACGATGAGACTCATGACCGCCGGCGCCGAGAGGTCGAGCGCGCGGGCGCCCTCGGCGAGCAGGTTGGGGAAGTGCGTCTGTACCATGAAATAGGAAAACAGGTTGGCGCCGATGATGATCATGAACAGGATGCAGCTCATCACCACCGAGGTTTCCACGCTTTCCCAGAGTTGCGCCAGGCTGAGCCGGCGGCCGATGATCCCGAGCACGATCGCCCCGAACGCCCCGACAGCCGCAGCCTCGGTCGGGCTGAAGACGCCGGCGTAGATACCGCCGATGGTGACGATGAACAGCGCGAGGAACTGCCACGGACCGGCCATCACCTTGACGCGCTCGGCGAACGGGGCGCTGGCGCCCGCGGGCGCATAGTGCGGCCGCCGATGTGCGATGAGCACGGCTACGATGATATAGAGCGCCGTGAGAACGAGCCCCGGGATAAGCGCGGCGGCAAACAGCTTGGGCACCGACTGTTCCGCGATCGCCGCATAGATCACCAGGATGATCGACGGCGGAATGAGAATCCCGAGGCTGCCGCCCGCCGCGAGCGACCCGGTCGCGAGCCCGTCGTCGTAGCCGGCCCTGCGCATTTCGGGCAGCGCGATGCGGCTCATCGTGGCGGCGGTCGCGACCGAGGACCCGCATACGGCGCCGAAGCAGGCCGAGGCCGCCAGCGCGGCGACCGACAGGCCGCCGCGCACGCCCGAGAGCATGATGCGCGCGGCGTTGAACAGGTCGGACGAAAGCCGCGTGCCGGAGGCGACTTCCCCCATCAGCACGAACAGCGGAATGACCGACAGCGTGTAGGCGGATGCGGTATCGAACGGGGTGGTGCCGGCGAGCGCGAAGGCCGCCTGCGGCCCGGAGAGCGCGAGGTTGCCGAAAAAGCCGACCAGCGCGAGCGCGGCCCAGACCGGCAGGCGCAGGAGCAGCAGGACGAACAGCGACAGGACGCCGATGGCGCCGATCAGCGGAGGGCTCATCGCGCCTGCGCCTTCCCGCCCGGCAGGGCGCGGCCGACGAGCGCCGCGGCAGCGCAGACGATCGTGCCGGCCATTCCGGCCAGGGCGAACGCCCACAGCACCGAGAGCGGCAGGCCGAGCTCGAGCTTGCGGTCGCCGTAGTCGAACGCCTGTCGGGCCGGCGTCATCATGGCCCAGACCAGGATCGCGAGCGCGGCGATCGACAAGACATCCGAGAGGCGGATCAGCACCCCGACGGCGCGCCGGCCGAGCACCGAATCGACGAGATCGATGACGATGTTCTGCCGCGAATAGAAAACAGCCGCGATTCCGTGAAAGACGAACACCACGAGCGTGCTCTCGACGAGGTCGTAGGATCCGCGGATCGGGCGGTTGAACGCGTAGCGAAGAAGGACGTCCGCGACCGTCGTCATCATCATCACAAGCAGCGCCACGGCAGCAAGCCGCAGCTGCGCGCGCCTGAGCCGCTCGACCAGCGAAACGGAAGTCTCATCGGTGCTCATCGTCGCGCTTCATCCCGTGGGGCGGCCAATCTGTAGGGTCGGGCAGCAACGAGGCCGTACGGCGCGCGAGGAGATCCCGCGCGCCGTGCCGAGGCGACGCTATTTCGTGTATTCCTCGAAGAACTTGCGGCCAGGCTTGCCCTGTTTCTCCACGTCCGCAATGGCCGCGTCGACCTGCGGCACGAAGAGCTTCTTCATCTTGGCGAGTTCGTCGGCCGGCAGGACGTGAACCTGCACGCCCTTTGCGAGCAGGCTTGCCTTGCCGTCGGCTTCCGCCTTGTCCCACATCTTGCCGAAGGCTTCCGCGGCGGCGGGGCCGGTCGTCCTGTCGATCAGCGTCCGCAGGTCCGCGGGCAGGGACGCATATTTGGCCGGATTCATCACCACCGCGAAGCTCGCCGAGCTGATGCCGGGCTCGAGCGTGTTCTTCGCCACCGTGCCGAGGTCGAAGCTTGCGGCGCCCTCGTACGGGAAGGTGGCGGCGTCGACGATTCCCTTCGACAGCGCGTCCTGCGTCTCCTGCGGCGGAACGAGCAGCGGCACGGCACCGAGCGCGTCGATGATGTTCTTGAACTGCGTGCCGGCGTAACGCACGCGCAGGCCCTTGAAGTCCGTGACCTTGGTGATCGGGCTCTTGGAATGGAACATGAGCGGGGGCGTGACCGCCATCCAGAGGATGCGCAGGCCCTCGTGCTCCTTGGCGAGATAGGTAGGTGCAAGCTCGGTCAGCCGCTTCGATGTCACGGCGCTGCTGTTGCCGGCCTTCGGGGCCGCAAACGGCAGGCTCACGAGTTCGGTCATGGCGTAACGGCCGGGGGTCGCGCCATGCAGGCTGATGGCGATGTCGACGATGCCGTTGCGTGCCGCGTCGAACTGCCGATTCGGTCCGCCACCGAGTTGCCCGGCCGGATAGATCTGCAGCTTCAGCCGTCCGCCGGATTGCTTGTCGAGATCCTTCGCCCAGGCTTCCATCGCCTTCTGGAACGTGTGGTTCGGCGGAAGAAAATGCGAAACCTTCAGCTCGATGGACTGGGCCGAGGCCGGCGTGGCGGACACCAGACCGGCGGTCATCGCCGCGGCCGCCAGGACCGTTGAAAGGTTGCGAACAAACGACATGGCGCCCTCCCGTGGCACTTGTGTCTTCCCACCCGCGTTGGCGCCGATCGCGTATCGACGCCGCAGCCACACCCGCGATCGCCCGGTCAGCGGCTCAGCTGCAATATCTTCTCCGCGTTTCTGAAGCAGATGTCCTCACGCAGATCCGCCGACAGCGGCGCGGACTCGATGAACGCGGCGGCTTCCTCGCTCGACTCGAACGGGTAGTCCGCGGAGAACATCACGCGCTCGCGCCCGAGCGCGTTGACGGCGCAGACGAGCGGTTCGGCGGAGAACATGCCGGAGACGGTGACCAGGATGTTCTGCCGGATGTATTGGGACGGGGGCTTGGCGAGCTTCACGCCGTAGAGCTTGGCGCGGCTGTCAAAACGCCACAGCAGGAACGGCAGTGTTTCGCCGAGATGGCCCAGCACGAGGCGCGCGCGCGGGAACCGCTCGAACGTCCCGCCGAACACCAGCCGCAGCGCATGCGTGCCGGTCTCGAACGTCCATTCCCAGGTCGCGCGCCGCAGGCCCGGGTGGCCCTCGAGAGCCGGAATCGGCGCGACCGGATCGGCCGGGTGCAGATAGATCAGGGTATTCAGCGACTCAACACGCTGCCAGAACGGGTCGAACGCACGGTCATCGAGATAGCGGCCGTTGGTGTGGCCGTTGATCATCGCGCCGCAGAAGCCGAGCTCGCGCACGCAGCGTTCCAGTTCGTCGGCAGCGGCGATTGGATCCTGCATGGCAAGGTGCGCGAAGCCCGAATAGCGGTCCGGACGTTTCTGGACTTCACGCGCCAGGAAATCGTTCGCCTCGCGCGCCTTGCGGCAGGCGACGGCGGTGTCGCGCTCGACCTGCACGCCGGGGCCGGACAGCGACAGGACGGCGCGCGCGATGCCGGCCCGGTCCATGGCGGCGAGCCGCTGCTCGCCGAAATCGGTCAGCCGCGCCAGCAGCTGGCCGTAGATGGCCCGGTCGACGTTGCCGACCGTCGTCTGCCAGTAGTCTTCGAAGCCGGGGCAGAGAAAATGCTCTTCGAGCGCGATCTTCTCGGTCATGCGCCCTCGCAGGAGATCGGCGTGGAAATCGCGCGGTCGGTGCGGTGACCGGATGATCGCGGGGCGCTAACGTGCGCGAGCGCACGTCGAAGGGCGCAACGCGCGACGGAGGTGCGGGGCCGCTGGCGGCGACCGACGCTCATGCTCCCGTTCCCTCCCGGCGACGCTTGTTGTACCGCATGTTGGTTTTCCTGTATCAGAATGCGAACCACGCGGCAAGGTTCGGCGTCGCCCGCCGCGTGCGTCTCCATGCGACGTAACATGTCATCCTGGGTGGGACTCAAGACATGGCCTCGACTGCGAAGAGCGGCACGAACGACAAGAGCCAGGTGCAGGTGATCGCCCGTGCGGCGGCGATCCTGCGCGCGCTCGAGGACCAGGCGCCGGGTCTCAGTCTCGGGCAGATCGCGCAGCGCGTGAACCTTGCGCGCTCGACCGTCCAGCGCATCGTCGCCGCGCTCGAAGCCGAGAAGCTGGTGATTGCCGCCTCTCCCAACGGGCGGGTGCGACTCGGCCCGACGATCCTGCGGCTCGCCTCGTCGGTGCGCACCGACTTCGTCTCGGTCGCCCGGCCGTTTCTCGCCAAGCTGTCGGCCGAACTGCGTGAGACCGTCGATCTCGCCACCGTCAAGCGCGATCATCTGGTCTTCATCGATCAGGTCATCGGCCCGCAGCGGCTGCGGACCGTGTCGGCCGTCGGGGAGACGTTTCCGCTCTACTGCACGGCGAACGGCAAGGCGTATCTGGCCGGGCTCGACGAGGCAGCGATCGAGTCGCTGATCGGCAAGACGTTCGAGCAGCGCACGCCGAATACGATCACGCGGCTCGGCGCGCTGCTCAAGGAGTTGAGGACGGTGCGCAAATCGGGAGTCGCCTTCGACCGGGAGGAGCACACGCTCGGCATCTGCGCGGCGGGTGTCGCCATGCGCGATCTGCTCGGCAACACGATCGCCATCTCGGTGCCGGTGCCGGCGCAGCGCTTCTACGATCACGAGGCGCAGATCGCCACGCGTCTGCTCGCGACCAAGCAGGCCCTGGAGGCGCATCTGACCGACGCCGCCGCGTAGCGACGACATCGCGTCGCTTGCGTCGCGCGAAAGGGTATGTAACCATCATTCGATACATGCGTACCATATGCTGGTACAAGCCGCAGCCAACGGCGGGAGGGACAGTGTCGTGGCCAAGAAGATCCGCGGAGTGATGTTCGAGGAGAACACCGACAACAGCATGGGACTCGAGTTCTACAACCTCTCCCATCGCTTCGGTTTTCAGTCTCCGAACTGGCCGTACTTCGAAGACGTCAAGATCGAACGCATCCACTACATGGCGAAGTCGGGCGTGCTGTCGCAGCGCATCACGACCAGCATGCACAACACGACCCACATCGACGCGCCGGCGCACGTCGTCCAGGGGACGCCCTTCATCGACGAGGTGCCGCTGCCGCACTTCTTCGGCAGCGGAATCGTGGTCTCGATCCCGAAGGAGAAGTGGGAGCCGATCACCTATGACGATCTCGAGAAGGCGGCCGGCAAGGTGGTTCGCCCGCGCGACGTCGTGATCGTCAACACCGGCTGGCACAAGAAGTACGAGGACAGCGAGGATTACTTCTGCTATGCGCCCGGCTTCGTGCCCTCGGCCGGCGACTGGTTCGTCGAGAAGCAGGTCAAGGTGGTCGGGCACGACACGCAGGCCAACGACCACCCGCTCGCGACCGCGATCGGTCCGCAGCGCAACGGCCCCCTTCACCCGCACCTTGCCGAGGAATACAAGAAGTGGTCGGGCGGACGCGACTGGAAGGAAGATTTTCCGGAGTGGGAGCCGGTCCACCGCAAGCTGTTCACCAACGGAATTCTCGGCATCGAGAACGTCGGCGGCGATCTCGACAAGGTGACGGGCATGCGCTGCACCTTCGCGTTCTTCCCGTGGAACTGGGACCGCGGCGACGGCTGCATCATCCGCCTCGTCGCCATGATCGATCGCAACGGCTCCTACCGGATCGAGAAGGGGGAGAGGTTCTGATGCAGGTGACGCGTTTTGCCGAGGCGAAGGCCTACGAGGCTCCCAACCATCGCAACTGTACGTCGCTGCGGCTGTTCGGCGCCGAGGCCGGCGGGCCGAAGAAATTCGTGGTTGGGCTTTCGCACTTCCTGCCGGGTGGCGGCGCCGGTCCCGACGCCTCGCCGGCCGAGAAGGTCTACGTCATCCTGTCCGGCGAGCTGACCGTCATCGTCGACGGCAAGGAAACCGTGCTGCGCGCAAACGACAGCTGCTACATCGGTCCCAACGAGAGCCGCGAGATCATCAACCGCGGCAACGACGTGGTGACGATGCTGGTCGCCGTTTCGACCGGGGCGTGACATGGCCGAGGACTGGCTGAGGAATCCGCTCGCGCTGTTCGACATCCGCGGCAAGACCGCGATCGTGACCGGCGCCTCGGGCGCCTTTGGAGCGCTCGCCGCGAAGGTGCTGGCCGGAGCGGGTGCAAACGTGACGCTCGCGGCCGGAAACGCCGCCGAGCTCGCCAAGGTCGCGGCCGAATGCAAGACGCTGGGCGCCAAGGTCGAGAGCGTCGCCAAGCGCCCGAACTCGGCAGAAAACTGCGAGGCGATCGTGGCGGCCGCGGTCGGCCGGTTCGGCCGCGTCGACATCCTGGTCGTCGGTTCGGGCAAGAACGACGTCGCCAAGATCGTCGACATGACGCCCGATCGCTTCCTCGACGTGATGGACGCCAACGTGACGCAGTCCTGGCTGATGGCGCGCGCGGCCGGCAAGCAGATGCTCACGCAGGGCGGCGGCGGCAAGGTCATCCTCATGTCGTCGGCGCGTGGCCTGCTCGGCCATCCGGCGGGCTACACCGCGTATTGCGCGTCGAAATCGGCGGTCGACGGCATCACCAGGGCGCTCGGCTGCGAATGGGGCGACACCGGGATCACCGTCAACGCCATCGCGCCGACCGTCTTCCGCTCCGCGCTCACCGCCTGGATGTTCGAGGACAGCGAACGCGCCCGCGATGTGCGCAAGAACTTCCTCACCCGCGTGCCCAAGGGCCGTCTCGGCGAGCCGTCGGACCTCGCCGGGCCGCTTCTGTTTCTCGCCTCGGCCGCGTCCGATTTTTACACCGGCCACATCCTCTACGCCGACGGCGGCTACACCGCGGGCTGACGCATGAGTGCCAAGGCGCGTATCACTGTCGTCGGCGCCGGGCTCATGGGGCACGGCATCGCGCAGGTGTTCGCGCTCGCCGGCCACGACGTCGCGATCTACGATTCCATCGACGCGACACTGCGCACCGCCAGGGACCGCATCCGCGCCAACCTGCGTGATCTCGGCGACGACGAGCGGGCGGTCGAGCGCGTGCGCCCGACGGCGGATCTCGCGGATGCGCTGCGGGACGCCGACTACGTGGTCGAAGCAGCGCCGGAGGATCTTGCGCTCAAGCAGGATCTCTTCGCCGAGATCGAGCGACACGTCCGGCCGGACACGATTCTCGCCAGCAACACCTCCGTCATCCCCATCACCCGGATCATGGAGCGCCTGCAAGATCGGTCCCGCGCGCTCGGCACGCACTGGTGGAACCCGCCCTATCTGGTCCCGCTCGTCGAGGTGATCGGCACACAATGGACCTCGCCCAGGGCGATTGCCTGGACGATCGATCTGCACGCCGCCGCCGGCAAGACTCCGGTGCACGTGAAGAAGGACGTTCCGGGCTTCGTCGGCAACCGCCTGCAACATGCACTCTGGCGCGAGTGCGTGGCGCTCGTGCAGAACGGCATTTGCGACGCCGAGACAGTCGACACGGTCATCAAGGCGAGCTTCGGACGGCGCCTCGCGGTGCTCGGTCCGCTGGAGAACGCCGATCTCGTCGGCACCGACCTGACGCTCGCGATCCACCGCACCGTGTTGCCCGACATCGACCGCACACCCGGCCCGCTGCCCTATCTCGAACAACTGGTGAAGGATGGTAAGCTCGGGATGAAGACCGGCGAGGGCTTCCGCAAGTGGACGGCGGAGGACCAGCAGGCATTGCGGGCCCGCGTGCTGCGTCACCTCAAGCAGGCGCGCACGAACGGCGACTGAACGGACGGCCGCACAGGGAGAGCACCATGGGGAGGAACGACCGGACAGGTGCGCGCAATCTTCGGAAAGGCTCGGGGATCTCGCGCCGCCGGGCGCTCGCGGCCGGGGTTGGCCTCGTGGCCGCGCCGGCGGTGCTGCGGGTGATCCCGGCGAACGCGCAGAGCCGGGTCATCAAAATCGGACACGTCAGCCCGCGCACCGGCCCGCTCGCGGGCTTCGGCGAGGCCGACAGCTTCATCATCGACCAGGTCCGCGGGGTGCTCGCCAAGGGCTTGAGCAACAACGGCCGCACCTATGAGGTGCAGATCATCAGCAAGGACAGCCAGTCGAACGCGAGCCGGGCCTCGGAGGTCGCCTCCGAGCTGATCCTCGGCGACAAGGTCGACCTCATCGTCGCGTCGGCGACGCCGGACACGACCAATCCGGTTGCCGACCAGGCGGAGCTCAACGAGGTGCCCTGTGTCACGACGAACTGCCCGTGGCAGCCGTATTTCTTCGGACGCAAGGGCGATCCGCGCAAGGGCTTCACCTGGACCTACCACTTCTTCTGGGGCCTCGAGGACGTGATCGCGGCGTTCCTCGCGCTGTGGGAC
>CAZIGW010000178.1:0-2920 GCA_964538565.1 uncultured Hyphomicrobiales bacterium | reverse complement strand
CGCGCGGGGTTTGAATACTTCCCCGGTGCACGAGCGCCTGGGTCTGCGCACATGAGAACGTGTTGGGGTGTCGCCAAGTGGTAAGGCAGCGGGTTTTGATCCCGCCATTCGGAGGTTCGAATCCTTCCACCCCAGCCAACTCGATCGACGGTTTTCAGCGGAAGAACAGTCACCTACCATGATCGGTGTTGGGCTCGGTCGAATGCAGCGGAATACCACATTGGTATATCTCGTGGCAGCCTAGCGGCAGCTCACCTATTCATGACTTGACCTGATCCGGGAATGTATGCAGGCAGCGCGGTCGAGTGCTGCGCAGAACGCTAGGCAAGGCGGTTGTGATAGCGGATGTGGTCATATCTTCAAAGTGAACAACCTCACTTCTTCCAAGGCATTCATCTTCCGCATCATCCATCGCGACAACGTGGCTTGGATACTCGATCATGGCATTCACTGCAGCACTTCGAAAACACGAGATCCGAGATACGTCAGCATTGGGAACCCCGATCTGATCACGAAGCGAGCTAATAGAAAGTTACCCAGTCCGCCGGGTGGGGCCCTCAGTGACTACGTTCCTTTCTATTTCACCCCACATTCGCCCATGCTGTTGAATATCAAGACTGGCTACAACGGCATCGCAAAGCGTAGGAACGGCGAAATCGTGATCCTTGCCTCGACGTTGCATCGCCTGAAAGAACTTGGCGTACCGTTCGTGTTCTCGGATCGTCACGCCTATCTAAGCACTGCCCGGTTCTCGTCTCGCTTGGAGGATCTAAGCTGGATAGATTGGGCGATTCTGCAGCGACGAGACTTTCAAAGAGACGACAATGACCCAGAGAAGGTCGAGCGTTATCAAGCCGAGGCACTAGTCCATCAACATTTCCCCGTTGAGGCACTCATAGGAGTTGGCTGCTTTGACACGGCTGTCGAGAAGATGCTCACTGCCGAAATCAAGAAGCGTGCGCTAACCATCCCCTTGGCCGTGAAACCGGGCTGGTATTTCTAATGATTCACTACACGCAAGGTAATCTTCTGGAAGCCAAGGTTGATGCCTTGGTCAATACCGTTAACACCGTCGGTGTGATGGGGAAGGGAATAGCGTTGATGTTCAAGGAGCGCTTCCCGGACAACTTCAGACGTTACGCGATCGCGTGTAAGAATGGGCAGATCGATGTTGGCAAAATGTTCGTCACGGAGCCGGCCGAATTGGATGGTCCGAAATGGATTATCAATTTTCCGACCAAACGCCAGTGGCGCGCGCCATCGAAGCTCGAGTGGATCATTGACGGACTCAAGGATCTCCGCAGCTTTGTGACCGAGCATGGAGTCTCATCCATCGCGATACCGCCGCTTGGAGCTGGCAATGGTGGCCTAGACTGGGCGGAAGTTAGAGCGGAGATCGAGAAGGCTTTCGGCGACATTCGCGATGTCGACGTGCAGGTATATGAGCCGACATCTAAGTATCAGAATGTGGCGAAGCGCGCCGGTGTCGAGAAGCTGACACCGGCGCGAGCCCTCATTGCGGAACTGGTTCGCCAGTACGGAATTCTCGGAATGGACTGCACGCTTCTGGAAGTACAGAAGCTTGCATGGCTTCTTGAGAGAGCACTAAAGAGGTTCGCAACAGATAATCCTCTGGATCTTCGCTTTGTGGCAAATCGCTATGGTCCCTATGCAGATCGCCTCCGCCATCTGTTGAATGGACTTGACGGCAGCTATTTGCACTGTGACAAGCGGATCAGTGATGCGGGTCCGCTAGACGTCATTCGTTTCGATGATTCCCGGAAGGATTTCCTGACGACGTACCTAAGAAGCTCTCAGGTTAAGCCGTACAGGCCGGCGCTCGATTTCACAATCCGGCAGATCGACGGATTCGAATCACCGTTCGGAATGGAACTCCTCGCGACCATTGACTGGCTCCTCGCCCAAGGGGTGAGTGAGCCTAAAGTCAGCAGTGTTCGTGCGGCCTTGGAGCGATGGCCATCGGAGACTGGCGAAGCAGCTGAGCGCAAAGCCCGTCTTTTCGATGAGCGGAGTATCGCAATTGCGCTCGAGCGTTTGACTCGCCCGCCGCAGATGGAGGCCGTGTGATCGATGCCGCGCGGCGTCGGTTGGTGCTGGCGGTGGTTTCGGTTGCAGATTCTGCCCGGCCTTCGGCCGGTCAGACGGACGTGCGGCTTCGCCGCTGAGGAAGACTGAGAGATCGAGATCTCGAATGAAGAGAGGACCGGATCGAGCCACTGCCAAAAAAAGCGAAAGATCCAGTCAGAGCCCGTTCGACGATTTCCACGTCTTGTGGTTTGGCTCCCTTGCCGATGCCAGCGGCCGCGCTCTTCGGCTCTTGCGGCCCTCCGATAACTGGCGCACGGCTCGTGCAACCCGCGCCAGTTGCACGAGCGCAATCTTCCGCAACGGGTCGACGACCGGAGCGCGATTGCCGCATCAAGGGTATTGAAGGTGCTCACCCAGAGCAGCTCTTCCTCTCTTCCTCGAGCGTGCGGATGGCGCCGCTCGACGCAGCCATTGCCCTCCGGCGCACGCAAGAATGCCGGGCTGAACAGTGTCGCCACGGCCGTGGTGGCGATGTGGGAAGGCGAGCTGACGGCGGCGGACGGGCGCGCGCCGTTTAGTCGGCACGCGTCAGCGCCGCAGCCTTCACAGGCGGAATCCGGAACGTCGTGATGTCCGGCGGGACCACCGCGATCTCAGTGCGCGGCGTCCCCGCGGGCACCCACTCGTAAGGCACGGGCTGCGCGCGGTACGTCCAGTTCGACGTCACCTCCTGCTGCTTGATGCCGCCCACGGGAGACTTCGCGAAGTACGGGTTGACGTACTCCCACACGATCTCCCCTTGTGGCGTCACCTGAAAGAACCGCCCGTTCATACCCTCGTCGATGAGCGTGTTGCCGTTCGGCAAGCGGCG
>CAZIGW010000177.1:0-13627 GCA_964538565.1 uncultured Hyphomicrobiales bacterium | reverse complement strand
GAAGGTCGTCATCATGATCGGGCGGAAGCGCAGCAGGCAGGCTTCGCGGATCGCCGCCTCGGCGCTCAGCCCGACGCGCCGGCGCTCGATCGCGAAGTCGATCATCATGATGGCGTTCTTCTTGACGATGCCGACCAGCATCACGATGCCGATCATGGCGATCACCGAAAGGTCCATGCGCACCAGCAGCAGCGTGATCAGCGCACCGACGCCGGCGGACGGCAGTCCGGAGATGATCGTGATCGGGTGGATGAAGCTCTCGTACAGGATGCCGAGGACCACGTAGGCGGCGAAGATCGCCGCCAGCAGCAGGATGCCCTGCCCTTTGAGCGAGTCCTCGAACACCTGAGCGGAACCGGCGAACCCGGTGGTGATGGTCGCCGGCAGATTGGAATCCCGCTCGATCTGCTTGATGGCGTCGACCGCCTGACCGAGCGAGAAGTTCGGTGCGAGATTGAACGAGATCGTCACCGAGGGTTGCTGCCCCTGGTGATTGACCTGAAGCGGGCCGACCGACGGCACGAGCCTCGTCACGGCCGAGAGCGGGACCGAGGGACCGGTCGGATTGTTGTTGCCCGTGATGCCGCCGCCCGGCGCCACACCGGTCGCGCCCGCCACCGTGCTGGCTTGCCCGCTGAGGCTCGTCTTGATGTAGATCTTCGACAGGCCCGAGGGATCGGCCTGGAACTCGGGCTTGCTCTCCAGGATCACCTGGTAGTCGTTCGCCGGCGTGTAGATCGTCGCCACCTGTCGCGACCCGAAGGCGTCGAACAGTTCCTGGCGGATCTGGTCGATCGAGATGCCGTAGACCGCCGCCTGCTCGCGGTCGATCTCGACCCGCATCTGCGGGTTCTTGATGTAGAGATCGCTGGTGACGTCGCGCAGCCCGGGGATCTTCGCGATCTTTTCGGTGATTTCGGGCGCCAGCCGGTAGAGCGCATCGGTGTCGCTCGACTGCAGCGTGTACTGGAATTCGCTCTTGGAAATGCGTCCGACGATATTGATGTTCTGCACGGCGCGGAAATACACGGCCATGCCCGGAACGCTGTTCGTCTCGCGCCGCAGCCGCTGGATGACGTCGGTGACCGTCTCGCGCCGTTCCGATCGCGGCTTGAGGGCGATGAACAGGCGCCCGGAGTTGAGCGTCGGATTCGGTCCGCCTGCCCCCACCGTCGAGTTGACGTATTCCACCGCCTTGTCGGCGCGCACGAGCTCGGCCACCTGCCGCTGAAGGGCCGTCATCGCATCGAAGGAGATGTCGGAGGCCCCTTCGGTCGTACCGGAAATGAATCCCGTGTCCTCGACCGGGAAGAAGCCCTTGGGAATGACGATGTAGAGCCACACCGCGCCGGCGAGCGTGGCGGCGGTCACCGCCAGCATGGTCGCCTTGTTCTTGAGCACCTTGTCGAGCGACCATTCGTAGGCGCGCAGCCAGCCGCGGAACATCGCCTCGAACGCCCGCAGCACGACGTTCTGCTTCTCGCCCTCGTGATGCGTGCGCAGCACCCGCGCGCATAGCATCGGCGTCAACGTCAGGGAGACGAAGCCCGACACCACGATGGCGGTCGCGATGCTCACGGCGAACTCGCGGAACACGCGTCCCACCATGCCGCCCATCAGCAGCACCGGGATGAACACGGCGATGAGCGAGAACGTGATCGAAATGATCGTGAATCCGATTTCGCGCGAGCCCTTGAGGGCCGCCTCGAACGGGCGCATGCCGCCTTCGATGTGGCGCACGATGTTCTCGAGCATGACGATGGCGTCGTCGACCACGAAGCCGACCGACAGCGTCAGCGCCAGCAGCGTCATGTTGTTGATGGAGAACCCGAAGGCGTACATCGCCGCGCAGGTGCCGATGAGCGACACCGGAACCGCGAGCGCCGGGATGATGGTGGCGGACACCGAGCGCAGGAACAGGAAAATGACCAGGATCACCAGCGTGATGGCGATGGCCAGCGTCTCCTGCACGTCGGCGACGGAGTCGCGAATCGAGATGGAGCGGTCGTTCAGCACCTCCATCTTGATGGCGGCAGGGACCTGAACGCGGAACGCCGGCAGCTTCGCCTTCACGGCATCGACCACCTCGACCGTGTTGGCATCCGGCTGGCGCTGGATGGCGAGGACGATGGCGCGCTCGTTGTTGAACCAGCTTGCGGTCTTGTCGTTCTCGACGCCGTCGATCACGCGCGCGATCTCGTCGAGCTTGACCGGCGCACCGTTGCGGTAGGCCACGACCACCTTGCGGTAGTCTGCGGCCTTGGGGATCGCGCCCGAGGCCGTCAGCGTGATGCTGCGCTGCGGACCCGAGAGCGTGCCGACCGGCGTGTTGGAATTGGCCTTGGCGACGACGTTGCGGATGTCCACGAGCGAGATGTTGCGCGCCGCGGCGGCCACCGGATCGACCTGCACCCGGACGGCGAATTTCTGCGCACCGTAGACAAGGACCTGGGCGACGCCCGGGATCTGCGAGATCTGCTGCGCGAGCGTGATCTCGCCGTAGTCGTCGACCGTCGAGAGCGGCAGGGTCGGCGAGATCAGGCTGATGTCGAGGATCGGGAAGTCGCCGGGGTTCACCTTGCGGAAGCTCGGCGGGGTCGTCATTTCGACCGGGAGCCGGCGCTGCGCGACGGACAGCGCCGTCTGCACGTCGAGCGCGGCGCCGTCGATGTCGCGGCCGAGGTCGAACTGGATGGTGATCGAGGTGATGCCGAGCGACGACGAGGACGTCATCGAGGTGATGCCGGCAATGGTCGAGAGCTGGCGCTCGATCGGCCCGGCGACGGAGGCCGCCATCGTCTCCGCGCTCGCGCCCGGCAGGGTCGCGGTGATCGAAATGGTCGGGAAGTCGACCGCGGGCAACGCCGCCACCGGCAGAAGCCGGTAGGCGAACGCGCCGAATACGATGATCGACGCGGTGATGAGCGTCGTGAGGACCGGGCGGCGGATGCAGGTTTCGGAGATCGTCACCTCACGCCCCCGCCTTCCCGTTACGTGGAGCCACCCGCGAGCCGTTGGTCAGCAGAAGATGACCGTTGGTGACGACGGTCTCCCCGGCTTTCAGCCCGGACGCGATGACGGTTTCGGGGCCGACCGTGCGCTCGACCGTGACCGGCCGGACCAGGGCCTTCCCGTCCTCGACCACGAAGACGAAACTTCCCGTCTGGCTGGCCTGCACCGCCACGGAAGGAACCGTGACGGCCTCCTCTTCGCGCAAGGTCATGTGGACCGTGACCAGGGTGCCCGGCCACAGGAGCTCGTCGGTATTGGGCATGGTCGCCCGCACCAGCACGGTGCCGGTCGCGGGATCGACGGTATTCTCGATGACCGTGACCTGGCCGTTCGCATGCCGCTCCTCGCCCGGGATGACGGCCTCGACCGTCGCCGTTTCGGCGGCGAGCGCGCGGCGAATATCGGGCAGCCGCCGTTGCGGAACCGGGAAACTCACGTAGATGGGTGAGATCTGGTTGATGGTGGCGAGCGGAACGACGTCGGCCTGACGCACGAAATTGCCGACCTTGACGCTCGCGCTGCTGATGCGGCCGGAAATCGGCGCACGGATCGTGCACCAGCCGAGCTGCACCTGGAGGTTTTCCAGCGCGGCCTGGTCGGCCTTCATCGCCGCCCGGAAGGTGTCGGCCTGTGTTTTTGCGTTGTCGAGATTGATCACCGGCGTCGCGTTCTTGGCGACCAGGTCGGTGTAGCGCCGGACATCGCGCTCGGCGCCCTCGAGTTGCGCCTGATCGCGCGCGATGTTGCCCTGGACCTGCTTGATCTGCGCCTCGAGCGAGCTGCCGTCGAGCGTGAACAGGACATCGCCCTGCTTCACGCGCGCGCCGTCGGCGAAATGCACGCCGACGATCTGTGTGTCGATGCGCGTCTTGATGGCCACGCTTGCCATGGTGGTGACGTTGCCGAGTGCCTCGATCAGCACCGGCATTTTCTTCCTGGCGGCGTTCACCACCTCGACCGGAATCGCGCGCGGCGTGCGCGTCGCCTGCGCGACCGCGCCGTCCGACTTCCACGGCCCGCGGATGAAAGTGACTGCAATTGCCAGGGCGACGATCGCGGTCACCCCCAGGCCCCAGGCTCGCTTTCTTCTTGTCATCTATGTCGGCCGCCGCCCAGGCGCCCTAGTGCCCGCTCTGGGCGTCCTCTCCAGTTAGCGCCTCTCTACTGATATTTATATTCTGTTTATCTTGGTCTTGTTATGTCGTTCTTCTTCGGTCCTTCGTTCAGCGGGACCGTGCCTCTATAGCATCCAATTTTCGGACATATACCCCGAAACTGTCTAACATATTCGTTACGCCTGCGGCAGCCGCCTTCGTTACACCTGCGGCAGCCGCCGGAGCGCGGCCGAAAAGCGCAAATTTTGCGCTTTTCTCGCAGTGCCGCATAATCGAGTGCTGGATTCGAGAGGTTTCGACCAACCTCCCGGTCGTCCCGACCAAGCCATGGATACTCATGCGCTTCGCCACCTGGAACGTCAATTCGATCAAGCAGCGAATCGAGAATATCACCGCCTGGCTGGCCGAGCGGACGCCCGACGTCGTCTGCCTGCAGGAAACCAAGTGCGTGGACGAGGCGTTCCCGCGCGAGCCGATCGAGGCACTCGGCTACAACGTCGCCGTTCACGGCCAGAAGGCGTTCAACGGCGTCGCGATTCTGTCGAAGATTCCGTTCGACGAGGTGAACCTGCGATTGCCGGGCGACGACGGCGACGACCACGCGCGCTTTATCGAGGCGCTGTTGTCGACCAAGGCCGGCGTCGTGCGCGTCGCCTCGCTTTACCTGCCGAACGGCAACCCGACCGGCACGGAAAAATATACATATAAACTCGCCTGGATGGATCGGCTGATCGCCTACGCGCGCCAGCGGCTGGCGCTGGAAGAACCGCTAGTGCTGGCGGGCGACTTCAACGTGATCCCGGCGGCAGCGGACGTGCACGATCCGGCCGCGTGGGCGGGCGACGCGCTGTTTCTGCCGCAGACGCGCGCAAAATTCCGCGCCCTCGCGCACCTCGGCCTGACCGACGCCGTGCGGGCGACGAGCGACGCCGCCGGCCTCTACACATTTTGGGACTATCAGGCGGGTGCGTGGCAGAAGAACAACGGCATCCGCATCGACCACCTGCTGCTGTCGCCGCAGGCCGCCGACCGGCTGGCGAGCGTCGGCATCGACAGGCACGTGCGCGCCTGGGAAAAGCCGTCGGATCACGTGCCGGTGCACGCCGATCTTGCAATCGAGATCGGCTGACATCGAGCGCTACTCGCGGCGACCCTTCAGCCAGCGCTCGATCAGCACAAGGGCCAGCTCGCGCTCGTCGTCGGTCGCCTGCGCGAAGGCGGCACGGTGCAGCTCGGTGATCCAGGTATCCTTGGGGGTCGCGGCGTCGCGCGCGAGCGTGAGCCACATCAGTCCGCGCGCGGCCTGCCGCGGCAGCTCCTTGCCCTTGAACAGCATGGCGCCGAGGACGGCCTGCGCCTGGTACTGCCCCTTTTGCGCCGCAAGCGTCAGCCAGCGCGCGGCGAGGCGCGCATCCTTCGGCACCCCGATGCCGTCGAGGTAAAGCCGTCCCAGGTTGTACTGCGCATCGGGGTCGGCGAAGTAGGACGCCGCGTAGGAGAACATCTCGCGCGCGCGCTCCGCGTCGGCCTTGACGGTCGAGTTCGGGATGCCGTCGAGGTAGTACTCGCCGAGCGCCACGAAGGCGTTGGCGACGAAGCGGGCCTGCGGCGTGCCCGGATTGTCGTCCGCGTGGCTGTTGGCGATGCGGCTGAAGTACTCGAACGCGCGCAGATCGTCGCGCGGGACGCCGTCGCCTTCCGCGTACATGCGGCCGAGCTTCCACTGGGCGACCGTGTGGCCCTTTTCGGCCGCATAGCGCAGCGAGCTGATCGCCTTTTCCTTCTCGCCGGCCATGAGCGCCTGCGTCCCGTTGCGGAACGCTTCCATCGGCGTCTCGGGTGGGCGCGCGACGGGTGCGAGCGGGGTCACGACGGGCGAGACCGAGGGCTCGGCCACCGTGGGCTCGGACGACGGCGAGCGCACCCCGTCGAACGCGGCCGCCCCGCCGACCCCGAGGCCGACGGCAACCACGACGGCGCGGAGGATGCGATCAGATATCCGCATAGCACGTCTTCTCGGTCGCCCCGCCCGGATGGGTCACGGCGCCGTCGCGCGCGCTTCCAACCTGTTGGGCGTACTTCCACAGATAGCCGGAGGTGAACCCGGGCTTCCGCGGCTTCCAGGATTCCTTGCGCTTGTCGAGCTCGGCCTTGGTGAGCTTCACGTTGAGCGTGCCCTTGTCGGCGTCGATCTCGATGATGTCGCCGTCGCGCAACAGCGCGATCGGGCCGCCGATCGCGGCTTCCGGGCCGACATGGCCGATGCAGAAGCCGCGCGTGGCGCCGGAGAACCGGCCATCGGTGATGAGCGCGACCTTGCTGCCCATGCCCTGGCCGTAGAGCGCCGCCGTGGTCGCCAGCATCTCGCGCATGCCCGGGCCGCCCTTCGGACCCTCGTAGCGGATGACCAGGACCTCGCCTTCCCGGTACTTGCGCTTCCTGACGGCCTCGAAGCAGGCCTCCTCGCCGTCGAAGCAGCGCGCCGGCCCCGAGAACACGAGGCTTTCCAGGCCGGCGACCTTCACGATCGCTCCTTCGGGGGCGAGATTGCCCTTCAGGCCGACGACGCCGCCGGTTGCCATCAGCGGCATGTTGGCCGGGCGGACCACGTCCTGGTCCTTGTTCCAGGCCACGTTCTTGAGGTTTTCGGCCATGGTCCGGCCGGTGACCGTCATGCAGTCGCCGTGCAGATAGCCGTGGTCGAGCAGCGTCTTCATCAGCAGCGGGATGCCGCCGGCTTCGAACAGGTCCTTGGCGACATAGCGGCCGCCCGGCTTCAGGTCCGCCACGTAGGGGGTGCGCTTGAACACCTCGGCCACGTCGAACAGGTCGAACTTGACGCCCGCCTCGTGGGCGATCGCCGGAAGGTGAAGCGCGGCATTGGTCGAGCCGCCGGAGGCCGCCACCACCGCGGCAGCGTTTTCCAAGGCCTTGCGGGTGACGATGTCGCGCGGGCGCAGATTGTTCTTGATCAGCTCGACGATCTGCTCGCCGGCGGTCATGCAGAACTTGTCGCGGATCTCGTAGGGCGCGGGCGCGCCGGCCGAATACGGAAGCGCGAGCCCGATCGCCTCCGACACGGTCGCCATCGTGTTGGCGGTGAACTGCGCGCCGCAGGCGCCGGCCGAGGGGCACGCGTTCTGTTCGAGCACGTCGAGATCGGCATCCGACATCTCGCCGACCGAGTACCTGCCGACCGCCTCGAACACGTCCTGGACGGTGACCGGCCTGCCCTTGAAAGTTCCGGGCAGGATCGACCCGCCGTAGATGAAGATCGACGGCACGTTGAGCCGGCACATCGCCATCATCATGCCGGGCAACGACTTGTCGCAGCCGGCGAGTCCCACCAGCGCGTCGTAGGCGTGGCCGCGCATCGTCAACTCGACGGAATCGGCGATCACCTCGCGCGAGGGCAGCGAAGACTTCATTCCCTCGTGGCCCATGGCGATGCCGTCGGTCACCGTGATGGTGCAGAACTCGCGTGGCGTCGCGCCGGCCGCCGCCACGCCCTTCTTGACCGCCTGCGCCTGGCGCATGAGCGCGATGTTGCACGGGGCGGCCTCGTTCCAGCAGCTGGCGACGCCGACGAACGGCTGGTGGATTTGCTCCGTCGTGAGCCCCATCGCGTAGTAGTACGAGCGATGCGGGGCCCGCTCCGGGCCCTCGGTCACATGCCGGCTCGGCAGCTTCGACTTGAGACTGGATCTGGCGTCCATGAACTTTGCGGGCCTGAGGCCCCCCTCGACTGTCGCGGGCGACTTATGTGCCGCCAGCTTTTTTCCGGCTGCTTCCGGGCCGAACGTGTCCCGATTTCGCTTCTCTCCTGACCCGCTCGATCCGCCCCTGGTCGCACAGGGCCGGCGCACTCAACTCGGGCACAGGAAATTCCGGCCGGAGCCGAAAGTTTCCGCGACAGCGTGGCACCCCATCGTCCTCGACGAGGTGTATGGCGGAAAAGCGGCGTCGTAGAGCTGTTCAGAGAACGCAATTGAAATGTTGTAAATCTGTGGCGCAGACGCCACAGACGACGGCGAACGGCCAGTTGCTCAATTCCCTCCAATTGTTAGCAAGGCGGCACTGTTGCCTTTCTGCACCGGCGCGCGGCCGCTGGCACACGGCCTGCGCCAAAAACACGCGCACGCAAGGGGTACTGAAGAGGACGGCCCCGGCCCGCGTCGGACGACTCGGAGCTGAGGCCCATCCCACCGGTAACGGAGTCCCCGGATCGAGGCAAGCGAGCGGTGCCAAACACGACCGCCGGCGCCGTGCTTGAGCCTTTCCGGCTTTGATGGAATCAAAGCCGGAGGTCCAGGTTCTGGCCTTGACGCGCCCTCTTCACGCTCGACAACGCTCCAACGCCCGGGGACGCCGCGGCCCGGCACCCGGCCGCCCGGCGAATTCAACGGACCGCATATGGTAAACGGCAGGTTGCTGCACCGCGATTTCTTTGCCCGCAGCGTTCACCTCGTGGCGCCCGACCTGATCGGCGCGACGCTGCTCTACAAGGGCGTGGGCGGCATCATCGTGGAGGTCGAGGCCTATCATCAGGAGGATCCGGCCGCCCACAGCTACCGCGGCAAGACGGCGAGCAATGCCGCGATGTTCGGCCCGCCCGGCCACGCTTATGTCTACCGTTCCTACGGCATCCACTGGTGCCTGAATTTCGTCTGCGAGGAGCCGGGCACCGCCGCCGGCGTGCTGATCCGGGCGCTCGAGCCGACCGTCGGCCTTGCGGCCATGCGCCGGCGGCGGCAGGTCTCGGACGAGCGGCTGCTGTGCGCCGGGCCGGGCCGGCTGTGCGAGGCGCTCGGGATCACCCGCGCCTGCGACAAGCTCGCCCTCGACGTCGCGCCATTCGAGCTGCACGCCCGCGCGGCCCCGGTCGAGATCGCGGTCGGCCGGCGCATCGGCATCACCAAGGCGGTGGAAAAGCCGTGGCGCTACGGCCTCGCCGGATCGCGCTTCCTGAGCCGGCCGTTCAGTCCGGCCCGTTCAGCCTGAGGCCGCGTCCTTGCCCGCCGTGCGCCTCACGTCCTTGACGTCGCTGAAGAGGATCCCGGGCGCGCGCTCACGAGTGTAGTCGAGATAGAACTGGTTGCGGGCGAGGAAGACGAGATCGCCGTCGAGGTCGGCCGCGATGCCGGCGCCGTTCGCCGCCACGAAACTCGCGAGCCCCTTGGGATCGGGCGAGGAGATCCAGCGCGCGAGCTGGAATTCGGCCGTCTCGAAGCCGACGTCGAGGCCGTATTCCGCATCGAGCCTGTTCTTCAGCACGTCGAGCTGCAGCGGACCGACCACGCCGACGAGCGCGGGCGAGCCGTCGCTCGGCCGGAACACCTGCACGACGCCCTCCTCCGCCAGTTCCTGCAGCGCCTGCTTGAGCTTCTTGGCCTTCATCGCATCGGCAAGCCGCACGCGGCGCAGGATCTCCGGCGCGAAGCTCGGCACGCCCATGAAGGTGAGGTCCTCACCCTCGGTGAGCGTGTCGCCGATCCGCAGCGTGCCGTGGTTCGGGATGCCCACGACGTCGCCCGAATAGGCCTCCTCGACGAGCGCGCGGTCCTGCGCGAAGAAGAACTGCGGCGTATGCAGGCCGATCGTCTTGCCGGTGCGCACCTGCTTGGCCTTCATGCCGCGCACCAGCTTGCCGGAGCACAGCCGCGCGAAGGCGATGCGGTCGCGATGGTTCGGATCCATGTTGGCCTGAATCTTGAAGACGAAGGCGGTCATCTGCGGCTCCGCCGCTTCGACCCGCCGCCGGTCGGCCTCCTGGGCGCGCGGCGGCGGCGCGAAGGCGGCGAGCGCGTCGATGAGATCGCCGACCCCGAAGTTCTTGAGCGCCGAGCCGAAGAAGACCGGCGTCAGGTGCCCCTCGCGGAACGCCTCGAGATCGAAGCGCCGGCACGCCTCACGCACGAGCGTGAGCTCGTCGCCGATGGCGAGGGCGTCGAGATTTGGATTGTGCGCGGCAAGTTCGGCCGGCGACATCGGCCGCGGCTCGCCGGGCCGGTCGGTGCCGTCGTCGATCAGCCGCACGCCGCCGGAGGCGATGTCGATCGTGCCGATGAAATCGCGCCCGCGGCCGATCGGCCAGGTCACCGGGGCGGTGTCGAGCGCCAGCGTCTTCTCGATCTCGTCGAGCAGCTCGAAGGGATCGCGGCTTTCGCGGTCCATCTTGTTGATGAAGGTGATGATCGGAATGTCGCGCAGGCGGCACACCTCGAACAGCTTGCGGGTGCGCGCCTCGATGCCCTTGGCGGCATCGATCACCATGACGGCGGAATCGACCGCGGTGAGCGTACGGTAGGTGTCCTCGGAAAAGTCCTCGTGGCCGGGCGTGTCGAGCAGGTTGAAGACGCAGCCGGCGTATTCGAACGTCATGACCGAGGTGACGACCGAGATGCCGCGCTCGCGCTCGATCGCCATCCAGTCCGAACGGGTCGCGCGCCGGTCGCGCTTCGCCTTGACTTGGCCGGCAAGCTGGATGGCGCCGCCGAACAGCAGCAGCTTCTCGGTCAGCGTGGTCTTGCCCGCGTCGGGGTGGGAGATGATGGCGAAGGTGCGGCGACGCGCCACTTCGTCCTGAAGCGGCGAGCGGGCGGCACCGCCGTCAGGCGTCCGGATCGGCATGTTCATGGCGGGTCTGATGTGGCAGGTCGGACGGACGGGATCAAGTCTCGGGCAGCCGCTTCTGGCGAAGCCGTGGCAGACCCCGGCAGCGCCCGCAATCAAGCCTGCGCGGATTGCGCATCCTTATCTGCCTTGTCCGCGTGCGCCGCGGTGCGCCCCGGGGACGAATCCGAGAACGGGCATGATGCAGCCCGCCACCACGCGCCAGACGCACGACCTTCCCCGGCCGCGACGCAGCGCGAAGCGATGCACCGCCGAGCCGGGGCCCAACCCAAGAGGTTGAAGACGCCATTCACTCGACCCCGGGCGCGAACAGTTCCTCCGGCTCGACCGAGCGCGGGGCGAGCCCCTGCTGCCACACATAGCGGCCGACGGCGGCGAGCGCCGGCCGGTTCGATGCCAGCCCGTACGACCAGAAATCGTCGCCGAACGTGCGTCGGGCCTCTTCCACGTGGTCGATCAGCCACGGCAGCGAGAGGCGCAGCGCGTCGGTGTCGTAGAGGCCCTCGACCGCGAGATCGCGCGCCGCGCAGAACGCCCGATAGAGGCTCCGCGCCGCCCACGGATGCGCGCGATGGACGTCCTCGCGCAGCACCACGACATGCATGATCGGAAAGATCCCGGTGCGTCGGAAATAGGCCTGCTCGACCTCCTTGAAATCGGGGAAGAGCCGCGCGACGCGCGGCGAACCCTTGAGGAAGATCGCCGGCAGGTAAATCGAAAGGAGCGCGTCGAGGTCGCCCGCCGCCAGCATCCCTTCGAGCGTCTGCCCGTCGTCGAGGAACTCGAGCTTCACCGCCGGCGGGAGGTCGAGCGGGATCAACGGGCGCTGGGTGGGCGCGTCGAGCCCGCCCATGAACCAATGCATGTCCTCGGCGGCGACGCCGTACTCGTCCTGCAGCAGCCCCTTCATGAAAACCGCCGCGGTCGAGCCGTACTGCGTGGTGCCGACGCGTTTCCCCCTGAGATCCTGCGGCGCGCGGATGCCGGCGTCGGTGCGCACGTAGATGCAGGAATGGCGGAAGATCTTCGAGAGCATCACCGGGATCGCCACGAACGGACAATCGCCGCGCGCCTTGAGGCTCACGTAGGAGGCAAGCGACATCTCCGAAACGTCGAATTCCCGGCGCTCCAGCATGCGGGGAAAGGTCTGGCGCGGACGCAGCACCTCGACCTCGAGATCGATTCCCTCGGGCCGCACGCGGCCGTCGATGAGCGGGCGGGTGCGGTCGTAGCCCCAGCACGCGAGGGTCAGCTTCAGATCTGCCATCCCCTCCCCTCCATGGTCCGCAATGTCCGGCGCTGATCCGGTGGCCTGCCAGGCGAAGGCCGGTCACGTACCGGCGTGGCGCAGCCGGTCGAGCGCCTCGGCGATCTTCTGCCGGCGCGCGTCGAACTCCTCGCGCTTCTCACGTTCGCCCTCGACCACCTCCTCGGGCGCGCGGCGCACGAAGTCGGCCTTGGCGAGCTTGGCGTCGACGCGGGCGATGTCGGCCGCGACCTTCTGCAATTCGCGATCGAGCCGCGCGCGTTCGGCGGCAAGATCGACGACGCCGGCGAGCGGCAGGCTCGCGATCTCGCCGCGCACCACGAGCTGCACCGATCCGACCGGCGCGGCGTCGGCGAAGGACACGTCGGAGATCCGCGCCAGCCGCTTGATGAATTCGGCCCAGCGCTCCGCACGCGCGCGCGTCTTCTCGGAGGCCGCGACCAGCACGAGCGGCAGCTGGCCCGCCGGCGCGATGTTCATCTCGGCACGCAGCGAGCGGATCGCGCTGACGAGGTCCACGACCCAGCCGATCTCCGCCTCCGCCTCCGGATCGTCGAGGCCGTCGTGCGTCGGCCATCCCTCGATCGCCAGGAGGCGGTGCCGCGGCGGCCCGCCTTCGGCGGTGACCCGCCACAATTCCTCGGTGAGGAACGGCATGAACGGATGCAGCAACTTCAGGATCTCGTCCCGCACCCAGGCGGTCGTCGCGCGCGTTTCCCGCTTCGCCGGTCCGTCCGGCCCCGTGAGCACGGGCTTCGCGAGCTCGAGATACCAGTCGCAGTAGACGTTCCAGACAAAGCGGTAGATCGCGCCCGCCGCCTCGTTGAACTTGTAGGCCTCGAGCGCGGCCGTGATCTCGCGACCGGCCTTGGCCGCCTCGTGGATGATCCAGCGGTTGAGCGTCTCGCCCGCGTGGTGCGCGTCGAAGTCCGGATCGTGCACGCAGCCGTTCATCTCGGCGAAGCGCGCCGCGTTCCACAGCTTGGTCGCGAAATTGCGGTAGCCCTCGACGCGCGCGGTCGAAAGCTTGATGTCGCGACCCTGCGCCGCCATCGCGGCAAGCGTGAAGCGCAGGGCGTCGGCGCCGTAGTCGTCGATGATCGCCAGCGGATCGATCACGTTGCCCTTCGACTTCGACATCTTCTGCCCGCGCTCGTCGCGCACCAGCGCGTGGATGTAGACGGTGCCGAACGGCACCTCGCGCATGAACTTCAGGCCCATCATCATCATGCGGGCCACCCAGAAGAAGATGATGTCGAAGCCGGTGCCGCGCGCGCTCGTGGGGTAGTCGCGCCCGAGCGCGGGCGTCCGGTCGGGCCAGCCGAGCGTCGAGAACGGCCACAGCGCCGAGGAGAACCACGTGTCGAGCACGTCCTCGTCACGCCGCAGGAACTCGGCCCGGCGCTTGGGATCGAGCGCGATGTCGTGGCCCTCCATCACGGTGATCGCCTCGGTCTCCGCGTAGTAGGCGAGCGCCTCGGCGAGCGCCGTCTCCTCGTCCTCGGCGACGAAGACCTTCCCGTCCGGACCATACCAGGCGGGAATCTGATGCCCCCACCACAATTGGCGCGAGATGCACCACGGCTGGATGTTCTCCATC
>CAZIGW010000176.1:0-4091 GCA_964538565.1 uncultured Hyphomicrobiales bacterium | reverse complement strand
GTCCATGCAGGCCCAGGGCGCCGGTTCGCCGGAGCGTCCGTGGCTCGACCCGGCCGCGTTGTCGGCCGCCAAGGCCGAAGGCGCATTGGTCGTCTATTCTTCGACCAACGAGCAGGAGGGCCTGCGGCTCTGGAAAGTGTTCGAGGAGGCGACCGGCGTCAAGGTCGAGTACGTGCGCGGCTCGGATTCGGCCCTGATGTCCCGCATGGCCATGGAGTTCCGCGCCAATCAGAAATCCTACGACATCGTCCACACGACGACCGTCAACAAGATGCCGCCGCAGATGCTGGCGCAGTTCGAGCCCGCGGAAGCGAAGTATCTCCGCCCCGAGGCGCGCGATCCGGACCGGCGCTGGTACGGCGTCTACGCCAACTACAACGCGCCCGCCTACAACACGGCGCACGTCAAGGCTTCCGAGCTTCCGAAAAGCTACGAGGATTTCCTGCAGCACAAGGAGTGGGCCGGAAAGATCGCCATCGACGGCACCGACAGCGAGTGGCTCAGGGCCATTCTCACGCACTACGGCGAGGAGAAGGGCACCAAACTCGTCAAGGAGCTGGTCGCCACCCTCAAGCCGGTGGTGACCGACGGCCATCTGGCGATGGCGCGCTCGGTGGGCGCCGGCGAATACTGGGTCGCGCTCAACAATTACGTGAATCTGACCCTGAACGTGAAGCTGCACGGCTCTCCGATCGAGTTCTGGGCGCTCGATCCGGTGGCGCTGTTCTTCGGCCAGGTCGGAATCAACGCCAGGGCGCCGCACCCGAACGCTGCCCGGCTGGCGGCCAATTTTCTCCTGAGCAAGGAAGCCGAGGCCTTCCAGGCGAAATCCGGACGGTTGCCGACCCGGCCGGACGTCCAGAGCAATCCGCCCGGCGTCGTCGAGACGCTGACGAAGCAGAAGGTCGTCACCGTGCTCCTGTCGCCGCAGGAGGAGCGAAAGTGGCAGAAGCTGTTCGATGAACTGTTTCGCGGCCGCTGACAGGGGGGCGGCGGGATGAGGCTGCATATTCCCGACGTGCGGGCGATCGCGCCGGAGTTCGACCAGCGCAAGGCGGAGTTGCCGGCTTGACGCTCGCCAGTTCCCGTCCGGACCCATTGTCGGGGCTTGCGGCGCTCCGACGCCGGATCGCGCGCGTTCGCGCTCCGAACCCCACGCTCGTCGCCTGCGTGCTCATCGCGAGCTGGCTGGTGATCGTCCCGGTCTCGGCGCTGCTCTACACCGCCTTCAGCGAGGACACCGGCTTCGGTCCCGGCGCGCCGACGTTCGACAACCTGATCGAGGTCTACTCGAGCTGGCACACGCTGCGACTTTTCGCGAATTCGCTGCAATTCGCCACCGGCACGGCGCTGCTGACCTTCGTGATGGGCGCGCTCATTGCCTGGGTGGTCGAGCGGACCGACGCGCCGGGCAGCAGCATCTTTCACGCGCTGGCGCTGCTCTCGTTCGCCGTTCCGGGCCTGCTCACGGCGATCGCCTGGATCTTCGTGCTCAGCCCGAACATCGGCTGGGCCAACGCGATCCTCAAGAGCGCCTTCGGGCTCTCCTCGGCTCCGATCAACATCTATTCGATGGCCGGGATGATCTGGGCGCTTTCCAGCCACTACTTCCCGCTCGCGTATCTGGCGATCGGTCCCGCCTTCCGCCTGCTCGACCGGCGGATGGAGGAAGCCGCCCTGATGGCGGGCGGCCGCTATTGGCAGGTCGTGTCGAGAATTACGCTGCCGCTGTTGCGTCCCGCGATCTTGTCGACGCTGCTGCTGCTGTTCGTCCTCGGCATGTCGTCGTACGAGGTGCCGAGGCTGATCGGCCGGCCCGCGCGGATCGACGTTTTCACGACCGACATCCAGGGCGCGACGACCGCGGTGCCGCCCGAGTTCGGCACCGCGAGCGCGCTCAGCCTGACGTTGCTCGCGATCTGCGTGATCGCAATCTACTTCTACCGGCATCTGACGCACGACGCCGAAGCCTTTGCCACCATCACCGGCAAGGGCTACACGCCGAGCCGCATCCATCTCGGGCGGTGGCGCTGGCCGGTGACGGCGGCCATCGCGCTTCTCTTCGCGATCGCACTCGGCCTGCCGCTGTTCACGCTCGTCTGGCAGTCGTTCTTCCGCAACCTCGTTCCGCCGTTCGGCCATGTCAGCGCGCCGTTCACGCTCGACAACTACAATTTCGTGCTCAGCTATCCGATCTTTCTCAACGCGGCGAAGACCAGCATCGTGGTGGGCGCCATGGCGGCCACGATCGTGGTCGCCCTCACGCTGGGGATGGCCTGGATCGCGCGCCGCTCCGCGCCGCGTTCGGGCTGGATCCTCGACGCGCTCGCGTTCGCGCCGATCGCCATTCCGAGCGTGATCGTCGGCGCGTCGATCCTGGTCGCCTACCTGATCCTGCCGATTCCCGTCTACAACACCATCTGGATCCGGCTCATCGCCTACGTCACGCTCTATCTGCCCTACGGAATGCGGTTCGCCTCGAACGGCATTTCGCAGATCCATCGCGAGCTCGAGGAAATGGCCGAGGTCTCCGGCGCAAGAACCGGCCAGGTCTTCGTCCGCATCCTGCTGCCGCTGCTCACGCCGTTTCTGCTCGCCGCCTGGATCTACGTCTTCGTGCTGGCCGTGCGCGAGCTCGGCGCGTCGATTTTCCTGATCGGGCCCGGGACGCACGTCCTCGGCACGATCAGCCTGACGATGTGGGAGGAGGGCGGCAGCTACGGCGCCGTCTGCGCGCTCGGCGTCATCCAGGTCGTTCCGCTCGCGGTCATCGTGGCGGTGCTGCGCTTCATCGAAATGCGGGTCAACCGCCTCGCCCAGACATCCGGAACGCGCGTGCGCGACGCCATGGCCAACTGAGATCCCGCCGGTCGAAGCTCGATTTATCCCACACCGAACGCCATTCACGGAGGAATTGCGACATGCGCCTGTGCCGGTTTGACAACAACAACTACGGCATCGTGCTCGGAGACAGGGTCCACGACATCACCGCCATCGTGCGGCGCGTCGTCGGCCATCCGGCGGACGACGAGCGCGGCGATCCGGTGATTGCGCGCCTGGATGCGCTGAAGAAAGCGCTCCACGACGTGTCGTCGCTGCCGTCGCGTCCGCTGGCGCAGGTGCGGCTGCTCAGCCCCATTGCGCATCCCTCCAAGCTCGTCGCCGCCCCGGTCAACTACCGCGCCCACATCGCCGAGATGGCGAAGCAGTCGCACGGCGGCGCGACGGGACCGGCGCGCTCGAAGGACATCGGCGAGGCGGGTCTCTTCCTCAAGGCCAACTCGGCCCTGGTAGGCCCGTCGGAGGGCGTGGCGATCCGCTTCCCCAATCGGCGCAACGATCACGAGGTCGAGCTTGCCGTCGTCATCGGACGGCGCGGCAGCGACATTCCGATGGAGCGCGCCTACGACTACGTGGCCGGCTACGCGCTCGGCCTCGACATGACGGTGCGGGGCCCGGAGGACCGCAGCTTCCGCAAGTCGATCGACGGCTATGCGGTGCTCGGGCCGTGGATGGTGACCGCCGACGAGATCGCCAATCCGGAATCGCTTTCCTTCTCCCTCACCCTCAATGGCGAGCCACGCCAGAACGCGAACACCGCCGACATGATCTATTCGATCCCCCGGCTCATCGCCTTCGCGTCGAGCTTCTACACGTTGTGGCCGGGCGACGTGATCTACACGGGTTCGCCGGAGGGCGTCAGCCCGGTGAAGCCCGGCGATCTCATGGTGGCGGAAAGTCCCGCGATCGGCCGCATGGAAGTCAGGGTGCGCCAGCATCAGCCCGGATAGGCGGGCGCCGCGCGTCGGTTCACCGGGCGCGCAACCGGCGCAGGCGCAAAAAAAAGGGTGCATGCGCAGCATGCACCCTCCGTTTCGTGCGAGCGAACCCTCGCGCCGCCTGCGTTCAGACCGCGAGATTGCCGAAGCGGATCAGGTTTTCCTTCTGCTTCTCGTTGCGCGGCGGCAGTTTGAACAGCCGCGCCGCCGTGCCGCCGAGAATGTTGTGCTTCGCCTTCTCCGACAGGAACGGCAGGTCGTAGATCGTGCTCGGCAGGTCGAAGTCCCAGTGCGGATAGTCGGACGAATAGA
>CAZIGW010000175.1:0-4234 GCA_964538565.1 uncultured Hyphomicrobiales bacterium | reverse complement strand
CGGGCGTTCCTTTTTTGTGCATGTGCCTCCGAGCTCGGCAAACGCCTCACGCTGCATGCGCGAACGCGATGGCGCCCTCAACATTGTGTATTTCTCGCGCGCGATGCGATTGGTTACGGTGCAGCTCGGCGCCCCGATGCCCGGTCCTCAGCAGTGACCCCCTCATTGCCTAACGCCTCTCGGGCATCGGGGACGCCACCATCTCATTCAAGGGCTACATCGATGATCCGAGTCATGTCGATGCGTCACGCACTGAGCGCGCTGCTCGCCGTTGCGCTGTTCGCGGGCATTGGGAAGCTTGCGGCGACAGAGCCTGCAGCGAGCGACAGCGTCCCGGCCAATGCCGCGCAATCTGACACGGTGCAGTGGCGCGTGCAGGTATTGCCCGCCCATGCGCGACCGGGCGACACCGCGGAGCTGGTGTTCACTGCAGAGATCGCACCGGGTTGGATTCTGTATTCCTCCGACTTCAGCGCGGAGATCGGCCCGCGGCCGGCCCGTTTCACGCTCGACCCGACGCCGGGACTCGAGCTCATCGATGGTGTTCGCGCAGTCCAGTCGCTCCGTCGCAAGGACAAGACGCTGAAGACGGAGTACGCGTACTTCGAGCGGCATGCCGAGTTCCGTCAGAAAGTGAAGCTCACCGCACCCGTCACGACGATCACGGGGCGCATCAACGGGCAGACGTGCTTCGAACAAAGCGGCCTGTGTCAGCTGTTCCAAAAAACATTCACGGCGACTCTCGACTGAGCCCATCGTTCGCGCGCACCACACCAAACGGCGATGTGAGCCAGCGCCGCTCATAGAGATGTCAGGTTAATCGCGAGCGAGGCGTACGCAATGCGCCGCTCGCAATCGAACAAGGGCGGCGTGCTCTGCCCACCAACTCGAATCTACGGAGTCTGATCATGGACCTTCATCGTCTTTCCGCGATCGCGGCGGCTGCCGCGTCCGCGGCATTCAGCGCCAATGCGGTGGCCCTCGATGCGTCGTTGGACGTCGCCGACCCGGCCGCGGAGGCGCCGCAGGAGGTTATCGTCACCGGCACTCGCCAGCGCGGCATCGGAGCGACGGACAGCCCGGCGCCCGTGCAGGTGGTCGCGGGCGACGAGCTCGCGAGAACCTCGAGCACACCGGATCTGATCCAGACGATCGCTTCGCTCGTGCCGTCACTCGACACCACGAGGTTCGGCGGCGATCTGTCGAATCTCACGCTGCAAGCCGCCCTTCGCTCGCTGAGCCCGAACGACACGCTGATTCTCGTCAACGGCAAGCGCCGGCACACCACATCGAACATCGGTATCGCAGCGAGCGGCGCCTTTGCGGGCGGCGCGGGTGTGGACTTGAACTTCATTCCCGCCGGTGCGATCGAACATATCGAAGTGCTGACGGACGGCGCGGCTGCACAGTACGGCTCGGATGCCATCGCGGGCGTCATCAACATCATCCTCAAGAAGGGCTACGAGGGTGCCCGCTTTCAAGCGAGCTACGGCGCCTATCAGGACGGCGGCGGCGATACGAACGACTTGAGCGGGCACGTGGGGTTTCGGCCATACGACGGCGCGCACGTGACATTCACCGCGGAGTACCGCGATCACGCGCACACCGTGCGCAGCAACCCGCTGAGCTACGTGCTCGATCCCACCGCACCCGCGGGGACGTATCCCTCCGCGGGACTTCAGCCGATCGACGCCAATGTGCTGGGCGCGGAGGGTTGGCCAATCCTGAACCGCATTCATGGCGACGCGAGCTATCGGGTCAAGCTCGCAACGTTCGACTCGGGCTTCAAGATCGGCGACGGCGTCGAGTTGTACTCGTTCGGAACTCTCGGAGAGAAGGACGCTAGCGCGATACAGAACTACCGGTTGCCGCACATCGCCGCGTACACGAATCCGGCGACCAACGAGACGGTCTACCAATATCCCTATGGCTTCAGTCCGCTCATCGAGACGGATGAAAAGGACTATGGTCTCACGGTGGGCGTCAAGGTCGAGCTCGCCGGCTGGAATTGGGACCTCTCCAGCACGTATGGGCGCGACACCAACGACTTCTACACTCGGAACTCGAGTAACCCAGTTCTCTACAGCCGGACCGGATTTTCTCCGACGGATTTCCACGACGGGTCGTTCACGAGCAGCCAGTGGACCCACAATCTCGATCTCGAGCGCGATTTCGAGGTGGGTCTCGCGGGCCCACTGAGCGTGGCACTCGGTGCCGAGCATCGTCGTGACGAATACGTGATCGGCGAGGGCATCCCGGCTTCGTATCAGCTCGGAGGCGCCGCCGCGTTCCAGGGCTTCAGTCCGCTCGATGCGGGCAGCCACTCTCGCAACGACACTGCGGTTTACGTTGACGTTGCCGCGAAGGTGTTTGGTGGACTGCGGCTCGACGTCGCTGGCCGTCACGAGCACTTCAGCGACTTCGGCAACGAGACGGTCGGCAAGCTGACCGCACGCTACGACTTTTCGCCGGGGTTCGCCCTTCGCGGCACGGTGAGCAACGGTTTCCGCGCGCCCACCGTGGCGGAGGGCTACTACACGAAGTCGTCCACCTCGCCGACCTCTACCGGAGTGAATCTCGCACCAAATTCGCCGGCCGCAGCTCTCTTCGGTCTGGGTACTCTGCAGCCCGAGACCTCGACGAACTACAGCCTCGGCGTGATCGTGAATCCGCTGCCGCATTTCACTGGGACGCTCGATGCGTATCAAATCAAGCTGAACGATCGCATCGTGAACAGCGGCACGCTGTACTACCTCCTGAACGGCAAAGTGATCTCGCCGCTGGTGGGGGAGGCGATCGCGCTGAACGGCAATGAGCTAAACCCCACGTTGACCACCGTCTCGACCACCCTGTTCACGAACGGCGTCGATACCCGAACGCGCGGCGTCGATCTCGTTCTCGACTACCTCGTCGACTGGGATGCCTTCGATCGCGTGGAGTGGTCGTTCAAGGGCAACTACAACAAGACGAAGGTTCTCGGCGTGCGTGCGACGCCGGCGCCACTCGCGGCGCAGGGACTGACGATTCTCGATCCGACGGCCTTCTACGGGCTGAGCGACGGGCAACCGAACTACAACCTCCAGCTCGGCGTTCAGTGGGACCGCGGGCCGCTCTCGATCGGCCTGCGCGAGATCGTTCACGACTCGATCGTGACCGTGAGCGGCGACAATGGCGCGACGACTCCGGGCACCGTCACGTACTACGCCACGCGCTCGGGCGTGATTCCAATCACCAACATCGACATCGGCTACGACGTGTCGACCTCGTTGAAGCTGACCGTCGGTGCCGAGAACGTCTTCAACCGCTATCCCGGCAAAGTGAATCCGGGATTGGTCGCCGCGTATCAGACGGCCGGTCTGCCGTTCGCGGCCGGTCAATATGCGAATGCGCCCATCGGCTTCAACGGCGGCTACTACTACGTCAAAGGCGCGTATACGTTCTGACGGCGCGCGAGGCGCACCCAGCGCGTTGAACCGCTCTCGTCCCCGCCCAACGCGTACGTCCGGCACCGTCGCCGTTCGTGTGCGCTGAGCAACGAACAGTTCCGGCAGCGCACCCGCCTCATCGGGGCCGCGGGCATTGAAGTTGCGAAGCGCGTCTGACGGCGGACGCGCCACGGCGACCGGGCTCGAGATGCGGGTAGCGCCTGCCGCACCGGTACGGAAATGTTCGTTGTCAGCGGCTCGCGGACGCAGAGTGATGATCATCTCGCCGGCGAGGCACCTCGAGACACTCGATGCTCTGGAGCGTGCCTCGTGAGATCCGCCGCGTTGCTCTTCTTCAGCTTCGGCGCCGCGCAAGCGCTCGCGCAAGACTGTGTGTCTTTCGCGATGAAGAGCGCGTCGGCACGAGTCGAATACGACCAGGGCGCGAGCGGAAGAGGCCGCTCCACCGCCATTGTGTTCGAGCCTGCGGACACCGGCGCCCTGCGTGCACGGGATGAGGCGACGGGGCGCCTGCTGTGGACCTTCTTCCCGCCCGAGCTCGGGCAGGCGCGCGGCTCCGGAGACCTCATGATGAGTATCGCCGTGCTGCGCTTCGACGCGAATGGCAATGGTGTGATCGACATCGCGAGCGGCGATCGCGTGTGGCTGTACTTCGGCCTGAAGCGCGGCGGGCCGTGGTACTACGCGCTGGACGTGACGGGGCGTGCCCCGCGCGTGCTCTGGAAAACCGGCAGCTCGCAGTTAGGTGGATTGGGCGAGGCGTGGTCCACGCCGACCCTCGCGCGCGT
>CAZIGW010000174.1:0-14787 GCA_964538565.1 uncultured Hyphomicrobiales bacterium | reverse complement strand
TGACCGCTGTGGCCACCATGGTGCTGGCGTCGATCTTCTTCAGCGGTGCGCAGGCGGTCAACATGATGATGTATCCGCTGACCATCGGCGGCGCCTGCATCATCACCTCGATCATCGGCACGTTCTTCGTCCGCCTGGGTTCGGGTGGCAACATCATGGGCGCGCTGTACAAGGGCTTCATCGCCACGGCGCTGCTCTCCATTCCCGGCGTGGCCGGCGCCATCGCGCTCGTCATCCACCTGCTCATCGGCTTCGGGCCGCTGCCCGGCGTCCCCTACACCGGGCTTTCGCTCTATCTGTGCAGCATCGCCGGCCTCGCGGTCACGGGCCTGATCGTGTGGATCACCGAGTACTACACCGGCACGGAGTATCGTCCGGTGAAGTCGATCGCCGGCGCCTCGGTCACCGGCCACGGCACCAACATCATCCAGGGGCTCGCCATATCGCTCGAGTCGACGGCGCTGCCGACGCTGGTGATCATCGCCGGCATCCTCGTCACCTACGCGCTCGCCGGCCTGTTCGGCATCGCGGTCGCGGTCACCAGCATGCTGGCGCTCGCCGGCGTCGTGGTGGCGCTCGACGCCTTCGGCCCGGTGACGGACAACGCCGGCGGCATCGCCGAAATGTCCGGCCTGCCGAAGGACGTGCGCAAGGCGACCGACGCGCTCGACGCCGTCGGCAACACCACGAAGGCGGTCACCAAGGGCTACGCGATCGGTTCCGCCGGTCTCGGCGCGCTGGTGCTGTTCGCCGCCTACAACCAGGACCTGAAGTTCTTCATTTCCGACCCGACGAACCACCCGTACTTCGCCGGTGTCCAGCTCGACTTCTCGCTCAACAATCCGTACGTGGTGGTCGGCCTGCTGTTCGGCGGCCTGCTGCCGTATCTGTTCGGTGCGCTCGGCATGACGGCGGTCGGCCGCGCGGCGGGATCGATCGTCGAGGAGGTGCGCCGGCAGTTCCGCGAGAAGCCCGGCATCATGCAGGGCAAGGACAAGCCGGACTACGGCCGTGCCGTCGACATGCTCACCAAGGCGGCGATCAAGGAGATGATCGTGCCGTCGCTGCTGCCGGTGCTCTCGCCGATCGTCGGCTATTTCGTGATCTACTTCATCGCCGGGGGCGGCGCGGCCGGAAAGTCGGCGGCGTTCTCGGCCGTCGGCGCCATGCTGCTTGGCGTCATCGTCACCGGACTGTTCGTCGCCATCTCGATGACCTCGGGCGGCGGCGCCTGGGACAACGCCAAGAAGTACATCGAGGACGGTCACTACGGCGGCAAGGGCTCGGAGGCCCACAAGGCGGCCGTGACCGGCGACACGGTCGGCGATCCCTACAAGGACACGGCCGGTCCCGCCGTCAACCCGATGATCAAGATCACCAACATCGTCGCGCTCTTGCTGCTCGCGATGCTCGCGCACTGACGCGATCGGCGCGTCGGGACCGTTGCGGCAGACTGAAAACCCCGCGGCTCGCCGCGGGGTTTTCGTCTGTGCCTGGTGCACTCCGCCGGAGCGTGGCCGGGGATCGGACGCGCGGTGCCCCCGCGAACGACGACTCTGCGGCGGCGCATCAGACGACGCACGACGGATGAGGATCGAAAGTCTTCGCGGATGATGTGACGAATGCTCTCGCAAGATTTTTCCGACGACCCGCCGCGCTTTCTGGCACGCACGCCGTACGGCTACCACGACACGGCACTGATCCGTGGCGAGTTGGATGACGCAGGTTTCTCCCGCGTGGCGATCGAGACGAAAGCCGAGCAAAGCCGTGCACCTTGGCGGCGCCTTCCCGCCGCTGCCTGTTGTCAGGCAATGGGTCCTCGCAACGAAATCGAGGCCAGGGACGCGGGCAAGCTGGAAGCTGCCACCGACTATGCAAATCCATGATCGCCGGACATGGCGCGGCGCGTTTGCCGCCAAAATCCAGGCGCACGTGATCGTCGCCGTGGTCTGGGCGAGCGCGCGACCTGACGCACGACCGGTTCCGGCCTTTGCGGATCGTCGAGCCTGTCCGGCTTTTAGGGAATCAAAGCCGGGGCTCTCGGTTCTTGGCCTGACACGTCTTCTTCAGGCGAGCCGACGCTCACTTCGCTCGAAGACGTTCTAGTGTCCGGAGCTGCCCAGGATGCGGAAGACGTAGGAGAGGTAGTTGAGTTCCTGCCCGCCGGCCGGCGTCGTGCGGCTGATGAAGTCGAAGACCTTGCCGTCCTTCAGCCCGTAGTCGGCGAGGCGCTGCACCTTGCGGTTCTTGTCGAAGTATACGGCGATCACGCGGCGCGCGACTTCCTTCTGCGGCAGGAACGAGGTCTGCTCGGCGCGCTGCGAAATGTAGTAGAAGACCTCACCCGAGATCGTCGCCACCGTCGAGGGCGTCCCCAGCACGATGAGGACCTGCTCCTGCGAGGCGCCGAGCGGGATCTGCTCGAGCGCGCCCTCCGGCACGATGTAGCCGTGCTGATAGGTCTGCGTGATGATGCAGCCGCCGAGCGCGATACCGAGCGCGAGCACCAGCGCCGCGCTGGCGCCGGCGCGCGGACGACCGATCCATTTCATCCGGCTGATCCCCCGGCCTTGCATTGGACGATCCGTTGACCTAACCCGCAGGGCCTGCGATTTCAATGTCGAAACCTGCAGCAGGCACGCGCTTATCCGATGATATTTCGGCTGTTTCGCCCCGACCCGCGCAAAGCCACCATCTCCGCGCTCTATGGCGCGATCGTGGCACAGGCGCGCCGGCCAGCCTTCTACACCGGGTACGGGGTTCCGGATACGGTGGAGGGCCGGTTCGACATGATCGTCCTCCACCTTGCGCTGTTCCTGCGCCGGCTGAAAACCGAGCCCGCGGACGTCCACGCCCTCGGCCAGGGCGTCTTCGACTTGTTTTGCCGCGACATGGACCACAACTTGCGGGAGATGGGGGTCGGCGACCTGGCCGTGCCAAAGAAGATGCGGCGGATGGGCGAAGCATTCTACGGCCGGCTCGACGCCTACGACCGCGCCCTGACCTCCGGCGGTTCCGAAGCGATGGCGGCGGCGCTTTCGCGCAACGTGTTGCCGGGCGCGCCGGCGGCCGACGCGCAGCGACTGGCGGCCTACGCGGCCACAGCGATGCGGGCGCTGGAGCGGCAGGACGCATCCGCCTTCGCGCGCGCGCAACTCGAATTTCCCGATCCGGACACGGAGCCGGTCAGGACCGTCCGCTGAGCCGATCGGCAGATCCGGGGGCGGCAAGGAAGCGAACGATGAGCAAATCAGATCACAAGGGGCCCGTAGCGTGGAGCGTCCCGATCGGCATCGAGGATGTTCCCGATACGGGCCGGCATGTCGTTCTCTCGGCCGATGCGCATGTGCGCGAGGCCGTGGCGCGGCTCGCGGGCCTCTCCGGCGTGCCGCGTCTCGAGGCGACATTCGACGTCGTCAAGCAGGGGACCGACGGCCTGCACGTGACCGGCGAAGTGTCGGCGACCGTCGGGCAGACCTGCGTGGTGACGCTCGAGCCGATGGAGAACGAGGTGCGCGAGCCGGTCGACCTCGTCTTCGCGCCGGACGTGACGGCGGTCTCTCCGGAGGAGGGGGGTGAGGCCAGGGAGCCCCCGGAGCCGCTGGTCGACGGCAGGGTGGATCTCGGCGCCATCGCCACCGAATTCCTGATTCTCGGCATCGCTCCCTATCCGCGCAAGCCCGGCGCCGTGTTCGCGGCGCCGCCGGTTGCGGAGAGCGAGGATCACCCGTTCGCCGCGCTGGCCGCGCTGAAGAAACGGGGCGATCCTTCCGCTTGAAGAGGCCATCGAGGAGGTCCACAACCCCCATTGTGTCCGGCCGCTGACACGCTATTGTCGCCGCTCCCGCAACCGGTTCCCGTGCATCGCAGGACCGAGCTTGCAGCGCCGCACGAATGTCGTCGCCAAGGTCGATCCATGCCGCAAAGGGTCCGCATCGCACTGGATGTCATGGGGGGTGACCACGGCGGGTCGGTGGCCATCCCGGGCGCGCGCATCTCGCTCGACCGGCATCCCGACACGGACTTCCTGCTGTTCGGCGACACCGCGGTGATCGAGCCGCTGCTCAAGCAGCATCCGAAGCTGCAGGCCGTCTCGCACGTCGTGCACACCGACGTCGTCGTCAGGATGGACGACAAGCCGAGCCAGGCGTTGCGGCGCGGACGCTGGAAATCGTCGATGTGGCTTGCGATCGACGCCGTCAAGCGAGGCGACGCCCACGTCGCCGTTTCCGCCGGCAACACCGGAGCCCTGATGGCGATGGCGAAGTTCCACCTGCGGACCATGGCGGGCATCAACCGCCCGGCGATCGCGGCGCTGTGGCCGACATTGCGCGGGGAATCGATCGTGCTCGACGTCGGCGCCACCATCGGGGCGGACGCGCAGCAACTCGTCGATCTCGCCGTGATGGGGAGCGCGATGGCGCGCATCCTGTTCGATCTCGACCGCCCGACGGTCGGGCTGCTCAACATCGGTGTCGAGGAGGTCAAGGGACTCGAGGCCGTGCGCGAGGCGGGCCGGATGCTGCGCGAGGCGCAGCCCTCCTATCTCGAGTACGTCGGGTTCGTGGAGGGCGACGACATCGGCAAGGGGACGGTCGACGTGGTGGTGACCGAAGGCTTCGCCGGCAACATCGCGTTGAAGACCGCGGAGGGGACGGCGCGGCAGATCGGGCAATACCTGCGCAGCGCCATGAGCCGGTCGTGGCGCGCCAAGCTCGGTTATTTCCTCGCGCGCGACGCCTTCCGGGCGATTCGCGACAAAATGGATCCGCGCAAGGTGAACGGCGGAGTGTTCCTGGGCCTCAACGGAGTCGTCATCAAGAGCCACGGCGGGACGGACGCCGAAGGCTTTGCGGCGGCGGTCGATCTTGGCTACGACATGGTACGCTACGAGCTGCTCGGCAAAATCACGCAAATGCTCGGCCGCGAAGCGTCGGGCGAAACTCGGGCCTCGCTCGTAGGGGGAACCATTTCGTGACGGTTACGCGTTCTGTGGTGCTGGGCTGTGGCAGTTATCTGCCGAGTCGGGTCCTGACCAACGACGATCTCGCCCGTTTGGTCGACACGTCCGACCAATGGATCACGCAACGCACCGGCATTCGCGAGCGGCGCATCGCCCCGCCGGACGAGCTTACCTCGGATCTGGCGCTCGCCGCCGGGCAGGCGGCGATCACGGACGCCGGGATCGACGCGCAATCGATCGACCTCATCGTGCTGGCGACATCGACGCCGGACAATACGTTCCCGGCCACGGCGGTTTCCGTGCAGGCGGGCCTCGGTATCACCCACGGGGCGGCGTTCGACCTGCAGGCGGTCTGCTCCGGCTTCGTGTTCGCCCTCGCGACCGCTGACGGGCTGCTCAAATCCGGCGTCTACAGGCGTGCGCTCGTGATCGGGGCGGAGACGTTCTCGCGGCTGCTCGACTGGAAGGACCGCACGACCTGCGTGCTTTTCGGCGACGGCGCCGGTGCGCTGGTGCTGGAGGCGAGCGAGCAACCCGGTTCGCGCGACGATCGCGGCCTGCTGACGGTGCGGCTGCGCTCGGACGGCCGCCACAAGTCGAAGCTCTACGTCGACGGCGGCCCGTCCTCGACCGGCACGGTCGGTCATCTGCGCATGGAAGGGCGCGAGGTGTTTCGCCATGCCGTGGCGATGATCACCGACGTGGTGGAAGACGTTTTCCGCGAGACCGGCTACACGGCGGCCGATATCGACTGGTTCGTCCCCCACCAGGCCAACAAGCGAATCATCGACGGGTCGGCCCACAAGCTCGGGATCGACCCGCACAAGGTCGTCACCACGGTGCAAAAGCACGGCAATACGTCGGCAGCCTCGATTCCGCTGGCTTTGGCGGTTGCTGTGGCCGATGGGCGCATCAAACGCGGCGATTTGCTGCTTTTGGAGGCGATGGGCGGGGGATTTACCTGGGGCGCGGCGCTGTTGCGCTGGTGAAACAGCGCACGCTTCTGTGCGGCTGGCCGTTGACCCTGTGACCCCAAGCTCATATCCTCTTAAATATCAGAGGGATATTCTCGGGGGGCGCCGAAGGTCGGGGCGGGGCGATGAGCGGAAAGACAGTCACACGCGCGGATCTGTGCGAGGCCGTGTACCAGAAGGTCGGCCTGTCGCGCACCGAATCGGCGGCACTGGTTGAACTGGTGCTGAAGGAAATCACCGATTGCCTTGAACGCGGCGAGACGGTGAAGCTTTCGTCGTTTGGTTCGTTCGTGGTACGAAAAAAGGGCCAGCGAGTCGGCCGCAATCCGAAGACCGGAAAGGAAGTTCCCATCTCGCCGCGGCGCGTGATGGTGTTCAAGCCGTCCGCGATTCTCAAGCAGCGGATCAACGGCGGTACGGACGGCCGCGGCGAATCCTGAGCCGCTGGTAGCGGGGCCAGACGAAGAGACGGGCTTTGGACAAGGCGCCTGAGGCATTCCGAACCATCAGCGAGGTCGCCGAGGATCTCGACGTCCCGCAGCATGTGCTGCGCTTCTGGGAAAGCCGCTTCTCGCAGATCAAGCCGATGAAGCGCGGCGGTGGACGCCGCTATTACCGTCCCGACGACATCGACCTGCTGCGCGGCATCCGTCACCTGCTCTACGGCGAGGGCTACACGATCCGCGGCGTGCAGCGCATCCTGAAGGAGCAGGGCATCAAGTTCGTGCAGGTGGTGTGGCAGGAGGGCGCGCCGCAGCCTTCGCACGGGCCGGCCGAGGACGGCGATACGCCCGAGTTCGACCCGAACGATGATCGCGGGCGCGGCATCTTCGGGCTGCTGCCGTCGTTCCTGGCGAACGACAGCGAGCTCGCCGAGGTGGAGGACTCCGAAGCCGACTTGTCATTGGAGCCGGACGAGGAGCCGCGTCCGTCGAAGTCCCGGGCGGCGAACGCGTCGCGCGTCGCAGATGGCGCCGCGCGCGGCGGGACGCCCGCGCGCCCGGCAGGGCTCACGCAGGAGCAGGTGCAGCGGCTGCAGGCGGCGCTGCGCGAACTCGGTGATTGCAAGCGGATGCTCGAGGAGGCCGCGGGCGAAAGCGCCTGACGCTTCTCACGCATGATCCGGCGAAGCGGAATCGGTTCGCCGAAGAGATCAAGCGCCAAGCGTCAGAATGAGAGCGCGATCTTCCGCAAAGCCGGTTTCCACGTCCGCGGATAGCGCTCGCGCTCCCGAGGCGCGGGCCGGCCGGGCGCGCGGCTGCGGGCTGGCCGTCCGAACAGGCCGATCCGGTCACGCCGACGAGAAAGCCCGATCCGAGAGGTCGAAGAAGGCGCGGCGCGCCGTGCCTTCCGCATGTTTCGGTCCGCGTGCCGGCGTCAGTCGCCGGTCGCGCGCTGGCCGAGCGCGGCGCCGGCGCGGCGTTCCTCACCCGGATCGATGTGCAGGTCGATCACGCACACGCCGCCCTGCTTGAGCACCGCGACGCCTTTTTGGATCGCCGCCTGCACGTCCTTCTGATCGCGCACCGGACCGATGCCGACGGCGCCCTGCGCCTCGGCAAGCTTGGCGATGTCCGGCTCCGGGTCGGCGATGCGCTGACCGACCCAGCGATTGGCGGGTTCGCGTCCGCGCCGCACCGCGACCGTTTCCTGGTGCAGCTCGTCGTTGAAATAGGAGCGGTTGTTGTTGATGAGCACCAGCAGTGGGATGCGGTGGCGCACGGCGGTCCACAGCGCATGGACGCCCATCAGGAAGTCGCCGTCGCCGAGCACCGAGACGGCGTAGCGGCCGTGCGTATGCAGCGCGAGCGCGGCGCCGACCGAGAGACCGGGGCCGGACCCGATGCCGCCGCCGCCATCCTTGCCGAGGAAAGCAAGCGGGTTGCGGAACGGCCATTGCTCGATCGGCCATCCGCGGGAGAGCGAGGCAAAGCTCACCTGCTCGGGATCGTCGAAGGCGGCGCGCAGGACCGAGGCGACATGATCCTGCGAGATCGCCTTGCCGTCGCCGGGCTTCGCCTTGGCGGCAATGCGCTCGCGCCACGGATTGCGCCGGCCGGGGCCGAGTTCTTCGAGCAGATCGGCGACGACGACATCGGCGGTCGCGGCCATGCGCACGTCGACCGGCGGCAGCGCCTGGTATTCCATGTTGGCGCCGTTGTGGAGCTGGTGATCGAGGCTGGTGGCGACGATGCGTGCCGAGACGTTGCCGACCGTCGCCGCCTGACGCAGCGCGCCGCCGAGATCGACCCAGTCGAGCGCCAGGATGAGGTCGGCCGCGCACACGATTTCGCGCGCCGGCTTGGGAAGCACGTTGAACGGCGCGACGACATGTGCCGGATGGTCGGTCGGGAACATCGAGCCGGTCTTGAGGTCGGTCATCACGCAGGCGCCGATGCGCTCGGCGAGATTGATGCGCGCCTGCCAGGCCTCGGGGCTGCGTTCGCCGCGGCCGATCAGCATGAGCGGCCGTTCCGCCTTGGAGAGCAGCGCCGCCGCGTCCTCGATCGCGCTCCTGGCGGGGCGGACCGGCGCCGGCGGGGTGAAGCGCGCAAGATCGGGCCATTGCGGCTCCTTCTCGAGCTTGCCCTCCTGCAGGCCGGCGTCGAGGCAGACGTAGACCGGGGCGGTCGGGGCCGTCCGGGTCAGGATGTTGGCGCGGCACATCGCTTCGACGAGCGCCTCGGGCGAGGACGGCAGGTCGTCCCACTTGATGAAATTGCGGATCATCGAAGCCTGATCGCGCGAGGAGTGGATCCAGTCGATCCACGGCCGCCGCTTGGGCGCGTCGAGCGGCCCGGTCGCCCCGAGCACGATCATCGGCACACGGTCGCACCAGGCGTTGAACAGCCCCATGGCGCCATGCAGGAGGCCGACGTTGCTGTGCAGGATGCAGGCCATGGGCTCGCCGGCCGCCTTGGCGTAGCCGTGCGCGATCGCGACGGCGTGATCCTCGTGCAGGCAGAGCAGCATTCCCGGGCGCTCGTTGCCGAGATGATTGACGAGACTGTCGTGCAGGCCGCGATAGCTCGCCCCGGGGTTGAGGCTGACGTACGGGATGCCGAAGCGACGCAACATCTGCGCGGCGATGTCGCTGCCCCAGGCGACTTTCTCGTCGGGCTTACCGGCAATCTTGTCGAGATGCATGGGTCACCTTTTTTGTTGGAGCGTGGCACACGGTGTGATCGCGGTCATGCCCGGCGGGCCGCACCGCCGCATTCGTCTCGTGGTCGCCGCTCCGCGGAATTCGAGAAAGGATCGCGCACTGGCGTCGATGCATGAAAACGTCTTTGTCAGCTCGGACTTCGCCGGTCCGCAGCGCGAGCTGTTCGACACGGTGAAATGCGAGCGTCCCGTCCGCCGCGAGGCATAAAGGCGGCCCGCACCTGCGTCAACGGCCGCCGCATTGCGTCAATCGCGCGCGCGCCGCGCGCTGGCGTCCAGCCGGGGCTGCATCTAACATCGGGCACAGAACCCGGCGGCGTCTTCAACAGCTCGGGGACTCCATCTCTTTGGTTTGAGCACGATCCTGCCCGAAAGCCGGTATCCACTTTTCGGGCTCGTGTGCCGAAGCGGCGGAAACGAACGGGGAGGTGGGACGTGCTGGCGCGATGGACGGCGGGACTGTTGGTGGCTTTCGCCCTCGCGACACCGGCGGCGAAGGCCGATCCGGTGGCCGACTTCTACAAGGGCAGGCAGTTGAACGTGGTCGTCGGCTACGGGCCGGGTGGCGGCTACGACGTCTATGCGCGCCTGCTCGCACGCCACATCGGCAAGTACATTCCGGGCAATCCGACCGTCATCGTGCAGAACATGCCGGGCGCCGGCAGCCTGCGCGCGGTCAACTATCTGTACACGACGGCGCCGAAGGACGGCACCACGATCGCCATCTTCGGCCGCGACATGCCGCTCATCGGCCTGTTGGGCGGCAATCCGAATTTTCGCTTCGATCCGCGCAAGCTCACCTGGCTCGACTCGACGTCGAGCTTCGCCAACGACGCGTACATCCTGATGGTGCGCAAGGACGCGCCGGTGCGGACGATCGAGGAGGCGCGCAAGCCGGGCGGCACGGCGCTCGTTCTCGGCGGCACCGCCGAGGGCGCGACCGGCAACGACGTGCCGGTCATCCTGCACGATACGATCGGCATCAACGTCAAGGTGGTGGCGGGCTATCCCGACAGCAACGGGATTTTCCTGGCGATGGAGCGCGGCGAGATCATGGGCCGCACCGTCGACCTCTCCTCGGTACGCTCGCTCAAGCCCGAGTGGCTCAAGTCCGACAGCAGCATGCGGGTGCTGGTGCAATACGCGCGCGCCACGCGCAATCCCGAGCTGCCCGATGTGCCGACCGCGCGCGAGCTTGCCAGCGACGAGAAGGCGCGCCGGCTGATCGAGGTGGCGGAAATCCCCTACACCTTCTCGCGCCCGTTCGCCGCGCCGCCGGACATCCCGGCCGATCGTGCCAGGGCGCTCGAGACGGCATTCCTCGCCGTGCACAAGGACGCCGACTTTCTCAAGGACGCCGCCATCCTCAAGCTCGACGTGAGCCCGGTCGGCAGCGCCGAGGCCCAGCAGGCGATCGAGCGGATCGCGACGTCTCCTCCGGAGGTCCTCGACTATCTGCGAAACCTGTTCTCCCACAGCAAGAAGTCTCATTGAGGTGACCGGAGGGCGCCGCGCGGCGGCCGATGCGGACAGCCGGAGGATGATCGGGGAGGGGACCCATGTTGACGCGCAGGGCCGCGATCCTGCTCATTGCGCTCGCCGCGACGCCGGCGAGCGCCGATGACGTGGCGGATTTCTACGCCGGCAAGCAGTTGAAGCTGATCGTCGGCTACGGGCCGGGCGGCGGCTACGACGTCTATGCGCGGCTCGTCGCCCGCCACCTGGCGAAGTACATTCCGGGCCACCCGCTGGTGGTGGTGCAGAACATGCCGGGCGCCGGCAGCCTGCGCGCGGTCAACTATCTGTACACGGCGGCGCCGCGCGACGGCACGACGATCGCCGCCTTCTCGCGCGACATGCCGCTGCTCGGCGTGCTCGGCGGCAACGACAACGTGCAGTTCGACCCGCGCAAGTTCACCTGGCTCGGCTCCTCGTCGAGCTACGGCAACGACGCCTATCTGATGTTCGTACGCAGGGACGCGGCGGTGAAATCGATCGCCGACGCGCGCCGGCCCGGTGGTCCGCCGCTCGTGCTCGGGGGCACCGCGGAGGGAGCGTCGGGCAACGACGTCGCCGTCGTGCTGCGCGACGCACTCGCCCTCAACATCAAGCAGGTGCTCGGCTATCCGGACAGCAACGCACTCTTCCTCGCCGTCGACCGCAAGGAGGTGGACGGCCGAAACGTCGGCTACTCGGCGGTGAAGTCCTCGCACGCCGAGTGGCTCAAGCCCGGCAGCAACATGCACGTGCGGCTGCAGTTCGGGCGCACGACCCGTCATCCGGATTTCCCCGACGTGCCGACCGCGCGCGAACTGGCGCAGAACGACGAGGCGCGCGCGCTCATCGAGCTCGCCGAGATTCCCTATCGCCTGTCGCGACCGTTCGCCGCCCCGCCCGACGTGCCGCAGGACCGCGCCAAGGCGCTGGAGAGCGCCTTCCTTGCCGTGCACGAGGATCCGGAGTACCTGGAGGAAGCGCAACGGCTCAAGGTCGACGTCAGCCCGATCGGTGGCGCCGAGGCGCTCGACGCCATCAACCGGATCGCCGCCGCGCCGCCGGCGCTGCTCGAGAAGATGAAGGCGCTGCTCGCCGGACACAAGAAGGCACACGCTCATCAGTAGCGCGCCATCGCGCCATTCGACTGCAGAAAATCTGAGTCAAAAAATCCGCAAGGGACGCTCCATGCACGACATCACCGATCAATCGCACTGGCACGAACCCAAGGCGGGCGAGAACGCGGGCTTCGGCACGTTCAAGCGGCCGCCGATGCCGTACGACCGCTTCATGGAGGCGGAGGGCGTGCCGTGCTACCGCGGGATCGGCGTGCGCCGCGTGCAGGACCTGCCGATGACGCCGTGGAAGCGGCTCGGGGGCCGCGGCAGCTACATCCAGCTCTATGGCACCGAAGGCCTCTGGGGCCTGTACGTGGTCGAGGTGCCGGGCGCCGGCGCGCTCAACGTCGAGCGGCACCTCTACGAGAAGGTCGTGCTCGTGGTCGAGGGCCGCGGCTCGACCGAGGTGTGGCAGGAGGGACAGACCAAGCGTCACACGTTCGAATGGCAGAAGGGCTCGCTGTTCGCGATCCCGCTCAATGCGTACCACCGCATGATCAACGCCAGCAGCGCGCCGGCATTGCTCCTGTGCGGCACCACCGCCCCGAACATGATGAACCTGATCGACAATCCCGAGTTCATCTTCAACTGCCCGCACAGTTTCACCGAGCGCTTCTCCGGCGCGGAGGACTATTTCAAGCCGAGCGACGACATCGAGCCGGATCCGGTGCGCGGGCTAGCCATGCGCCGCACCAACTTCATTCCGGACATCGTCAATTGCGAGCTTCCGCTCGACAACCGCCGTTCGCCCGGCTACCGCCGCGTCGAGCCGGCGATGGCCGGCAACCGCTTCTATCTGTGGATCGGCCAGCACGAGACCGGCCGCTACTCCAAGGCGCACAAGCACGCGTCGGCCGCGGTGCTCATCTGCATCAAGGGCAAGGGCTACACCTACACGTGGCCGGAGACGCTCGGCACCAATCCGTGGAGGACCGGCAACGGCGACAAGGTGCTGCGCCAGGACTACGAGCCGGTCGGCCTCGTCTCCGCCGCGCCGATGAGCGGCGACTGGTTTCATCAGCATTTCGGCGTCGGCCGCGAAGGCCTGCGCGTGACCGCCTGGCATGGCCCGAACAACCAACGTTCGCGCAAGCCCGGCCGTCCCGGCGAGCAGCTCATGGACTACGGCGCGATCGATCTCTCCAAGGGCGGCAGCGCCATCCCGTATCACCAGGAGGATCCGGCGATCCGCGCGGAATTCGCCGCCGCGCTTGCGCGCGAAGGTGTGCAGAACCGGATGAATCCGGAATTCTACGAGCGCCCGCCGGCGGAAGGCGAGGAGGTGATGGGAGACGTGATGTGAGCTGCCGCGAGCGCGGGCGGCGGCCGGGCCATGCGCCGGATCGGATTGATTTGACGTCCGGCGTCCGGAAAATTTCTCGTTCGCCCGATCGCGCCGGCGTGTCGAGACTCGCTGCGACACGCGCCCCGAGTGTCGCCCCTTTGCCACATCCGGCAAAGATCGCGGCGCGCCGCATCCGGTCGGCCGAACGGAACGGCGCCGTGGCCCACGTCGAGCGAGCGGCGGCGCAGGATTTGGTTACGCGGAGGTAAATGATCGCCCGGGCGTTGACCCCCGGCAGACGGTATTGATGGTCTAGAGTGCTTGGTTTTGGTGAACCGCCTGCAAATGGTAGTTTCGGAACACTGTGCGCATCATAATAATAACTGCCACATCTTTGCCTAATTGTGGCAATCCGTCGGTGATTACCAAGATAATTTGCGGCGTTTCATGGGACTGACGCAGTAGTCTTGCCTGCGTTCAACCATAGGCCGGGCCTGTGGCGGGGGCCGGAAGTCGTCTAAACCGTTTTGACTCTTGCCCGTCATTTCTCGATTATTTCTCCGGACGTGACGGGGACTGGGAATGATTGCCGCTCTCTACCGAATGGCGGTGGCAATCGCGATCGGATTCATACCGGTCGCGGCGATTGCACAAGTGATTCCGCCGAGCGAGCAGCCCGGCCGGGAGCGCGAGCGATTCGAGCAGCCGCAGGCCCCGTTGGCGCAGCCGGGCGGCGCCGCGATTGCGCTGCCAAGCACGACGGCCCCCGCGGGCGCCGAGAAGGTCTCGATCGCGGTGCGCGACGTGCGCATCGTCGGCGCGACGGTCTATCGCGCGGAGGATCTGCGTCCGCTCTATGCCGATCTCGTCGGCCACACGGTGCCGCTCAAGGCGATCTACGATCTCGCCGCGCGTCTGACCGCGAAGTACGGCAACGACGGCTACGTGCTCTCGCGCGCCATCGTACCGCCACAGCGCCTCGATCCGAAGGGCGCGGTCGTGCGCATCGAGGTGGTCGAGGGCTATGTCGACAAGGTCGTGTGGCCCGGCGCGCTGTCGCGCTACCGCGACTTCTTCTCCGTCTACGCGGCCAACATCACGGCGGAGCGCCCGGTCAACATCCGCACCATCGAGCGCTATCTGCTGCTCGCCGGCGATCTGCCCGGGCTTGCCTTCCGCACGAGCCTCAAGCCCTCGGCCGACAAGCCCGGCGCATCGACGCTCGTCGTCGAGGTGAAGGAAAAACGGCTCGACGCCATCGCCCGCCTCGACAATCGGGGCACGCAAGCGCGCGGGCCGATCCAGTTCCTGTCGTCGGCGACGGTCAACAACCTGCTCGGCCAGCACGAGGCGCTGACCGTCACCTATGCGGGCGCCACCCAGCTCAACGAGCTGCAGTACGTCGCCGGCAATTATCGGCAGGTGCTCAACACCGAGGGGCTCACGTTCTTCGTCAACGGCAGCGACAGCTGGGGCAAGCCCGGCACGGTCGCGCTCGAGACCCTCGAGTTCAAGACCCTCGGCACCGTGGTGGAGACGGGCCTTTCCTATCCGCTCGTCCGCTCGCGCGAACGCAATCTCACGCTCGGCGGCCTGTTCTTCGCCAGCGACAGCCACAGCGACGTGCTGCAGTCGCCGTTCAACGAGGACCGGTTGCGCGGCGTGCGCCTGCGCGCCGACGGCGACATGGCCGATCCGCTGGGCGGCATCAACCAGTACGGGCTCATCTACAGCCAGGGCTTCGACGGGCTCGGCAGCACGCAGAACGGCAATCTGCTCGCCTCGCGC
>CAZIGW010000173.1:0-3292 GCA_964538565.1 uncultured Hyphomicrobiales bacterium | reverse complement strand
GGTCGACGAACTGTTCGACGACACGACGCGCGCGCTCGGCGATTGAGCCCCGGTATCGGGCATCCCGTCACTTCGGCCGCAGCAGGACCTGGTCGCTCATCAGCGCGCTCTCGGCGCGCGCGACCGAAAATCCGCCGCACTCCGCGAGCTCGGAGAAGCGCTCGATGCCGCGTGGGACGAGCTTGAACGGGCTGCGTTCGAGCATGCGCCGCGCCGTTTCGTCGGCGCGCGTGACCGATCCGGCGACGAGCCGCGCGCCGCCCCCCTTGCCGCGCAGGGCCGCGAGATTGCCGACGACCGCCTCGTCGCTGCCGTACTCGAACAGGGCTCCTTCGGAGGACGCGGCGATGACGGCGCCATCGGCGTGCAGGCGCCCGACCAGCGCGCGCAACGGTTCGGCGTTGTTCCAGTCGTAGCTCTGGTGTCGAAGGTCGACACGCACGCCGGCGAGCGGACCGTTGGCCGACGTGAGCGCCGCGAGCGCGCTCGCGCCGAACGCTGCGCCCGCCGCGTCGAGGTCGAGCACGTGGATGGTGACCGGCCGGCACGGCAGGTCCGGGGCTGCACGCTTCAGCAGGATGAGCGCATTTTGGCTGTCGATCGCCGGCCCGCCGCCGATGTTGATCAGGTGCAGGGGCGCATCCGGCTCGCGGGCGAGATCGTCGCGCAGGCCGTCCGCGATCAGGCGCGCGGTCTGCTGCAGACGAAGCCGGATCGACGTCACCGCGGCCGATGCGGCAATCTTGCGGTCGATGGGGCGATCGAACGGCGGGACCAGATTTTCCGCCCCGAGCTTCATCACATAGGTGCTCATGCCACTGAGATAGGGCGTGTCCGACCGCAACATGGCGCGGAGCATCAGCGAACGCCGGGCCGCAAGCATCATCAGGAGACGCATCAGAGGGCGGGACAGCCAGTATCGGCGGTCCTCGGTCGCGCGAAACCGTGTCCGCAATGCCTCGAGGGCCTGCGGACTCTCCGGGAGCGCGAAGGCCGGATGGGTGACGTCGATGACCGGCAGGTCGTAGCCCGCCGGGGCTTTCGCATGGATGACGTCGGGTCGTCGCACGGGTCTCTCAGGCGGCATGGATAAGCTCGGCTGCGGGCTAGGTACCGTGGCCGCGTGGCGATTGAAAGACGCGTGGCGGCCGGCGTCGGAGCGCGACCCGCAAAGCGGGATACCGGATCTGTGCAAGATCGCACTCCAAGTTGATGAATAGACGCATGATCTCTCCGGCGCACCGCTTACACGTCGCCGGATCATGCCTCAGGCGCCCGTCCAGGCCTGTGGCAGCACGAAGGGCAGGCCCCGCGGCGGAACGGCGCCGACAGGCGTCCGGATGCCGAACACGTGCTCGACCATCTCGGTCGTGACGGCCTCGCGGGGCGATCCGTCACCCGCGACCCGGCCGTCCTTCATGACGACGACGCGCTCGGCGAACAGTGTCGCGAGGTTGAGATCGTGCAGGACGGCGATGACCGTGACGCCGTGGGCGGCGCGACGCCTGGCGAGCATCAGCAGCTCGATCTGGTGCTTGAGATCGAGGCTGGCGGTGGGCTCGTCGAGGAGCAGGACGCCTGGACCGTCGATCGCCTCTCCACAGGCGAGCTGGACCAGGACGCGGGCGAAGTGCGTCCGTTGCTGCTCGCCGCCCGAGAGCGTCGTGACGATTCGTCGCGCGAAGTCGGAGAGTCCGACCTCGTCGAGCGCCCGCTCGGTGAGTGCGTCGACGCCGCGCCCGGACCGGTCGCCCGCGCCCATGCGCACGATCTCTTCCACCGTGAACGGGAACGCAACCTCGATGCTTTGCGAGAGCACCGCGCGATGGCGCGCCAGCTCGCGTGGACCGAACTCGCCGATCGGCCGTCCCTTGAGGCGCACGGCGCCGGCCGTGGGGAGCAATTCGCCCGAGAGCACGCGCAGCAGCGTGCTCTTGCCGGCTCCGTTCGGTCCGACCACGGCCACGGTTTCGCCCGGCGCGAACGACAGCGACACGCCGTCGATCAGCGATTTCGATCCGATCCGGACCGTGAGGTTGTCGCCGGCCAGCATCGGGTTCACGACACGATCCAGCGCCGCTGCAGCAGGAGATAGAGAAAGAACGGCGCGCCGACGAGGGCGGTGATGATTCCGATCGGCAGCTCGGCCGGGGCGACGACGATGCGCGCCAGCGTGTCGGCGACGAGCAGCAGCGCGGCGCCGAGCAGGATCGCGGCGGGCAGCAGCAGCCGATGTCCCGGACCGATCAGCAGCCGCAGCAGATGCGGGACGATGATGCCGACGAAACCGATGACGCCGCACAGCGCGACCGAAGCCCCGGCCGCGGCGGAGACCAGCACGATGCAGCCGCGTTTGAGCCATTCGACCGCGATGCCGCCGTGATATGCCTCGCTCTCGCCGAGCGAGAGAAGGTCGAGCCCGCGGGCGATGACCGGCATGGCGAGGAGCGTCAGGACGAGGAAGGGCAGCAGGCTCGCGGTTTTGGTCCAGGTGGCGCCGGCGAGCGAGCCGAGAGTCCAGAACGTGATGTCGCGCAACTGGCGGTCGTCCGCGGCGAAGATCAGAAGCCCCGTCGCGGAATTGGTGAGCGCGGCAACCGCCAGGCCGCCCAGCAGAAATGCGACAATGGAGGTGCGACCGCCGCGCGTCGCGATACGGTAGAGGACGAACGTCGTCGCGAGCGCGCCGACGAAGGCGGCGAGGGGAAGCATTTCGATCGGAACGCTCACGCCGGTTGCGTGCGACAGGCGGTCCGCCCACACGATCGTGGCCGCCACCACCAGGCCGGCACCGCTCGACACCCCGACCAGTCCCGGATCGGCCAACGGATTGCGGAACAGGCCCTGCATGATCGCTCCGGATGTCGCCAGCAGGCCGCCGACCATCATCGCCAACGCGATTCGCGGCAGGCGGATCGACCAGAGCACCAGCCGATCGGGCGCGACGCGGGCAGGGTCACCGTCCGTCAATCCGAACGCCGCCAGAAGGCGTCCGATGGGGATTCCGGCCGCCCCGATCGTGGTGGCGGCGAGGGCGGACACGATCAACAGAACCAGCAGCGCCACCAGGATCAGCCGTGGGGAGCGCCAGGCCACGAACGGCACGCGGACGCGCTCGGAGATGTTCGCGGAAGCGGCACGTGTCATGACCCGCACAGCCTGGCCGGATCGTCACGCTCGGACGCGAACTCCACGTGCGGGATTGTCGGATAGAGCGACGAGGCGAGATCGCGTGCGGCACGCGCCGTGCGTGGCCCGAAGCCGAGGAGATAGAGCCCTTCCATCGTGACGA
>CAZIGW010000172.1:0-3593 GCA_964538565.1 uncultured Hyphomicrobiales bacterium | reverse complement strand
GGCCAGGGCGATTGCCACTGCGGAAGACACCTTGGCGAACCGCAATGTCAATTCCTCAAGGCAATTGAACGCCCAACGGCGGCCGGCCTCGCCGGCGGGCCGTTCCTCCGGCTGCAACGAGCGCCAGGCTTCGGTTTGCGCGATGCGGTTCACGTCGAGCAGGGACTTCCACGCCACCAGTCCGACAGCGAAAAGGAGAGCCACGTTGGCGCCGATGAGGAGCGCTGTGCCGAGCGTGACGCTGCGCGTCGCCATCATCACAATCGCGATGATCGTGGCCAAAATGGCCCGCCAAAGGAGCAGATAGAATGCCCTTTCGCGGAAGGGATGCACGGTCCGCCTCCTGCTGTCCTGATAATACTAAAGTCTTATGTGCCCAAGGTAAATGGCGATGGGTGGCGACGCCGGGCCCGCGAGCCGACGATCACGACCTTAGCCTGGGAGGCCCCGCGTTACTCGGTTGTGGGGACGGGTCCGATGAGGGAAAAGGTCAATGCGATCAGCCACATGACGATAGAAATGAGCGCCGTCCAGTGGCTGAAAAGGAGATACGTTTCGCGCATGACCGTCGAGACCGCCCACTGCGCAATCTCTTTCGGCGGTCGGCGTTCCTCGGGCAGATAGAGCCACAGTTCGGTGTGGCGGTAGCTCTTCGACCGGGCCTCATAGGCCTTCATCAAGAGGATGACCGTCATGATTAAGGACAGGAAACCGCCAACCTGAAATGCGAGACGCGGTTCAAAGGACAGGCCGATCATGACGCAGAAGATCGCGAGCGAGCCGAACCCGCAGGCGCGCAGCACCGTCTCATATGCGATGCGGCGGATTTCGTGCATGGTCAACCGCGTACCTGGCTGCGCCACAACTTTAGGCCAACGCACGGAATGTCGAACCGGGTGCGGTCGGCCGCCAGCTGTTACGTTAAATCGCCGCGGAGACCCGCTCAAGAGAGTTGGTCACCGATGACGCAAGCTTGAACGCGGACGAGCGCGCCGGTTCACAGGCCGAACTGGAAGAAATTTCCGATTGCCGGGAGCGTCAGGATCGCTGTGCCGGCCAGCCAAATCCAAAGCGATGCCTCGGTCGAATCGTCCTTGGCGCCAATGAAACGCTCATAGATCGCGGCCGGTATGCCGCCGAGGATGACAATTGCGGTCGACAGCATCAGCGAGGCGAAATAGGCGATCAGACTTGTACTGCCAAAAAGCGGCGTTGCCATTAGTTGGACCGAGTAGCCGAAGGCGATGATGTACATCGGATGAAAGAACGGAATCCCGTTGATCATCCCGAAGAACGCGATCGCGATGTAATAGAAATTCCGGTTCATGGTGATGTCCCGGCGGCCGGTGCGACGCCAAAAAGATTGAAGACGATGAACAGGATAAGTCGCAGCCAAAAAAGCCAGACAACCGCAAAGAGCCAGATGATGACCGGTGGGCAGGCCTTTGGCGTGACCGCTGCGACCATGCCCACGAATGGATCGGTGATCTGGCAAAAGAACCACCAAATATAATTCTGCGACTCCGGCGTAACGATTAGGCCAAGCACTACGCGTGCGAGCAGGGTGTACATCAGCACTGCCAAAACAAAGTTCGGCAGGTGGAAGTACCAATGAGTGAAGAGCGAGCTACCGGTCACGCATGAACATCCTTGTGTCGCCGTGACAATGGCGGTTGGCTGCTTTTCCGGCAACCAATAAAAGCGGGGCCCCGCAGGGCCCCGCTCCAACCAGATGGTCGAACCGATCAGGTCTTTTCTTTGAGGACTGTCGCGCCACGCGGCTTGCGGATCTCGTCCACATAAGCCTGCATCTCCTTCGACGGCTCGGGGGTCATCAGACTGACCACGTAGATCACCAGGAAGCCGAACGGCATGCCCAGCAATCCGCAGGCGATGTTGTTCAGGTTGAACCAGCCCACTTTGTTGGCCAGAGGGTGCGCCAGCGTCGGCCAGGCTTCCATGGCGTTCGGCAAGGCCATCGCCTTTGCGAGGTCGACCAGCGGCGCGCCCGTGACCGGGTTCAATAGCGAAGTCATGCCCGCATACTTCACACCGAAGCCGGGGAAGTACCGGGAGACGACCAGGTAGAAGATGCAGAGGCCAAAGCCACTGATCATGCCAGCCACGGCGCCCGTTGCGGTCGTTCGCTTCCACCATACGCCCATGACGAGAGCCGGGAAGTTTCCGGCCATCGCCAACGAAAACGCCCAGCCGACCATGGCCAGGATGTCCGCAGGCTTGGTTGCCGCGAGCGAAGCGGCGGCCACCGCGACGAACAGCAAGAGGATGCGAGCCACGGTGAGCCGGCGAACCGTCGGCGCATTCGGGTCGAGCATCTTGTAGTAGATGTCGTGGGACAGCGCGTTGGCGATGGCGAGCAGCAGGCCGTCGGCGGTGGAAAGCGCCGCCGCCAGGCCGCCCGCGGCCACCAGACCCGAGATCACATACGGCAGGCCTGCGATCTCCGGCGTGGAGAGCACGATCACGTCCGTATTGATGACGAAGTCCTGCAGCCGGACGACGCCGGGGTGACCGGCAACCGCGTTACATGCGGCCACGATCGCGTCAACGCTGAGGGCGTTCTTGCCGCAGATCTGGATCAGGCCCAGTTCGCCCCAGGTGAAGAGCCAGGGACGGACCTCCGTCAGGTCGCGACCGATGATGTTGGTGTACACCTCCAGCTTCGAGAACGCCGCATAGGCCGGCGCCGAGAAGTACAGCAGGAAGATGAACAGCAGCGACCAAGCCACCGACTTGCGCGCCTCACGCACCGACGGGGTGGTGAAGTAGCGCATCAGGATGTGCGGGAGCGAGGCCGTGCCGACCATCATGCAGAAGCAGATCGCGAAGAAGTTCAGCGGGCTGTAGTTGATAAACGGCTGGATGTGCGGCTTGAGCGCCGCCGCCGTCGCCAAGCCGGTCGATATCAACTGGCCCTCGCGGGCGGTGATTTCCGCGATCACGTTGCCGTAGGTGAGCTGAGGGATCGGAATCCCATAGTGCTTGGTCGACAGGATGACGATCGGGGTGAGATAGGCGATGATCAGCACGACGTACTGTGCGATCTGCGTCCAGGTCACTGCCTTCATGCCGCCCAGCATCGAGCAGAGCAGGATGCCGGCAAGGCCTGCGAACACCGCCCACTCGAACGGCATGCCGAGGAAGCGCGAGGCGATAATGCCGGTGCCGTAGACCTGCGCGGTCACGTAGGTGAACGAGCAACAGACCAGCACGATCACCGCGACGAAGCGGGCGAAGTTGCCGCCGAAGCGGAAGGCCATGAAGTCCGGAACGGTGTAGGCGCCGAACTTGCGCAGGTAGGGGCCGACCAGGATCGACACCAGCACGAAGCCGCCGGTCCAGCCGAGCACCCAGGTCAGCCCGTCATAGCCGAGCAGGAACAAGGTGCCCGCCATGCCGACGAAGGACGCCGCCGACATCCAGTCAGCGCCGGTCGCCATGCCGTTGTAGAGAGCCGGGACGCGCCGGCCCGCAACGTAATATTCGGAGACCTGCGCGGTGCGGGTCATGATGCCGATGACGGCATAGACCGCGAGCGTGAAGAACACGAACATGTAGCCGAGAATTCTGTT
>CAZIGW010000171.1:0-32087 GCA_964538565.1 uncultured Hyphomicrobiales bacterium | reverse complement strand
CCGACATTCCCGGTGCAGGCGACAAGACCCGCGCGCAGCGGGCTCGCCTTGGTGGCCAGACCCGACGATTCGACGGCGGCTGCGGCCGCGGCGATTTTCTCGTCCGGCACGCCGGAAATCAGCAGGTTCTGCCAGACGGTCAGCCGGATGTCGCCGTCGCCGAAGTCCCGCGCGATGTCCGCCAGCGCCCGCATCTGGCCGCTTGCGAGGCGCGCGGCCGGAAGCACGACTCCGATCCAGTTGAGACCCGGCTGCTTCTGCGGGCGCACGCCGACGTGCGCCATGCGATCCGTCGAGGGCCGTGGAGCGATGGCTTCCGCCGGCGCCTGCGTCAGCGGCCGGCCGAGCTTCTCCTCCACGTGGTCGACGAACTTCTCCAGCCCTAAGGCGTCGAGCACGTACTTGAGCCGCGCCTTGGTGCGATCGGTGCGGTTGCCGTGCTCGATGAACACGCGCACGATTGCGTCCGCCACCCGTATCGCGTCCTCGGGCCTGACGATCACGCCGGTGTCGCGGGCGAAGTCCTTGTGCCCGGTGATGCCGCCGAGCATCAGGCGGAACCACACGCCCGGTTCCACGCCGAATCCCTCGCGCACCTCCACCGCCTGAAAGCCGATATCGTTCGTGTCCTCCAGCACCGGAATGCATCCGCCGCCGTCGAACCCGACGTTGAACTTGCGCGGCAGACCGTAGAGCGTCCGGTCGTTCAGGACGTGGAAATGCCATTCGCGCGCATAAGGCCGGGTGTCGATCAGTTCCTGCGGATCGATGCCCGCGGTCGGGGTGCCGGTGACATTGCGGATGTTGTCGGCGCCGGAGCCGCGAGTGCAAAGCCCGAGGTCCTGGATCGCCTCGACCATGGCGACCGCATTCTTCGGTTCGATCTCGCGCATCTGCAGGTTGGCGCGCGTCGTGACGTGCGAATAGCCGCCGGCGAAGCGGTCGGCGAGATCGGCCAGGCCGGCGAGCTGCCAGTGCTTGAGAATCCCATTGGGAATGCGCAGCCGGCACATGTAGGAGGCCTGCGCCGGCGCGACATAGAACAAACCGTAGTAGCGCCAGCGGAAATTGTCGGGCGACTTGGGAGCTTCGTTGTGGACGGCCTGCTCCTTCAGCCGCCCGTAGGCATCGAAGGGATGGAGCTCGCGCTTGATCTTCTCCTGGTCCGACAGCTTTCCGCCGGCCGCCAGAACGCGGTCCTGCGCCATGAGATGCGCGGCGTCAGGGCCGGCCGGCTCCGCCGCCGACGATCCCGCCGAGGCGCGCCCGCGCGCCGCGCGTGCCGCCGTCAGACCCGAGGCGAAGCCTTCGAGATAGCGCTTCTGGTCGGGAGTGAAATCGCTCGACATCGCATTCCTCATGCTGCAGCCTGGCGCTCGGCCAGCGCGCGACCGAACGCGATGTCTTCGCGGATCGTCCTGATCGAGACCCCGGAGCGGATCAGGTCGAGGTACCACGGCCCGTCGTCCGCATCGCCGAACAGGACCGCGCCGACCAGCCAGTCATCGGCGATCACTAGTTTTCTGTAGGTCCCGAGGCCCGGATCGGAGAGCAGGATCTGCTCGGTCCCCGACGTCCCGAGAAAATCTCCGGCCGAGAAGACGTTGACCCCCGAAACCTTCAGGATTGTTGCCGCCACGCTGCCGGAATAGGAAGCTTTGCGGCCAGCCAGATGCGATGCCAGCACGCGCGCCTGTTCGTAGGCCGGATCGACCAGTCCATGGCAAATGCCGCGATGCTCGGCGCATTCGCCGATGGCGTAGATGCCTTGACGACTCGACTGCAGCTGATCATCGACGCGGATCCCGCAATCGACCGCGAGACCGGCGGCGCGGGCGAGATCGACGTTCGGGCGAATGCCCACGGCGACGACAACCAGATCGGCATCGATGACCCGCCCGTCGCTCAGTCGGACAGCGCGCACACGCTCGTCGCCGAGAAACTCCGAGGTTTCGGCATTGAGGTGAACCGCGATTCCCATGCGTTCGATCGTGTGCCTGAGCATGGCGGCGGCACGCGGATCGAGCTGGCGTTCCATCAGCCGGTCCATCAGATGGATGACCGCCACATCCTGGCCGGCCTTTCTCAGGCCGTAGGCCGCTTCGAGGCCGAGCAGTCCTCCGCCGACCACCACCGCCTTCCTGCGGTTCTTCGCGACCGCATGGATGGCGCGCACATCGCCGAGATCGCGAAACGTCATGACGCCCGGCAGGTCCATGCCCGGCACGTCGAGCCGGATCGGACGCGAGCCGACGGCCAGCACCAGCTTGCCGAACGGCAAGGCCGCGCCATTGGCGAGCCGCACGCGCCGATTGTCCGGATCGATCGCCGTGACCCTGTGGCCGTAGAGCAGCGTGACGCCCTGGTCGCGCCACCAGCGCTGCGATCGGAGCTCGATGGCCTGATGCTCGATCTCACCGGCCAGAACCGATGACAGCAGGACCCGATTGTAGGCGAGGCACGGTTCGGCCCCGACCACCGCAATGGCATAGCGTCCCAACGCGCGCCGATTGAGCTCCTCGACCAGACGCGCCGCCGCCATTCCGTTGCCCACGATGACAAGTGGCTCGCTCATCGTTTCCCATCTCGGGCGACCGCTCCGGCCGCCTGTTCGTTGGCGCAACAAGGCCGCCCCGGCCCCACGCCGCACGGGCGCCGGCGCCACCTCCCGGGTGTTTTCAAGTGCCGTGCCAAGCGCCGGCGAGCGACAGAAAGCCAAATAGTGCAATACATGAGCCCGGCGAGGCGGGTCCGCGTGGCGGCCCGGCGGCGTCGATTGCTCACCCGTGCTGCACCGCTGCGAATAAATTGTGCAACGCAACATCGCACCTCGCGCGAGGCTGCAGGCCCGCGCACAGGGACCATCACACCTCAAAGGCTCGCTTGAGGCCGCTTCGCCGCCTCCCGGGATCGGCTGCACGACTTCACAAATCGTCCAGTTCTCGTCGATCTTCGCTCTTGCGCGGGAGTGCACAGGTCTTCCGCTCGAGGAGTCCCGTCGCGCACGTCGGCGGTGGTCGCGCGAACGGTCACTTCGATCGCTGGGCCGTCCGCGTGCCGTGCCTGCGGGCGATGGCATTCACCCGCCGCGCGTGCCAACATGCTGTCGGGGAGACGCACAGACATGCAGAACAAAGTACAATTGTCGGCAGAGCGGACGACCTCAACCGGCACAAGCGGCCTCGATCCACGCCATGTCGTGATCACGCAGTCGGTGCAGGGTTCGGACATCCCGGTCCACCTCATGTACGTCGAGTTGATCGACGGCGTGTATGCGCCGATCGGACTGCGCAAGCCGCATGGTCCGGGCCCGTTTCCGCTGGTGCTGTTTGCCTCCGGCAACGGCGGCGGCGGCATGGCCTGGGTACAGGACGCGACGCAGAACAGGAGCTGGACGCAGGAGCAGTTTCTGACGGCCGGCTACGCGGTTGCGTGGATGCGATACCGCGCGGAAGTTGACTATGCCTACGATCGGATCGGGCGGTTGATCGAAGATCGCCGGCAGAACCGGCAGTTGCTCAACCGCGGGCCGCTCGAATACGAGGACGTCATCTCGATCGTCGAATACGTCAAGACGCTTCCATTCGTCACAGCGGACCGGATCGGCTACATGGGCATGAGCCACGGCGGCGAAATGGCATTCAAGATCGCCTCCGAGTATCACGGCATTCGGGCCATGATCGCGAGCGAACCGGCGGCGCACGAATTCCTTCGGCTTCGGCCGGATTCGACGGCGCGGATCAACCCGGAAACCGGGCTGCTCGACGTCGAACGAATGCTGATGCGGGAAGCCGACAAGGTGCGCGCCAGAATTACCGAGGACGTCGCCCGCGAACGCATCCGCACGATCGATACGCCGATCTTTGTGCAGGGCCGCAACAGCGACGAGCTGCAGGGAATCTTCCGGGTCTGCTACGACCTGCTGGTGGAATCCGGAAAAGCCGCAAAATGGAAGACCTACGAACACGACGTGCACGGCTTCGTCTACGTGCAGCGCGGCGAGGACGGCACCTACAAGCCGGACCCCGTGCAGGTCGAATCCGTCCGAGATTCGATTGCGTTCTTCGACGAATATCTGAAGGCGAGCTGACGCTCCCGAACCGCGCCATCTCGCTCCGGCCGCCGGTCAACCGCCGCCCCGCAGCTCGCGCGCGGGGTGGCGGGCGTCGCCCCGCCTGTTCTGTCGACGAACGTAGGTGATCATCGCGTCCGGACGCTGCAGCTTCACTTTCAGCGCCGCGACAAGCGCGTCGTCCGCGTCCACGTTCACGTGTCCCGCTTCTCCGCGAACATTGAGGCCAACCGTAAATTGCAAGGGTGCCTCCTCGAACTCTGTCTTACATGTTTCGACACGCATCGATCATAGCACGCGCGCTCGGCCAACCGCTGGGCGCACTTCGCCCGGCCCCGTGAGACGGCATCGCCCGGCAGCGCGATACTCCCGCCTCGCCACGTCCGCGCGTCTCCATAACAAACAGATATGGACCTGCGTTCTGGCGCTCTGCGAGGCCGCAAAGTGATCGCGCCCGTGCGCATGAATTGTCGAATTTGAGTCTCATTGTGACCCGATTTCACCAACAGATTGGCCGCAGCGAATCACATCGGTATCGAACCCATCCGACGTTCTGGCGCAGACGTCGCTTCGACCGACAACGACGGGGAGAGAGATGCGAAAACCCGCACAGAATTCCATGCCGACGCTTTGCGTGCGATTGGGATCGATCCTGCCGGTCATTTTCGTTTTGGCCGCGTCCTGCGCCGTGACCATGCAAGCTCCGGCGGCGCGCGCTGCGGACGAATGCCTGGAAGCGCCAAACGGGCCGACCCCTCCCGGCGGCCACTGGTACTACCGAACGGACCGTGTCAAACAACGCAAATGCTGGTACCTCGGCCAGTCTCCGCAAAACGCGCAGTCGACAACCGCCGCGCAGGGAGAATCGCGACCGTCCGCCGCGAAGCCCGCCAGACCGGAGACGAGACGGGCAGAAAAACCGGCCGTCTCGCCGGTGGCGCACCGCGCCGCGGCCTCGCGCCAGATCCAGGCGCCGGCCGGCCCCGCCACCCAATCGGCTTCCACGCCCGAGAGCGACGCGACGCTGCAAATGCGTCTGTACGGCGAGGACGCCACCGGCGCAACGACGCCCGCGGTCATTTCGGCCAGCACGCCTCTCTCGACGCCAGCCAACGCGGTACGATCCGGCGGCGAAACGGCGGCGCCCCCGAAGTTCATCCCGGCGCCTGCCAATCCTGCGCAAGCCGAGGTCGTGAACCCGGCCCCGCAGGATCGCGTCGCGCCGGAGCCGGTGGAAATGATGCAGGACAGCGTCGCGCCGGCTGACACACCTGCGCAGGCCGAAACAAGTCCCTCCTCGAAACCGGCGGAGCCGCCCGTCGCCGTACGGATGGGCCTGCTTCTCGCCGCCGCGTTCGCGATCTCCGGACTCCTGGTGCACGCCGCCTATACGATCGTGTCGGCGCGGCGTCGGCGGATCCACATCGATCGCCGGCACGCGGACTGGGAAATCGAGTGGGATGTCGGCGTCGAGCCGGCGCGGCTGCCCCGGCTGGCTTCGCCGTCCCGCGCCGGCGAGTTGACACATCATGGCCTGCGCCCGTCGGACGCGCACGAGGACGTCGAGGACACCCTGCGCAAGATCCTGCAGGCGTGCGGGCACCGGGCGGCATGAAGCGCCCGGGTGCGCCCGTGCGTCGCAGGCGCGCCCGGCGGCATGAACTCACGAAGCCGGCGATGGCATCGTCTGCGGCGAACCGCTGTCCGCTTCGCCGCACGATGCCTTACCGTGCACCGGGAAGGAATTTTTCCGTATAAAGTGTCGTCATGTCCGGTGCCTTCGGCAGGGATCCCATTTCCACATAGGAGCGCGCCAGGACCTCGGTCGCCTTCGGGTCGAACTTTCCGGTGCGATTGAACACGGGCATGAGCTCGTCGTAGTTGCGGGCCGCGATCGCCGGGGAAACGCCGGCAACGCGCGCGGCGATCTCGACCGTCTTCTCGCGATTGGCCCGCATGTACGCGATGGTCTCGAACCAGGCCGCCAGGAACGCGCGCAGCGCCTCGGGATTTTTCTCGATGAGCTCCTTGCGCGCGAAAATGACGTGCGTGTGGTAGTCCGAGATGAACTTGCCGAACGGAACGGCGATCCGGCCCACGCCTTCCGCCTCCAGCTTGTAGGCGGTGCTGCTCTCGGCCACCATGCCGTCCGTCTGATGCGACTTGAGCGCCGCGGCCTGCGCCGCCATGCTTCCAAGCCCCACCGTCCGTATCCCGTCGCGGCCCCATCCCTGCCGCCGGGCAAATTCCTGCGCCAGCCACTCGCTCAGCGACTGGGTGCCGGAGACGCTGATCAGCTTGCCCTTGAGATCGGCCGCCGTCTTGATCGGCCCGTCCGCGAGCACGACGAGATCGAGGTCCTGCGGCGCATCCGCCATGGCGGCGACGCCGAGCACCGGCGCCCCCTTGGCGACGAACACCATCTCCGGCCCGGACCCGAGGCCGACGTCGACCGCGTCGGCCGCAAGCGCTTGCTGCAGCTTGGCGCTGCCGGCGAAGCTCGCGATCTCGAGCGTGAGGCCGTGCTTCTGGAAAATACCCGCGGCGGTGCCGATGTCGGGCGGCGCGAATGCGAAATTCTGTGCCTGCGCCTTGCCGACGCGCAGTTTGGTCTGGGCAACCGCCGTCTGCGAAAAGAGGCCGCCCGCCGTCACGATCGCCGCGAGCGCAAGCCAGCGCCCGGCGAGCCGCCACCGCTGCACTCTCGCCCAAGTCACGCCTGTCCGAGTCATGTTTGTTTCCTCCCGATGGTGCCGCGGTTCTGCGCGGTTGCCCTTGGCCCCGTTCTTGTACACGGGGCGAGTCGACTGTATTCCGGAAATACCGGCCCCGCGATCACAGATGCTCCGCCGTCCAGTCGGCCGTCAGCGGACGGAACTTGTAGCTGATGTTGAAACACACGTGATTGCCCTCTTCATAGACGACGAAATCGGTCGGCCCGCGCGCCGCGCGAACCAACCGCTCGCCCTCGGCGGGCGGCACGATGCGGTCGCCCGCGCCGAAAACGACGAGCAGCGGACAGGCGATACGATCCGCACAATGCTCAAGGCTCAGCTTGTTCGCGACCTCCTGCGCCTCGGCGGCGCTGGCGGCGTGGCTGCGGATGCGAAAGAGCTCCTGCGACACCTTGGGCAGCAGAGGCAGGACGCGCCCGAAATCGAACGGACCGCAGTTGGCGACGCACGCCTTGATGCGCGGCTCGAACGCCGCGGCGAGCGGCGCATAGATCGCGCCCAGGCTTTGCCCGACGACGGCGATGCGCGAGGCGTCCACGTCGCTGCGCGTCTCCAGGACATCGATGACCGCGCCGATGACGGCGCCCCAGTCCGGCCGGACCGGCAGACGAAACGAGGTCTCGCCCTGCCCCGGACCGTCGAGCGCCAACGTCGCAACACCGCGGCGCACGAACGCATCGCTCCAGGCGTGAAGCTCCTCCTTGCAGGCGTCGAGACCCGGCAACAGGACGGCGACCGGCGGACGCCGACTGCCGGCCGGACGGCGCAGCCATGCGGCCATCGTGGCGCCGGCAAACGGAACCTCGATCCGCTGCATGGGCGGATCCGTGTCGCGCGCGGCGGCCGTATAGCAGCGCAGCATGTTGTCGTGCGCGAGCTGAAACTGGCGCGGCTCGGCGCCGAACAGGTGCTTCCCGTAGTGATAGTATATGGCGGCGCGCAGATAGCACTCGGCCGCGGTGACCCGGCGATCCTCTTGCGCCGCCTTCCGTGCCTGCTGCTCGTGCCGGTGTGCCTCCTCCGACCAGATCCGGCACCAATCGTCCCAGCGGTCGATGCGGGAGACGAGCCGTTCGAGATCGTTCGGATCGACGCCGGTCGCCACATAGCGCGGGGTGAAATGGGAAAGGATGAGATCCACCTGCGGGTCGCTCGCCATTGCCCCTCCGTACGATGCGCGCCCGGGCAGGCGGCGATCAGACCGGATCGCTCTGCGGACGCCCGCCCGGCTCACCTGCCCCATCGCGTCCGTTCCCGACGCGGACTTGCGGGCATCGTGCACGCTTGGCCGCGACGTGTCACCCGCCCCGGCAACCTGCTGAAACGCGAGAACGTGTCACCCGATTGAAGCCGGTTACGTATCTGTCCTGAGTTTCGGTTCGGCTCGGCATTCCCTAACTTGGCGGCATGCACTCCGAGAAGGCGGCGGACCTGCTCTGCAAGAACTGCGGAGCACCGATGAAAATTGTCCGGAGCATTCCGCGGCTGGGCCCTCACCCCGAGCTCGCCAGCTACGTGTGCCCGAAGTGCGGACACGTAGAAACGCGCGCGGTCGAAACCAAGTAGGACGAATCCGTTCGCCGGGCGGCGCGCGGACGTGCGCGGCTGCTCGGCTCGAATCGCGGCCGCCGTGACCAAATACCGCGCGGCGGACGTCATGGAATGGTCCTCTCATTTTCCTGGTTATCGGCGAGAAGTTCGCGCATGGCGAAAATGTCGGCGTGGAGACGTAACCAGCAACCACACACATTTCATGTGAATTGACACCCCGCGCCGGCGCGTCAATGCTCGTCGTGGTGGGAGGAAATCTTCATGCTCACGCTCATCGCCGTCAGCGTGTTCGTGAGCGCATTCCTGGGAACCGGTCTCGGTCTTTTCGTCGTGCCCGTGTGGGCTCTGGTTCCCGCGGCCGTCCTGGCGCTCGCCGCTCCGATCCTCCCCTCGCTGTCGCAACACGTTTCCATGGTCACAGTCGCGCTCACGATGGTGCTCAATCTCGTCGGATTGCAGCTTGGCTATCTGGCCGGCGCCTGGGTGGCGCTGTGGAGGCCGCGCCGCCGAGAATTCTCCGCACGCGAAGGGCCCCTCGCAGCATCCGAGGCGCCGCCTCGCCGCCGTGTCGGCGCATGCGCGCTGCAGCGCCATCGCGACCGGTGAGATCGCGCTGCGAACTTACGAGTGGCGCATGATCTCATCGGCGAACGATCCCACTTCGCCGAATCAGCTAGACGGCTTCCTTCCTGAAGTCCGGGACGGCTTCCTGCAGCACCCGGTAGATCGCACCGCGGTCCTCGCGGGCCAATCCCTGCTCGAGTTCGGCGAACCAGGCCCGCATCATCTCGAGCGAGGGCCGCACCGGGCGCGCCGCCACGATGCCTTCGATGCCGATATCGGCGAGCGGCTCCTCGCGCCCATGCAGAATTTCCTGCAGCCGTTCGCCCGGACGGATGCCGGTGAACACGATGTCGACATCCTTGCCTGGCTCGAGCCCTGACAGGCGGATCATGCGTTCGGCGAGATCGAGGATCTTCACCGCCTGCCCCATGTTGAGGAAGTAGACCGACACATCGGAAGACTTCGCCCCAAGCGCGTGGCTCGCGGCGGTGACGACGAGATCGCAGGCCTCGCGGATCGTCATGAAGTAGCGCACCATGTCCGGGTGCGTGACCGTCACCGGCCCGCCGGCCTCGATCTGCGCCTTGAACTTCGGCACGACCGAGCCATTGGAGGCGAGCACGTTGCCGAAGCGTACCGCGATGAGGCGCATGCCCGGACGACTGGCCGGAGCACGACGCCCCGGGTCGGCGTCGAGCGCCTGGCAGTACATCTCGGCGAAGCGCTTGGTCGCGCCGAGCACCGACACGGGCTCGATCGCCTTGTCGGTCGAGATCATCACCATGGCGGCCGCGCCGGCTGCAACCGCCGCATCGGCCACGTTCACGGAGCCGAACACGTTGGTCTTGATGCCCTCACCCCAGTCGCGCTCGAGTAGCGGCACGTGCTTGAGCGCGGCGGCGTGAAACACGAGGTCCGGCTTGAACTCGGCGATGAGGCGGAACATGCGGTCGCGCTCGCGGATGTCGGCGAGACGTCCTTCGATCTTCGCCGCGGCTTCCTTGGTGGCGAGTTGCTCCAGAACCGCGTGAAGCGCCGGCTCCGAGTTCTCGATGACGAGCAGGCGCGCCGCCCCGAAGGTGACGAGCCGGTCGCAGATTTCCGAGCCGATCGATCCGCCTCCGCCGGTGACCGCCACCGATTTGCCGCGCACGAACGTCTCGAGACGCCGGTAGTCGATCGTAACGCTCGGCCGCAGCAACAGGTCCTCGACATGCACCGGGGCGAGCCGCAGCGCTTCGCCGCCCTGGTCGAGCGCCGGCAGCCGGCTGGTCGCAAGCCCGAGCCGGCGCGCGCGCATCAGGATCGACTCCGCCTTGGCGTCTGGCGCGAACGCGGTCGGCGTGAGTACCAGGCGCTCGACGTTCATCTCCCGCCCCTTCAGGTCCGCGACGATGCGCTCGAGATCCTCGAAGCCGCCGAGCACGCGCACGCCGCGGATCGCCTGCCGCTGGTCGGCGCGCGACGGCGAGAGGATGCCGACCGGCAGGATCTTCTTCACCGCGCCGCTCTCGATCGCGCGCAGCAGCACCTCGGCATCGGCCGCCCGGCCGAGCACCAGGGTCGGCACCGAGTTCTCGGTCTTCACGTGGTGCAGCGTGCGCGTGTAGCGGAAATAGCGGTAGGCGACGCGCGAGCCTGCGAGAAAGAACATCTGCAGGAACCAGTAGAGAATGATCGTGATCTTGCCGAAGAAATAGGTCCCGTAGAAATTCGGCGAGAGCAGCAGGTAGTCGAGCACGAGCAGCGTCAGCGCGAGCAGCGTGGCGGCGCGCACGATGTTGCTGAGATCGGGCAGCGAGGTGAATCGCCACTTGGAGCGATAGAGGCCGAAGAAGGCGTAGGCGAAGCCGGCGTACACGACGAAGGCCGGCAGCAGCACCACGAGGAGGTGCCATCGGACCTCGAGGCCGACGTCCTCGAACCGGATATAGAAGCTCGCGATGACGGCGGCGACCGTCGCGATCAGGTCGTGCGCCAGGATCAGCAGCATTCTGGGCGTGAAGTTGCGCAGTCCGATCATCGTCGCGGGTTTGCAGTTGAGCGAGGCGGCCGTCCCCGGGACGCCCCGAACATCCATACCGACCTTTGCGCGCCGGCGCTACCTTTCCGAAGGCGTGGCCGAAAGGGCCTTCGAGGACGCGAGCGCCTCGTCGACGGCGGCGATGACACGCGTCGGCGAAAGTGCGTCCAGACACCGGCTGTGGCTGTCGAGGCGGCGGTCGCAGCCTTCCTGCTGGCACGGCAGGCAGGGCAGCGGATCTTGTACCAGCCAGACGTTGCCGCGACGTTGAATCGTGGCGGCGGCGCGCCAGGGTTCCTGCAAGCCGTTCGCCGGCCACGGCCCCCACAGGCGCGGATCGGTCGGTCCGAACAACGCGACGGTCGGACATCCGCTCGCGGCCGCGAGGTGCGTGACCGACGTATCGGGACCGACATAGAGCTTCGCGCCGGAAAGCGTCGCCGCGAGGCTCGGCCAGTCGAGCCGCCCGTCCGCGCGGCAGACCGGCGGGCCGCCCGGCTGCCAAACGGCATCGAGATATTCGCGCTCCGCGGCCGCGGGACCGCCGCTTGCGACGACGCGCAGCCCGCGATCCGTCAGCGCGGCCGCAAGCCTCCGCCAGCCGTCCGTCGTCCAACGCTTGTAGCGGAACATCGGCGCCGCATGCACCACCGCGTAGGGTTCGCGCGGAACGAAGCCCGGGATCGGCGCACCCGACGGACAGACGACCTGCGGGACGCGGGCAATGTCGAGCGCGTCGGCGAGTTGCATGATCTGCTCGACCCGATGGCGCCCCTCCGCGACGGGCACGCTGCGCGCGAGCAGAACCCGCTTCCACATCCCGCCGGCGCCGGCATGGTAGGGCCCGACACTCGTGCGGCCGGCAAGCGTTGCGAACACCGTCGGCCGGTCGCCGCTTTGGGTCGAAACCGCGAGCGCATAACGTTTCAGCAAGCGAGCGGCGAGGCGCAGGCCCTCCGTTGCGGCCGGCCGCTCCGGCATCGTGATGATTTCGCGCACGTCGGGATTGCCGGCGAGGATGCCGGCGGTCTCGGCGAACACCAGCGCGTCAATCCGCGCCTCGGGCCAGGCCCGTTTCAGACTGCGGATCAGCGCGGTCGTCAAGAGCACGTCGCCCAGCCGTCGCAGCGCGACCACGAGAATGCGCGGGCTGGCGCCAATGGCCGGTCTCATCGGAACGCGACCGGATCGCGCGGCGGAGCGTCGGCGCTGTCCGGCGCATGCTTGCGCAGCACCATGCCGCCGAGCACGCCGACGCCGAACACGTAGATCCACCCTTGCGTGAAATCGAACAGATGCGAATTGAACAGGGAGCTGACGACGTTCTGCGACACGACGGCAAGTCCGAGCCAACCGGCAAGTCCGGGCACCCAGAACATGCGCCAGTGAGCCGCCCACATGGCGAGGAGCAGCATCACTCCGAGGACACCGAGCTGCATCGCCACCGCGAAAATCTGATTGTGCGGATTGGTGGCGCTCTCGCCGGTTTCCGAGCGCGCCAGGGCGAGGCGCCGGAAATTGTCGGCGATCGTCCCGGTGCCGTGGCCGATCACCGGGGCCTCGCGGACGATCGCCAGCGACCGCTTCCAGAACTCGAGCCGTTCGCCCGAGGATGTGTCCGCGTGCTCGACCCGATACCTGTCGATTTCGACGCCGACATTGATGACGCGGCTGCGCAGATAGGAGGAGGTCGTCCAGGCGAGGCCCGCGATGAGAATGCCCCCGAGAAGGAAAACCGCCAACGACCTCCAGCGCAGGCGCCGCAGCCCCAGCAGCACGAAAAGGATCGGGATCACCGCCACCGCCGTACGCCCGGTCGCCACATAGACGATGTCGGAAAGAAAGAGCACCGCGGCCGCGAGCGCGGCGAGCGCGGCCAGGGGAGCCTCACGCCGGCGATCGAGCGCAACACAAAGAAATCCGAAGGCGCACAGCGTGAAGATGCCGCTCTGGCTGATGTAGTCCTTGACGGGGATTCCCGGCATCTTGGGCGTCCACGGCAGGGTCGGAGCGACGAAGTTGAGCCAAGAGGCGAGACACAGGGCTCCCGCCGAGGCGGCAAACGCCGTCACGGGCCAGATGCCGTTGTCGGAGCGGCGGAACTGCGCGATCAACAACGGAACGGCGAGGAGCTTCGCGAAGGCGGCCAGTCCCTCGAGGCGCGCCGCGAACGAAACGTGGGCCCAGAGCATGCCGATGGCCGCGAGCGCGACCAGCATCGCCGGCAAGACTCCCGCCGCGCCGCTCAGCGCGCGGCGCAGCGCGGGGCCGTCGAGCGTCGGCAGGAGCGCGAGGATCCAGACCGCAACCAGGATGCCGGTGGCCGACGTCGACCACGGCAGCGACGCGGCGACGGCGGCGGCGAGCGCGTCGGCGGTGCGGCACATCTGTGTCCGCTCGACCCATGCGGCGGGCCGGACGCGCGCCAATCCGCTCATGGGCGCGCCCGCTCGCGCAACACCGCGGCGTCGTCTCCGTCAAGCGACGACAAGCCACGGCGGGCGCGCACCCGCCCGCTCGCCACGACCGCTTCGAGCTGCGCGTCGTTCTGCGAAAGCCGCGAACGATCCGCCTCGGGATGCCACAGATGCAGGACACCGGCGGCAAAGCGCCCGTCCTTGCGGCGGCGGCCGGCGTGCAGCAGCCGGACGAAGATGTCGCTGTCCTCGCGGCCCCAGCCGCGGAAATCGGCGTCGAACCCGTCCACGCGTACGAGGTCCTCGCGCCAGAACGCCATGTTGCTGCCGCGCGCACCGCGCCATCGCAGGGCGTCCAGACGGCGCAGCGGGCCGAGCGGCAACGACAGGAGCGGCGCCAGCCGGTTGATGTCGCCGCGCGTCCGGCAGGCGATCCAGCGCGCGAGCCTCCAGGATTCCGCTTCGAGTCCCTCCGCGAGAATCCGTCGCGTCAGGCGTTGCGACAACAGCAGCCGGTTTCCGGTGACGAACCGGCCGGGCTCGGCCAGGCGGCGGTGCGCGGCAACGAAGCCTGGGCGGGCAAGACAATCGCCGTCGAGAAAGATGCAGTACCGCCCTTCGCTTGCCCGGATCGCCCGGTTCCGGATCTCGGCGAGACGGAATCCGCGATCCTCGTGCCAGACGTGCTTGAGCGGTGCGGGCATGCGCGAGGCCCACTCGCGGATGACCTGCGCGGTCGCCGGCCCCGAGCCGTCGTCGGCGACCACCACTTCGAAACGGCGGTCGGTCTGGCGCGCCAGCGCGCGCAGCACCGCGGCGAGCGCATCGGGGCGGTTGTAGGTCGCGACGATCACGGAGACGAGATCATTCATCGCGCCGCCCCTCGAGCCACGCCTTCATGTAGCGATAATACGTGCCCTCGGCGTTGGCGACGGCGAGCAGGAAACCTTCGCGGCCGTCGAGAAAGCCGCGCCGCCAGACGTAGGCGCGCAGGAACGCCCACAGGCCGTGGCTGATGCCGCTCGCGAACGACACCCGTCGGCCCTTGGCAATCAGCATGCGGGCGCCGTCCGTCGAGTAGCGGTCCAGGCGCGACACCGCGTCCTCGAGCCGCCGGACGGGAAAGTGGTCGAGGGGCTCCGACAGCCGCGCGATCGTGCCGTCGCAAACGACGCGCTCGTGCACGAGGTCGTCGGAAAAGCGCGCGCGGCCGCGACGAAACAGCCGCAGCACGTAGTCCGGGAACCAGCCGGAGTGCCGCATCTCGCGCCCGAGAAAGCGCGACAGGCGCGGCATCTCGTAGGCGTCGGCAAGCCCGGAAGAGACCGCTGCCCGGATCGCCGCCGCAAGCTGCGGACTGACCCGCTCGTCGGCATCGACCGAGAGAACCCAGTCGCCGCCGGCGAGCGAAAGCGCGAAATTCTTCTGCGCGCCGAAGCCCCGCCAGTCGTGGCGCACGACGTGCGCCCCCTTCGCGGTGGCGATGTCCACCGTGGCGTCGTCGCTGCCGCAATCGACCACGATGCGCTCGTCGCAGAACGCGAGCGTATCGAGGCACGCCGCGATGTTCGCCGCCTCGTTGCGCGTGATGATGATGGCGCTCAGTTGCGGCACCGGTCCTTCCGCGCTCGCCTACGCATGTCGACGCCGCGAGGCCGACGATCCGACCCGCATCGGCGCCCTTGCTGGACTCATGTCTTGACGGTCTGCTTGCGCGCCGATGACATCGCTTCGCCGGTCGCGGACGGCTTGCCATCCGCGATCGGTCCGGAGGAGCGACGCACGAGGCTGCTGGTCGAATGCCCGGGCACGAGGTCGACCACGATGACGTCGCCGCCTTCGGCTTCCACCACCTCGCGGCCGACGACCTCGTCGCGGCGATAGTCGCCGCCCTTCACCAGTACCTTCGGGCGAACGCGGCGGATCAGTTCGAGCGGCGTGTCCTGCTCGAAGATGACGACGAGATCGACGGCTTCGAGCGCCGCCAGCACCTCGGCCCGCGCATGCATGTCCTGGATGGGGCGGCTTTCGCCCTTGAGACGCTTGACCGACGCATCGCTGTTGAGGCCGACCACCAGGCGATCGCAGGCGGCGCGCGCGTCCGCCAGAACCTTGATATGGCCGGGGTGCAGCAGGTCGAAGCAGCCGTTGGTGAAGCCGATGCGCAGGTCCTGCGCGCGCCATTCGCCGAGCCGGTCTTCCAGCACGGTCCAGTCGAAGACGATCTTTTCCTCCGGCGCGCGCGAGGCGGCCGGCAGGATGCGGGCGCGCAGTTCGGCGGCGCTCACCGTCGCGGTGCCGCGCTTGCCGACCACCACGGAGGCCGCCGCGTTGGCGGCGCGCACGGCCGCCTCGAAGTCGGTCTTCATCGCCAGCAGGGTCGCCAGCACCGCCACCACCGTGTCGCCGGCGCCGGAGACGTCGCGCACCTTGACCGGATAGGAGGGAACGTGGACCGGCTCGGACCCGGCGACGTAGAGCAGCATGCCCTCCTCGCTCAGCGTTACCAGGACGGCCTGCGTATCGACGAGGCGTGCAAGCTCGGCGGCCGCGAGCGCGACTTCGACGAGGTCGCCGACCGGGCGGCGCGTCGCATCCGACAGTTCCTTGCGGTTGGGCGTGATCGCGGACGCGCCGCGGTAGATCGAAAAATCCACGCCCTTGGGATCCACGATCACCGGCGTGCCGAGTTCACGCGCCCTGTCGATGACCGCGCGGATGACGCGCCCGGTGAGCACGCCCTTGGCGTAGTCGGAAAGAACGACAGCGGCGGCGCGCGGCAGAAGCGCCATGACGCGATCGATGACGGCGGTCTCGATGTCGGCGCTCACCGGCCGCGCGCGCTCCCAGTCGGCGCGCAGCAGATGGGTCGAGTGATGCTCGGACACGAACCGAACCTTGCGCGTGGTCGGTCGCGTGCGGTCGACCACCAGGTGCGGCTCGATCGAGCCCTTGAATTCGTCGAACGCGGCGGTGACCGAACGCCCCGTCTCGTCGTCGCCGACGACGCCGACGAAGATGCACCGCGCACCGAGACTGGCGACGTTGCGCGCCACGTTGCCGGCGCCGCCGATGACCTTCTCCTCGCGCTTGACGGCGATGACCGGCGTGGGTGCCTCCGGCGAGATGCGCGCCACCTCGCCATAGACGAAATCGTCGAGCATCAGGTCGCCGACGCAGAGCACCGTCTGCGCGCCGAGTTGCGAGAGGCCTGCTTCGAAATTGAACATCGTGGTTCGCCGTCGAATCATTATCCGGGTGCCCTGCTCAACGATAGCGGTCCGCGCGGTCGAGGAAAGACGACACGTAGTGCTTCACCGCGTCCTCGAGCGGCGTGAACCCGGCATTGTAGCCCGCCTTGCGCAGATTCCCCATGTCCGCCTGGGTGAAGTACTGATAGCTGCCGCGGATCGACTCCGGCATGTCCACGTACTCGATGTCCGGCGCGCGCCCGAGCGCGGCAAACAGCGCCGTCATCATGTCGCGGAAGCTGCGCGCGTTTCCGGTCCCGACGTTGAAGAGGCCCGAAACCCGCGGATTGTCGAGCAGCCAGCGCACGACCGCGACGGCGTCGTCGATGTAGATGAAATCCCGGCGCTGGTCGCCGTCGGCGATGCCGGCCCGGTGCGACTTGAACAGGCGGATGGGCCGTCCCTGCCTCGCGTCGTCGAACCGTTTGGCGAGCAGGCTCATCATCTCGCCCTTGTGATACTCGTTCGGCCCGAACACGTTGAAAAACTTGAGCCCGGCCCACTGTGGCGGGAGCTTTTCGCCGCGCCGGGCGCGGTCGACCAGCGCGAGATCGAACAGGTGCTTGCTCCAGCCGTAGAGGTTCATCGGGCGCAAGCGGCGCAGCGCCTCGGGCGAGAAGTCGTCGACGAAGCCGGCCTCGCCGTTCCCGTAGGTCGCGGCCGAGGAAGCGTAGATGAACGGCGTCGCCGTGCGGGTGCACCAGTCGAGCAGGCGCAGCGAAAGGCGGAAATTGGTCTCGATGACGAGGTCGCCGTCGCTCGCGGTCGTATCGGAAATCGCCCCGAGATGCACCACGGCCTCGAGCCGGCGCCCCTCGAGCCACCGCATCAGGTCGGCCGGCGGGACAACATCGGCGAGCTGGCGCTTCTGCAGGTTGCGCCACTTGCCGTCGCCGCCCAGCGTGTCGTTGACGACGACGTCGGTCCGGCCGGCCTCGTTCAGGCTCGCCACCACGTTCGACCCGATGAACCCCGCCCCGCCGGTCACCAACAGCATCGATGCCGTATCCACCCCGTCTGGAGAGCACGATCCGCAAGTCCGACGACGGATCCTGCGCGAGCGCGCTCTCGATTCCTGATTTGGCGCACAGGCCTTACCGGCGGAAGTTCCCATTCGTCTGAACATGCGCCGGCAGGCCCCCCTTTGGACGCCTGCCCCTTCCTTTGCCCCAGTCTGCCCTGGGGCGCAACCGCAGGTCGTCGCGGCCCGCAGGTCGTCGGCGCCCGCCTCGCTGGACAGGTCGCCGACGAGAGAGTAACGGGCTTTGACACGCGGGTCCGGAATCCGGTCGTTGAATCAAGGACTCACGATAGCGCTGAATGAATCACGGTTCACCCCATACGGCGCCCTCACCCGGTGAGGTGGACGCGCGGCCCGTTCTGATCATCCCCTACATGTGGATCGGCGACTTCGTGCGCTGCCACACGGTCGTCAAGCTGCTCAACACGCGCTTTCCCGGCCGCCCGATCGACCTGTTGACCACCTCGCTCTGCGCCCCGCTCGTCGACTACATGCCCGGCGTCCGCAAGGGCATCGTGTGCGATCTGCCGCGCAAGCGGCTTGCCTGGTCGCAGCACCGGGCGCTGGCCGAGCGCCTGCGCGCCGAGGGCTACGCACAGGTCCTGGTGATGCCACGCACCTGGAAGGCGGCGCTCGCCCCCTTTCTGGCCGGGATCGCGACGCGCACGGGCTTCGTCGGCGAGGCGCGTTTCGGGCTCATCAACGATCTGCGATGGGGCGAACGTCGCCTGCCCCGCATGGTCGACCGCTGCGCCATGCTGGCCCTGCCCGCCGACGCGAGGCAACCGCGTGACTGGCCGCTCCCTGAGCTGGTGGTGCCGCCGTCCGAGGTCCTGGCGTGGCGGCGACGGACGGGCTTGCCGCAGGGGCCGGCCGTTGCGTTCGCACCCGGAGCCGTGGGGCCGTCGAAACGCTGGCCGGCGGCGTCCTACCGCGATGTGGCGAGGCGCCTGGGCGAGGACGGGATCGGCGTCTGGGTGCTCGGCGGCCCCAACGAAAAGGCGCTCGCCGACGAGATCCGGTCGGCGGGCGGGCCGCGCGTCCACGATCTCACCGGCGAGGATCTGCGCAACGCGATCCTCGCCTTCGCGGCCGCCGACGTCGCGCTGTCGAACGATTCGGGCCTTCTGCATGTCGCCGCCGCGCTCGGCAAGCCGGCGATCGGGATTTTTGGCCCGACCAGTCCCTGGCACTGGGCGCCGCTCAATCCGTTGGCGAACATCATCGAGATGACCGGCGACCTGTCCTGCCGGCCCTGTCACAAGCCCGTGTGCCGGCCCGGCCACCATCGCTGCATGCGCGAGATTGCGCCGGCTTCGGTTCTCGCCAGCGTGCAACGCGCCCTGGCATCAGGCTACCGCGCAGCCTCGCGCTAGCACCTGGTCCGGCGCAGTGGAATCGGCGAAGTGGAATCGGTTCGCCGGTGGGATCGTGCGCCAGGTCAGGAATGAGGGCGCGATCCTGTGCAAAATCGGTTTCCACCTTGCGGATCGCACCCTGGCGATCCGGCTTGCACCCGGAGGCTGCAGCCGATACGAGGTGACTCCATCGCGGGAGATCAGCAGGACGGGGGAGATCGCCATGGCGGATTGGCGCGGTGATGCCGTCAAGAGCCATCTGCAGAACTCGCTCGACGCCCTGACGCGCGCCGCGCTCGATGACGCCTTTTCGGCGGCCATTCTGGCGATTGCCGAAGCCATGGCGGCGGCGCTGCGGGCCGGCAACAAGATTCTTCTCGCCGGCAACGGCGGCAGCGCCGCGGACGCCCAGCACATCGCGACCGAGCTTCTGGTGCGCTTCCGGTTCAACCGGGATGCGCTCGCGGCCGTCGCGCTTACGACCGACACGTCGGCGCTGACCGCCATCGGCAACGATTTCGGCTTCGAGCAGCTGTTCGAGCGCCAGGTTCGCGGTCTTGGCCGGCGCGGCGACGTGTTCATCGCCATTTCGACGTCGGGCCGCTCACCCAACATCCTCAAGGCGCTTGCGGCCGCACGCGAGATCGGCATCACGACCGTCGGCTTCACCGGCTCGGGCGGCGAGATGCCGGCGCTGTGCGACCTTCTGCTCGCCGCGCCGTCGGACAAGACGGATCTGATCCAGCAGTTGCACATAACCGCCGCGCACGCGATCTGCGACCTGGTGGAGCGGGCGCTGTTCGGCGCCCCCGCGAAGGCATGAGTCCTTCCGACCGCGCGAGGCACGGCGAGCGCCGACCGGCGGCCTTCCTCGATCGCGACGGCGTCCTCAACTACGACGATCACTACATCGGCTCGATCGAGCGCATCCGCTGGATGCCGGGCGTGGCCGGCGCCATCGCGGCGCTCAACGCGGCGGGCTACTTCGTTTTCGTCATTTCCAACCAATCGGGCGTCGGCCGCGGGTATTTCAGCGAGCACGACGTCGAGAAGCTCCACGTCTGGATGCGGGAGGAACTCGCGCGGCAGGGCGCGCGGATCGACGACGTGCGCTACTGTCCCTACCATCCCGAGGCGACGATCCCGGCCTACCGACGCACGTCCGATTGGCGCAAGCCGGCGCCCGGGATGATTCTCGACCTCATGCGCACATGGCCGGTCGAGCGCGAGCGCAGCTTTCTGATCGGCGATCAGCCGACCGACATCGAGGCGGCGCGCGCGGCCGGCATCGCCGGCCATCTGTTCGCGGGCGGCGATCTTTCGGCGTTCGTCTCCACGATCCTGCAGGGCGCGGCGGCTGGTTGATAGGCCGGCCACTGCCGCGCCTGCTCGCAGCCTCAGGCGAGACGCTGGACCGCGTCGATCACGTCCCGTTCGCCGGGCGCGGCCCCCTTTTGGCCGGCGACCTCGATGCGGCCGGCGCCGACCGGCCCGGTGAGGCCGGGCTCGCTGCCGAGAAAGATCGCCACGAGCGGTACGCCGAGCGCGGCGGCGAGATGCAGAAGGCCGGTATCGACACCCACCACCAGGGATGCGCCCGCGATCAGCCGCGCCACGGCGTCGAGTGGCGCGCGCTCCGCGACCTGTGCGCCGGCAACATCCGCGGCGATCCGCTCCGCGCGCTGCCGCTCGCTGTCGCTTCCCCAGGGGAGAATGATCTTCCGGCCGCGCGCGGAAAGAAAATGTCCGAGCGCGATCCAGTTCTCCTCCGGCCACTCCTTCTCGCGCCGCGCCGTCGCGTGCAGCATCACGGCGTAGGATTGCGCGGCGGGCGGCGCCAGACGGCCGCGCTCGAGGCCGAAGTCGACCGGCCCGCCCGGCGCATAGCCGAGCGCGAGCCCGGTCAGCAGGCGATTGCGGACCACCGCGTGAAGCGCGCGGTCGACGCGATGGCGCGCATCGTAGAAAATTGACGCCAACGGTTCGCGCACGCTCGCCCGATCGTAGCCGTGGCGGCGGCCGCGGGCGAAGCGGGCGAACACGGCGGTGCGCAGAAGCCCCTGGGTATCGACGATCTCGTCATAAGGGCGCGCGCGAAGGCGGCGGACGAACGCGCCGATCTCCCCCCATGTCTCGGCCCGGTGCAGCGCGCGCCGCCATCGACGCGAGGCGACCGGGATCACCTCGTCGACCGCCGGATGCAACCGTGCGAGCGGCGCAAAGTTTTCCTCGACGAGCCAGGTGATGCGGGCATCCGGCCGCTGCCGCCGGGCATCGACCACCGCCGGCATGTGGTGAACGACGTCGCCGAGCGAGGAGGTCTTGATGAACAGGATGTCCGACATGGCAGCGGCTGCGGCGTCCCGGGTGCGGGTCCGCAGGCTCATATACACCGCCGGCAGCCTTGTCACCGGGCGTTAACTGACGCATTCACCCCGGGACAGGGTCCTGTAACGGGATCTTCATGACCTGCGGGCAGGAACAACGCACGCACACGCCATCGAGCCAGTCTCATGACAGTCCTCGTCACCGGCGGCGCCGGCTACATCGGAAGCCACATGGTCCACGCGCTGTCCGACGCCGGGGAGCGCGTCGTCGTGCTCGACAACCTGTCGACCGGCTTCGACTGGGCGGTCGCGCCGGACGTTCCGCTCGTCGTCGGCGACACCGGCGACCAGGCGCTTGTCGCTTCTCTGATCGAGCGCCATCAGGTCGACGCCGTCGTGCATTTCGCCGCTTCGATCGTCGTGCCGGATTCGGTCGCCGATCCGCTCGGCTACTATCGCAACAACACCGTGAATTCGCGCGCGCTGATCGAATGCGCTGTCAAGGGCGGCGTGCGCCGGTTCATCTTCTCCTCGACGGCGGCGGTCTACGGCAATCCGGCGAAGGTCCCGGTCAGCGAGGCCGACCCAACCCAGCCGATCTCGCCGTACGGCTCCTCCAAGCTGATGACCGAGATCATGCTGCGCGACGCCGGCGCTGCGCACGGTCTTCCCTACGTCATCCTGCGCTATTTCAATGTCGCCGGCGCCGACCCCGAATTGCGCGCCGGACAGTCGACCCGCGGGGCGACGCACCTCATCAAGGTGGCGGTCGAGGCGGCGGTCGGGCGGCGCGGGAAGGTCCAGGTATTCGGCAAGGACTATCCGACGCCCGACGGAACCTGCATCCGCGACTACATCCACGTCTGCGACCTCGTACGGGCGCACTCGGACGCGCTCGCCTACCTGCGCGCGGGCGGCGCCTCGACGACGCTCAACTGCGGCTACGGCCACGGGGCGTCGGTGCTGGAGGTGATCGAGACCGTAAAACGCGTCTCCGGCGTCGATTTCCCGGTCGAATTCGGTGCGCGCCGCGCGGGTGATCCGGCGCAGATCGTCGCCGCCTCGAACCGCATCCGCTCGGTTCTCGGCTGGCAGCCGAGGTTCGACGATCTTGCCACGATCGTGCGCCATGCTCTTGCGTGGGAACGCAAATTGCTCGTCCGCGGCGCCTGACCGCCGCCGCTTTTTCCTTGAAAAATGGGTCCAAGGCGGGCAAGGAACGCCGGCTCCTGCCAACCCGGCACCGCGCCATGTTGGCCGGAATTACGTCTCCAACGGATGGCGAATGGCCCTGTTTCGCTTCAAGGCACTGCCTGCGGACCGCTACAGCGCCGGGGCAATGGTCCATCGCCTGCTCACCGAGCACGCGCTCGGACACTGGCGCCTCTACGCATTCGCCTTCGCGTTGATGCTGGTCGCCGCCGCCTGCACCGCGCTCAGCGCGTACCTGCTCGGCGACGTGATCAACCAGGCCTACGTCAACCGCAACTTCGCCGGCATCGTGTCGCTCGGCATCGCGACGGTCGCGATCTTCACCATCAAGGGCGCCGCCACCTATGGCCAGGCCGTGATGCTCGCGCGCATCGGCAGCCGCATCATCGCCGAGAACCAGCGGCGCATGTTCGACAAGCTGCTCAACGAAGGGCTCGGCTTTTTCGCCGATCGCCACTCCTCCGAATTCGTCGCTCGCCTGACGACCGGCGCGAGCGCGGCGACCTACACGATCAATCTGCTCATCACCGCGGTCGGCCGCGACTTCTTCTCGCTGGTCGGCCTCGTCGTGGTCATGGTGGTGCAGGACCCACTGATGTCGCTCGTCGGCCTCCTGGTGGCGCCGCCGGCGATGCTCGTGCTGCGCAAGCTGATCCGCCGCATTCGCGCCATCGCCAAGGTGCAGTTCACCGGCGGCACGCGAATTCTCGAGACCATGCAGGAGGCGCTGCAGGGGATTCGCATCGTCAAGGCCTTCACCCTCGAAGAGGAGATGAAGCGGCGTCTCGACCGGAGCGTCAGCGAACTCGAGCGCGAGTCCGTGAAGATGGCGCGGGTCGCAAACCGCTCGAGCCCGCTCATGGAGACGCTCGGCGGGATCGCGATTTCCATCGCCATCATCTACAGCGGCTACCGGGTCATCAACACGGGCGCCACTCCGGGCGAGTTCTTTTCCTTCGTGGCCGCGTTTCTCCTCGCCTACGAGCCGGCCAAGCGCCTCGCCCGCCTCAACCTCGACCTGCACAGCAACCTCGTCGGCGTGCGCGTGCTGTTCGAGATCATCGACAGTCCGGCGAGCGAGCCGATCGAGGACGGCAAGCCGCCGCTCGTGCTCGGCCGCGCGCGGGTCGAGTTTTCCGACGTGCGGTTTTCCTATCGGCCGGACGAGCCCGTCATCCGCGGCATGTCGTTCGTCGCCGAGCCGAGCAAGGTCACCGCCCTCGTCGGTCCGTCGGGTGGCGGAAAGTCCACGGTCCTGAGCCTCATTCTGCGCTTCTACGACATCCAAGGCGGCACGATCACGATCGACGGGCAGGACATCGCGGCCGTGTCGCGCCGCTCGCTGCGGCAGCAGATCGCCTACGTGGGCCAGAACGTCCATCTGTTTCGCGGGTCGATCCGCGAGAACATCGCGTTCGGCAAGCCGGGCGCGAGCGAGGAGGAGATCGTCGCCGCCGCCAGGGCCGCGCACGCACACGACTTCATCATGGGCTTTCCGTCCGGCTACGACACGCCGGTCGGCGAGCACGGGCTGCAGCTCTCGGGCGGTCAGCGCCAGCGCGTCGCCATCGCCTGCGCGCTGATCAAGAACGCGCCGATCATCCTGCTCGACGAGGCGACGGCGGCGCTCGATTCGGAATCCGAGCGCCATGTCCAGGAGGCCATCGCCGAATTGTGCAAGGGCCGCACCACGATCATCATCGCGCACCGCCTGCAGACGGTGATGCACGCCGACAGGATCATGGTGGTCGAGGGCGGAATCGTGGTCGAATCCGGCCGGCACGAGGAGCTCCTGAACCGGGACGGACGCTACGCCTCCTTCTACCGGCTCCAATTCCAGAACCAGGGCTCCGGCGAGGCGGCGCTTGCCGCCCTGCCCTAGGCCCGCCTCAGGTTCGATCAGGCGTTGTCCCGGTCACCGGCATGCGTGCGGCCGTCCGAGGCGTCGCAGCCCGGAAACCGGCCTTTGCCGCCCCTGCCCGATATGGTATCTGCCCGGGCGCACCGGGCGGGCGGACCGCCGCCTTGCTCCTTCGATTTTCATTCCAGACAACAAAGAAATCGGGTCATGAGCTCAGACAGTAGGAAGTACGTCATCGATCCCGCACCGCAGCCGGTGCTCGCCGTCGTCGGGACGGATCGCCTCTTTCCGGTCCGGCGGATCTGGTGCGTCGGACGCAACTACGAGGAACACATCCGCGAGATGGGGCACGACGTGCGCGACCCGCCGTTCTTCTTCGCCAAGCCGGCCGACGCGGTCGTCCCCGACGGATCGACCGTGCCCTACCCGCCGCTGACCAAGGACATGCACCACGAAGTCGAGCTCGTCGTGGCGCTCAAGAGCGGCGGGCGCAACATCAAGGTCGAGAACGCGCTCGACTGCATCTACGGCTACGGCGTCGGCATCGACCTCACGCGCCGGGACCTGCAGATCGCCTCGCGCGACCAGAAGCGCCCATGGGAGATCGGCAAGGCGTTCGACGCGTCGGCTCCCTGCGGTCCGCTCAGACCCGCCAGCGAGATCGGCCACCCGAAGAAGGGCCGCATCGCCCTCAAGGTGAACGGCAAGGTCCGCCAGGACGGCGATCTCGCGCAGATGATCTGGAACGTGCCGGAGGTGATCGCGAAACTGTCCGAGCAGGTGGAACTCGCGGCAGGCGACATCATCATGACGGGCACGCCGGCGGGCGTGGCCGCGACCGTGCCGGGCGACAAGCTCGAATGCGAGGTCGAGGGCGTCGGCACGCTCACCGTCACCATCGGGCCTGCCCTTCGGTAAGCCCGACGCCGGGGAGCCCGGAAGGCCTCTGGCGGCACCGGACGGAGGCGGCTCGCGACCGGCGCGGGCCGCCCGGCCGGGCCCAGGCAGCTGCGCCGCGGCAATGTCGCATACGGCGATGTCGCATACGTAGAATGCCGGTATTCTCACAACTGGTTGCAGCGGTTAGTGATGAACTTGGATAAGCTCGGGAAGGGATTTTCCTTGCCTGAAGTTCCTGGATTCCCGCCGCGATGGACGAACGAACCAAGACTGCCTACGAGTTCCTTCCGACCCTGCCCCGCCGCGCCCGCGGCGGGACCGTGCAGCGGATCCAGGACCTGATCCGCAACGCGATCGTGCATCTCGACCTGCCGCCCGGCACGTTCATCGACAAGGCGGCGATCTGCGCGCGACTCGAAGTGTCGCGTTTTCCGGTCTCGGAGGCGCTGGGGCGCCTGGCGAGCGAAGGACTGGTCGAGGTCCTGCCGCAGCGCGGAACGCGCGTCGCCCGCATCGACATCGACGATTGCCGGCAGGCGATGTTCATCCGCCGCGCGCTCGAGGCGGAGGCGGTCCGTGTCATCGCGACGCGCATCGACTCGCGCGGCCTCGCCCTCATCGAGCGCAATTTCCAGGAGCAACTGGCGGCACGCGAGGACCCGGCGCGATTTCACGAGCTCGATCTCGCGTTCCACGAGCTTCTGCTGCGCGAACTCGGCTACGAGCGGGTCAAATCCGCCGTCGATTCGGCGCGTGCGAGCCTCGATCGCATGCGCCTGTTTCTCACCAGCATGCGGCCGCGGCAGGATGCGATCCTGGGCGAGCACCGGGCGGTCGTCGACGCGCTGATGCGGCACGACCCGGTCGCCGCCGGCCGCGCCATGGAACATCATCTCGACGTGGTGATGACCGAGCTCGCCGCGTCCGCCTCACAGCATCCGCAGGCCTTCCTGCAGAACCACCCGGGCAATACGGCGGCGGCCTAGAGTGCGGCAGGCGCCACCCCGCGGCGCGGCGGCGTCTGAACGCGGCCGCCGCTGGCGAGCGGCGACCGCCACGCCCGACCGGCGTTCAGTCGGTGCCGCCTGCCTTGGCCTCCTTGATGAACTCGTCGATCACGTTCCTGCCGACGCGTGAGGCCATTTCGTCGTAGACCGGCTGCAGCGCCTTGCGCCAGGCCGCCTTCTGCTCGGCGGTGAGCGTGATGAACTGGGTCTTGCCCGACTTCTTCATGTCCGCCAGGGCTTCGTCGTTCTCCGTCTGGGAAATGCCGTTCGCATAGATCGTCGCCTCGGCCATCGCCTTCTCGAGCGAGGTCCGGACGTCGGCGGGCAGCCCGTCCCAGAACTTCTTGTTGGTGATCACCGCGTAGCCAATGTAGCCGTGGTCGGAGAGCGTCGTGTACTTCTGCACTTCGTGCATCTTCTGCGTGTATTCGTTCGACGGCGTGTTCTCCGTGCCGTCGACGACGCCGGTCTGCAGCGCCTGATAGACCTCCGAGAACGCCATCACCTGCGGAATCGCGCCGAGCGCGCGCATCTGCGCCTCCAGCACCTTCGAGGACTGGATGCGCATCTTGAGGCCGCGGAAATCCTCCGGCATCCGCAACGGCTTGTTGGCGCTCATCACCTTGAAGCCGTTGTCCCAATACGCGAGTCCGACGATCCCTTTCGGCTCGAGCAGACCCATCAGCTTCTTGCCGAGCTTGCCGTCGGTGACGCGCCGCAGCGCCGCCTTGTCGGGAAGGATGAACGGCAGGTCGAAGACCTCGAATTCCTTGACGCCGATCGGGCCGAACTTGGCAAGCGAGGGAGCAAGCATCTGCACGGCGCCGAGCTGCAGCGCCTCGAGCTCCTCCTTGTCCTTGTAGAGTTGCGAGTTCGGGTAGACTTCGACCTTGACGCGGCCGTTCGTGTATTTCTCGGCCAGTTCCTTGAATTTCTCGGCGCCCTTGCCTTTCGGTGTGTCCGGCGCGACCACGTGGCTGAATTTGATGACGATCGGCTGCTGCGCATCGGCCGGGCTCGCGGCGAGCACGAAGGCGGCCGCGAGGGCCAAAATCCATGGTCTCATTGGTTTTCCTCCCAGGTTGATTGCCTCGGTCGACCCGATCCTCAGCCAGGCGTTTCCGCCAGCCGAACCGACCCGCAACGCTAGCGTCTAATCCCCGGTCCAGAAACTGAACGAAAGACGTACGTTTCGCGGATCACGACGCCCGGCCCGGGCACGGATGTCCGTATTTTTCGCTATGCGCGGCGAGCTTGAGGCTCCTCTTCGGCCTGCCGCCGCCGTCAAAGTTGCTGACCGGCCCGGCTTTTTGCCCTATGTAACCCGCCGTCCGCGCACCCCGGCCAAACCGTCGAATCCTGGGGAAACCATGAGCAACGAACCGATCTACGACATCGCCCATCTCGGACACATGGAGCTTCTCACGCCCAAGCCGGAGGAAAGCCTGCGCTTCTTCGTCGATATCCTCGGCATGACCGAAAGCGGGCGGGCGGGAAACTCGGTCTTCCTGCGCGGCTGGGACGACTACGAGCGCTACAGCCTGAAGCTCACCGCCTCGAAGACCTCGGGCATCGGCCATATGGCGTTCCGCACGCGCAGCCCGCAGGCGCTCGAGCGCCGCGCGAGCGCCCTGAAGGGCTCCGGCTTCGACGTGGGCTGGACCGACGGCGATCTCGGCCACGGCAAGACGTTCGTGTGCCGCGATCCGGACGGCCACACCATCGAGCTCTACTACGAGACGGAATGGTACGCGGCGCCGCCCGAGCTCAAGCCCGCGCTCAAGAACCAGGCGCAGCGGTTTCCCGCGCGCGGCGTCAACGTGCGGCGGCTCGATCACCTCAATTGCCTCGCCGCCGACGTCAAGGCGAACCGCATCTTCTTCGAGACCTACCTCGGCTTCCGCCTCACCGAGCAGATCGTGCTCAACGACGGCACCGAAGCCGGCATGTGGCTGACCGCCACCAACAAGAGCTACGACTTCGCCTACACGCTCGACCACACCGGAACGCGCGGACGCTTCCATCACGTCACCTACGCGCTCGACAGCCGTGAGGAGATTCTGCGCGCCGCCGACATCTTCCTCGAGAACGGCGTCTTCATCGAGACCGGGCCGCACAAGCACGCGGTGCAGCAGACCTTCTTCCTCTACGTCTACGAGCCCGGCGGCAACCGGGTGGAAGTCGCCAACGCCGGTGCGCGGCTGATCCTCGCGCCCGACTGGAAGCCGATCGTGTGGACCGAGGACGAGCGCAAGAAAGGTCAGGCGTGGGGTCTCAAGACGATCGAGTCGTTCCACACGCACGGAACGCCGCCTGTCGCCGTATCGGCGAAGCATTGAGAAGAGGAGTGGAAGCGCCGGCCTGTCGAGCCGGCGCACAACGCCTGCGGCGTCTCTGGTCAAACCCTAGATAACGATGCTGCCGGCCCGAAGGTTCCGGATTCCGCCATCTGATTAAGGTTAAATAACTTTCGACCCGAAGTAGTCATACCTATCAGGATCATATAACCTTAGAGACTGTTGCCGTTGGCTTGCGCCGCCTCGAGCGGACCAGGGCCTTGGGTGTGGAAATGTTGCGTAGTTCCGGGCGGCGTTCTCGACCGCACATCGTGGTAATCGGAAATCACAAGGGTGGCAGCGGCAAGTCCACTCTTGCGATGCATATCATCATCGCCTTGCTCAAGGCAGGCAAGCGCGTCGCGTCCATCGATCTCGATCACCAACAGCGCACGTTGACGCGGTACATCGAGAACCGCCGTGAATGGGCGAACCGCAACAATGTCACGCTCGAAATTCCCAAGCATCGCTGCGTCGAGACGTTCCACAGCGACGACGCGGACCGCAGCGACTCCGCGCATGTGACCATTCTGACCGCGACCCTCACGTCGTTCCAGAACGACTACGATTTCGTCATCATCGACACGCCGGGCGGCAGCGGGCACCTCAGCCGGATCGCCCACGCGATGGCCGACACGCTCGTCACGCCGGTCAACGACAGTTTCGTCGACCTTGACGTCCTGTTCAGCATGGGACCGTCGCCGGACGTCCCGCTGGCCCGCGCGCGCTACGCGCAGACCGTCGCGATCGCGGCCGAAGCGCGGCGCAAGCTCACCAGGCTGCACACGGACTGGGTGGTGGTGCGCAACCGTCTCTCTCCGCTCTCCACCCGCAGCGGACGGCAGGTCGCGCAGGTGCTCGACCAGATGGCCGAACAGGCCGGCTTCCGCACCGTTTCCGGCCTGTTGGAGCGCGTCGTCTACCGGGAATTTTTCCCGATCGGCCTGACCGCCTTTGATCCCCTGCAGGAGGCACTGCTGGGAACGAAGCCCAACATCTCGCACCTGATGGCCCGCCAGGAGGTGCGCGACGTGGTCGTCGGCATCGGCCTTCTGTCGCCGGGCGAGCGCACCATCCGCCACGATCATGAGCCGGCGGAAGACGCCAACGACCCCGAGCTGGGACATTCCCCCTTCTCCGAATTGACCCGGGTCGCCCGCTAGCAGCCGTCGTTCCGTCATGTCCCGCTCTGCGGGGCGCGCGGTTGCGCCGGCGTCCGCGCATTCGCGTTCGATTGACGGCAGCCGGGGTCGTTCTTAAAGATGCGCCCGGTTCACCCGCGAGGATGACCGGACCCGATCGCCAGGGATTGACCATGACGCGCCAGAACACGCCACGAGTCTGCTTCATCGGATTTGGCGAGGCAGGACAGGCCTTCGCGTCGGGATTTCGCGAGGCCGGAATCGAGCAGATTGCCGCCTGGGACATCCTTTTCCCGCAAGGCGAAGGCCGGCGGCTGAGGGAGGCGGGCGAGAAGATCGGCGTGCGGCTCGGCGCCTCGGCGGCCGATGCGGTCGCGGGCGCCGATCTCGTGATTTCCGCCGTCACCGCCGCCTCGAGCCTGGAAGCCGCGCAGTCGGTCAAGCCCCATCTCGCCGGCGGGCAGTTCTATCTGGACATCAACTCGGTGTCGCCCGGCCGCAAGCGGGAGACCGCGCAGTTGCTCGGCAAGCAGGCCCGCTATGTCGACGTCGCCGTGATGGCGCCGGTGCATCCGGCCCGGCACGAGACTCCGGTGCTGGTCGCCGGCCCGCACGTCCAGGCGGTCGAACCCCTGCTCGCCGCGCTCGGCATGCGCGCAAGTCCCGCCGGCGCGGAGATCGGCGCGGCCGCCGCGATCAAGATGGTCCGCAGCGTCATGGTCAAGGGACTCGAGGCTCTGACGCTCGAATGCTTCCTGGCGGCGGAGCGCGCGGGCGTCCAGGAACAGGTCATCGCCTCGCTGTCGAGGAGCTTTCCGACGCTCGATTGGCGGCGCACCATCGAATACAACCTGGAAAGAATGGCGAGCCACGGCGTTCGACGCGCCGCCGAAATGGAAGAAGTGGCCGACACGCTGCGCGAACTCGGGATCGACCCCCTGATGGCGAGCGCCACGGTCGGGCGGCAGCGGGAGATGGGCCGGATCGGCAAAGAGCAGAGCGTTCGCGACGCGATCCCGCACGGCCCGGCGGCCTTGCTCGCCGCCATCAGCAAGGCTGCCAGGAACGGACAGTGAGAGCGCGGAGCACGTCGCCGGCCGCGAACCGAAAAATCCATACTGTCGTCACGTTCGCGCGCTCGAACACACCTCGGTGAACGCACCGGCCGGAACCTGCCTTTCCCGCGGCAACCGTCTAGGATAGCGACTCGCATCCGCTCACGAGGTGAAGCATCGTGCCGTCATTCGGTCTGACGCTGTGGCGCCCGGCGGTACTGGGCTGCCTCGTGGCGTCCTCGATGTCGTTTCCCGTTCTCGCCGGCAATCACGCACGAACGACTCCGCTTGCGCCGCAATCGCCGACGTCGACATCTCAGCCGCCGGACTCTCAGCCCTCGGCGTCTCAGCCCCCGACGACATCCGGATCGTCGTCGCGGCCGAGATCGGCGAACTGTCCTTCGATCTATCGGCCGGTGTGCGCGCGGCGCGGCGGGCGCAACCGCACCTACACGAACAGCTGCCATGCGGCCGCCAACAAGGCGCTCGTCATCGCCCAGGGGCGCTGTCCCGACCTGTGCAGCAAGATCTATCAGCCGACCTGCGCGGTCGACGACAACGGCCGCCGCCACACCTATTCCAGCATCTGCGAGGCGACGGTGGCGGGCGCCCGCTTCGTGCACGCCGGCCGCTGCCGCGGCCGATAGGGCGCCAAAATGCTTCGCGCCCGGGACCAGCCCGGGCGCGACCGTCATTCGCGAATCAGGGAATGGCGGCTGAGATCACTTCCGAGGCGGAATCTGCAGCAGTTCGGCGAGCTGCTCCTTGCTCAGGGGATGATCGAGGAACTTCAGCTTGACGGCGTCGCGCAGCGCTCCGTCGAGATCCGCCATCTTGTCGGTCTGCAGCGCCTCTTTCGGATGGAACTGCTTGATCGATTCCTTGATCAGGTCCTCCGAGGACTTGATCTTCTTGGCGTACATCTCGATCGCATTCGGATCGGAGTACATCCAGTCGACCGACTCCCGATACGCCTGCATGAACCGCGTGATGGCGTCCTTGCGGTTCTTGAGTGCATTGGCGTTGACGATGAGCACGCGCACGGTCTGCCCGCGCAGCGAGGGCACGTCGCTGCCGCGCGCGATGATGCGAATCTTGCCTTCCTTGATCTCCTTCAGTCCGAAAGGAGGCGCCGCCCAGCCGATGTCGATCTGACCCGACATCACCTGCGTCAACGTGCCGGCCGGCCCGCCGGTGGCGGTCGGCTTGGCCTTGGCGCCGAGCTCCTCGACGAAGGCCACCACGATGTTGTTGG
>CAZIGW010000170.1:0-8357 GCA_964538565.1 uncultured Hyphomicrobiales bacterium | reverse complement strand
CTAGTCGATGATGTGGTAGCCGCCGTCGACGTAGAGCGTTTCGCCCGTGATCAGCCGCGCCGCATCGAGCGCGAGGAAGGCGGTCGCCACCCCGACGTCGTCGATGGAGACGAGGCTGCGCGCCGGCGCCTTCTCGCGCGCCTTGTCGAGCAGCTCGTCGAACTCGGGGATTCCCGAGGCGGCCCGCGTCGCGAGCGGACCCGGCGAGATGGCGTGGACGCGGATGCCCTTCGGGCCGAGCTCGGCCGCGATGTAGCGGACCGCGCTTTCCAGCGCCGCCTTGGCAACCCCCATGATGTTGTAGTGCTCCACGACCATCTGGCTGCCGTAATACGTCATGGTGAACAGCGTTCCGCCCCGCCGCATCAGCGGCTCGGCGAGATGCGCCAGGCGGATGAAGGACCAGCAGGAGATTTCCATCGTGGTGAGGAAGCCCTCGCGCGGCGCATCGACCACGCGTCCGCATAACGTGTCCTTGGGCGAGAATGCGATCGAATGCAGGAGAAAATCGAGCCGGCCCCACTCCCTCTCGATCCGCTCGAACACCGCCTCCATCTGGCCGGGAACGCCGACGTCGAGCGGCATCAGGATCGGCGCACCCACCTCGCGCGCGAGCGGCTCGACGTGCCGCTTTGCTTTCTCGTTGAGATACGTGATGGCCAGATCGGCGCCGAGCGCGCGAAATGCCTTCGCGCATCCCCAGGCGATCGAATGCTCGTTGGCGATGCCGATGACGAGCCCCTTGCGGCCGTTGAGCAGCGCCATCTTCGCGACGGATATCGTCATGCGGACCTCACCTTGCTTGCCGTCGCCGTGCGCTGCGCGTCTAGCAGCGCGAGCGTGTGTCGCGCGATCATCAGGCCTTCGTCGGTCGCCAGCACGTAGAGCGCGATCCGGCTGTCTGCGTGCGAGATCAGCGTCCGCGCCGCCTCGTTCGCCTGCGGGTCGAGCTTCGCCCCGAGCCACGCCAGCCGTTCCGCGACGCGTGCGCGCACCGCGGCGGAATTCTCGCCGATCCCCGCCGTGAACACGAAGGCGTCGAGCCCGCCGAGCGCCGCCGCCAGCATCCCGGCATGCAGGCCGATGCGGTAGACGAAGTAGTCGATGGCAAAGGCCGCCTGCGGATCGACGCTCCTCTCGAGCTCGCGCATGTCGTTGCTGATGCCCGACAGGCCCTTGAGGCCGCACTCGCGGTAGAGAAGATCCTGCGCGGCGGGCGGCGTCATGCCTTTTTCGGACACGAGATAAAGCACCACGCCGGGATCGAGCTGCCCTGGCCGCGTTCCCATCGGCAGGCCGTCGAGCGCGGTAAATCCCATCGTGCTCTCGACGCTGCGGCCGCCGGCGAGCGCACACATCGAGGCGCCGCTGCCGAGATGCGCGACGATCACCTTGCCGCCCGCGACCTGCGGGGCGACGGATCGCAACCGGTCGGCGATGTATTCGTACGACAGGCCGTGAAATCCGTAGCGCCGCACGCCCTCGGCATACAGGCGTTCGGGAATGGCATAGCGATCGGCGAGCGCGCCGTGGGTCCGGTGGAAGGCGGTGTCGAAACAGGCGACCTGCGGCAGCAGCGGAAATCGCGCGCGCAGCGCGCGGATCGGCGCGAGGTTGTTCGGCTGGTGCAGCGGCGCAAGATTGACGTAGCGCTCCAGCCGTCCGATCACCTTGTCGTCGATCAGAACCGGCCCGTCGTAGTCCGGCCCGCCGTGCACCACGCGATGTCCGACAGCGACCGGCGCCACGTCGATCTCCTTGCGCAGCCACGTCGCGGCGCAGTGCAGCGCCGTCGGAACGTCGGCCGCCTCGCGCGGCGGCAGCACGCGGTCGATCGCCGTCCTGCCGTCCGCATGGGTCGCGCGCAGCCGCGGCCGGGTGCCGATGCCGTCGATCTGCCCCTTGACCAGGCGCTCGAGGCGATCCGTCCCGCCGATCGCAAACACCTCGAACTTCACGCTCGAGGAGCCCGCGTTGACGACGAGCAGCGTATCCATGGCGCTCACGCGGCCGGCAGGGCGACGGCGCGCCGGCGGGCATGGGCGTAGAGCACGGCGACCGCGCAGGAGGCCATGCGCGTGCGCACCGAATCGGCACGCGAGGTCAGCACGATCGGCACGCGCGCGCCGAGCACGATGCCGGCCGCGTCGGCGTTCGCCAGGAAGGTGAGATTCTTGGCCAGCATGTTGCCCGCCTCGAGGTCCGGGACGACGAGGATCTGCGCCCGGCCGGCGACCGGAGAGCGGATGCCCTTGATGGCCGCCGCCTCCGGATCGACCGCATTGTCGAAGGCGAGCGGCCCGTCGAGCAGCCCGCCGGTGATCTGGCCGCGATCCGCCATCTTGCAGAGCGCGGCTGCGTCGATGGTCGAGGGAATCTTCGTCGTCACCGTCTCGACGGCCGACAGCAGCGCGACACGCGGCGTGCCGAGGCCGAGCTGCGTGAACAGATCGATCGCGTTCTGCACGATGTCGCGCTTGGCGTCGAGGTCGGGAAAGATGTTGATGGCCGCGTCGGTGATGAACAGGACCTCTGCGTAGGTCGGCACGTCCATGACGAAGACGTGGCTGATCCGGCGCGCGGTGCGCAGTCCGGACGTTGCCGAGGTCACCGCCCGCATCAGCTCGTCCGTGTGCAGGCTGCCCTTCATCAGCAGTTCGCCCTTGCCTTCGCGCACGAGCTCGACCGCACGGGCGGCGGCTGCGTCGCTGTGGGGAACGTCCACGACCGCGAAGCGGTCGATGTCGATCCCGTGCTCCCGCGCCGCGGCGGAAATCTTGGCGGTCGGCCCCACCAGGGTCGGCACGATGAGGCCGGCCTGCGCGGCCTCCGTCGCGCCGCGCAGCGAGGTCTCGTCGCACGGATGCACCACGATCGTGCTCGCGGCGGGCACTTCCCTGGCGACGGCGATCAGCCGCTCGTACTTGGCGTGCGGAGCGCGTGCGCCCGGCGCGCGCACGGTGCTCGTGCGGGATTCTGTTTTCGCGTCGCTCATCGCCCTTCCAATCTTCGTTGCTCCTGAGTTGACTCGGCCGGCCCGATAGCGCGTTCCGACGACCCGCCGCATGATCTCATCGGCGAACCAATTCCACTTCGCCGGATCACGGCCTACGAGGCCTTGCGCCGATCACGGCCGTTCGCCGGCATAAGCGCGGCGGATGGTCTCTCGGACATCTTCTCGTCGACGCCGAACATTCGGGCGATTTCCCGCAGCCGGCTCTCCACCTCGCCTTCCGGCCGCCCGCGCGCGCAAATGACTTGCTGGACGATCGCGAACGCGCCGGTGCGCTGATCGGCTTCCTTCGGCAGGAGCGCCGGCAGGGCGGCGAGCGCCGCCGGCCGGTCCAGCAGCAGCATGAAGTACTGGTCACGCACGAGCGCCTTGAAGGCCGGCAGCGGGAGGCGCGGCATCTGGGTCTGCGCGCGGCGCAGCCGTCGGACGATTTCGAACCCGCGTTCGTCGACCACGCCGGTTCCCATCCCGACGTAGAGCGTCGCGCGCGCGATCGCCTCGCGCACCCCGCCCGTCGCGATGCGCGATTTCAGCTCGCCGATGCGGATTCGCAGCAATTCGCGGTGCAGCGCGCTCCTCGCCGCCTGCCGCATCGGATGCGTGTCGGCCGGGTCGATGCCGGCGAACGCCTGCAGCGGGCGCGACCCGTAGACGGCGAGAAAAGACCATTCGGCGGCGGCGTCGCGCGCGTCGCGCCAGGCGTCGAGCATGGCGACCATCTGCCGCGACACCTGCTCCTGCCAGGCGAGGAACGGATTGTCGGCGGTCACGGGCGCGCGGTGTTCTCGGGTCCATCGCGCAACCGGCTCCACGGCCTTCATCATTGGATTGGCGTCGGAAAAGATCTCGAACTGCAGCCGCAGCGGGTGCAGCCGATGAATCCATTCCGCCAGCGAATTGTCGACAAGGGCGCGCACGAACGGCTGGGCGAACGTCCGATAGAGAGCGAGATTGCGTTGCGAGACGCGCGCGGCGGTCGCGAAGCGCCGCTCGTCGGCGTCGTCATTGCCGCCGAGCGCCCTGATGTCTTCGAGCGTGCGCGGCTCGCACCGCATGAGCCAATCGCCGCCCACGAGGTCGGGGTTGACCGTGCCTTGCACCTTCGGTTCGAGCACGGCTTCGTAGAGACCGGGCGGAAGCACGTCGATGAGATCGATGTTGCTGGCGAATTGTTCGTGCTCCTTGCGGGCCGCCCGGGAGGACACGAACAGGCCGAGGTGCCCGAGGGATTCGTGGATCGTGTAGACGATGGTCTGGCCATACGAGCGGATCTCGTCGACGCTCCCGTAGAGGTCGAGAATCCAGTCGAGCGCCTGCTGCGGCGGGGTGATGTTGTCGGCCTTCGAGCAGAACACCACGATCGGGGAGCGGATGTTGCGAAGATCGACCGCGATGCCATCGGAGAAAGTGATCTCGCCCGACGCCAACTTGTTTCCGACGAACAGCTCGTCGACGATGAACTGGATCTCCTCGGCGTTGAGGTCGATGTGCCCGCCCCACCAGCGTTCGAATCCGAGATAGCGCTCGGCCTCCGTGTCGATTTTCGAGTAGAGATTGTACTGCTTGCTCCACAGGGTGTTCGCCGGATCGAGGTTCTCGAAATTCTGCACGAGCCAGGCGCCGTCGAACCGGCCGTGGCCGAGATCGCCGGTCAACGCGGTCAGCCAGCTTCCGCCCAGCAGTCCGCCCGAGTAGCGCATGGGATTGCGACCGCGCACGCCGGCCCAGTAGGAGAGCGGCGCGCCGGCCACGATGATCGGCCCGAACAATTCCGGTCGCGTGGCGGCGAGCATCATCACCGCCCATCCGGCCTGGCAGTTGCCGATGACGCAGGGCTTGCCGTCGGCGTCGGGGTGCAACGCGATCACCTTTTCGAGGAAGACCGCCTCGGCCCGCGCGATATCCTCGATGGTCTGGCCCGGCACGGGCTCCGGCAGGAATCCGACGAAGTAGCAGGGATGGCCCGCTTCGAGCGCGACGCCGATCTCGCTGTCGGCCTTGAAGCCGCCGATCCCCGGGCCGTGGCCGGCGCGCGGGTCGACGACGACAAAAGGCCGCAACGTCGGATCGGTCTCGAGTCCGGCCGGCGGCACGATGCGCACCAGGCCGTAGTTCACCGGGCGACCGAGCGTGCGGCCGTCGAGAACGAGTTCCACGCGATAGTCGAGCACGTGCGGCGCATTCAGCGCCAGGCGTTCGCGGTAGACATTTCCCCGGCGGCGCATGACGTCCCAGAACAGGACGCTGCGCTGGAACGCGTCGATCCCGTAGGCGAGTGCGGGAAAATTGCTCGCCGGCTGCGGCATGATTTCGGCCTCTCATCGGGACCCGTCGTCCCGGGGCCTTCACGTTTGCGAGGGCGCGGGTCGAAGTCCCTGGATTGGATACGTCGGGCGATTGGCCGCGACGCTATCAGGCCGATCAATCGATCCATTGACTTAACGCAACTTCGCGACGCGCGGGGTGTTCGCGCTCTCGCGCGAAGAAGTGCTGACGAAAATACCGTCGCGCGGCGCGCTCCGAGCAAGAGTCAACGCGGCGAGCGGCCGTTCTCGACTTGCGCAAGATCAAGCGAGTGTGGTCACGCTTGCGTATGATCGCCACCAAGACCTGGAATATCGTTCCGCGTTCCCTATCGAGGAGGACGACGTGCGAGTTGAACGGAGCGCATCATGGCAGTGACCATCGACACCCTGCCCACCGCGAAGGACTTGAGGCAGCAGATCGCGCTCGCCGAGGCCCAGAAGGCCTCCGACGCGGTGCGCCAACAGGCCGAGGCGGAAGCCGAGAAGAAGGCTTTGATCGAGCGGCTGATGAGGCCCTCGGGGCTCACGGACGAGGAGAAGATTCGTCGCGGCGCGCGCATCATCCGCCGCGCGGTCGAAAGCGGCTTGACCGAAGTGCAGGTCTATCGCTTTCCCAACGCGCTGTGCACCGACCACGGGCGCGCCATCAACGAGGGCGAAGCCGGCTGGGAGAACACGCTGAGCGGCGCGGCGAAGGAGCTGTATCAGCTGTGGTACGACCACCTGCGCCCGCGCGGCTACAAGATCAGATATCAGATCATCGACTGGCCGAACGGCATGCCGGGCGACATCGGAATCACGCTGAGCTGGTCCTGAGCCGAGCCCGACCGGACTTTCCGTCCTCGATCGGCTTCGAGGTCCGAGCGGCCGGGCGAGACCGCCGGGGCGCCATCGGGGCCCCGGCAGCCTTGGACATCAGCCGGCGATCTTCACCAGCGATGCGGGTCGCGTCGATCGTCGCGATATCGGCCGCGCCAGTCGTCCCGGTCGCGCCAGTGGAAGCGATAGTCGTCGCCATCGCCCCTCCACCAGCATGTCCGTCGCCATCCGCAACCCCAATAGCCGCAGCGCCAGACCGGCCGGCAATGATAGTCGACCGGCTGCAAGAGGCCGGCCGCAACCGCCGCCGGGGCGGGGCCTGCGAGCGGCATCGCGTTGGCGGGCCCGCCGAAGCCGGCCGCCAGCATCATGGGGACCGCCGCCACTGCGAGAAGCAACCTGCGCATGTCTCATCCTCCGTCTTCCGGCCGGAAGGTCTTTTCGCGGGCGCCGACCCGATCGGCGCGACCTGCCGGACCCTTGAATGATCGTGCGGAGGGGCTGAACCGGCCGTGAGGGTCCGGTTCAGCCGACAGCAAGCAACATGGCAGGATCAGGGCACCTTCGCGGCCGGCCGCTTGCGACCCCGACGGCCCGGATCACCCTTGTCCTCGGGCCCGCGCCGGCCCTTGCCGGGCGGCGCCGGCCTTCAGCCATCTTCGTCTGAGACGCAAACGCGATCGCAGGGAACCGCCGCGACGTGCCCGGCATTCACTAGCGTCGCGGCTCGGTCCCGCGATCAGGACAATTCTCATAAGGGCCGCACGGGCACTCGTCGAAAGCATCAGACCGCAAGCGCCCGGTGCGATGGTGACGCCTTCATCCCTCTCGATCAGAGGAGACAACATATGCGAAGGATCGTCTCGGCGGCGCTCGCCGTCGGTTTCCTGCTCGATACCTCCGGTGCGTTCGCGGCAACCTGCCAGCAGCAGGCGGCCGACAAGAAGCTCGCCGGCGCGGCTTTGACGAGCTTCATGGGCAAGTGCCAGCGCGACGCAAGGAGTTCCTGCGATGCGTCCGCCCAGTCCAAGAAGCTCGCGGGCGCGGCGAAGACGAGCTTCACGAAGAAATGCATCGATGACGCGGTAGGCGCGCAATAGCTCGCGAAACGAGCGGACATCCGGTTTTCTCCGACGGCGGGCACCGCGGCGTGTTCGGCACGCGCGCCGGCATCCCGCCGTCATTCAACCCAGGAGTGCGGCCATGAAACGACGATCGCTTGGTTTGCTGTCTGCCATTGCGCTCTCCCTGCTTGCCGTATCGGCCCCAGCCCTTGCCCAACAGAAGACCGCGAAAGCCTGCCGCGACGAATGGCGGGCCAACAAGCCGGCCATGCAGGCGAGCGGCAAGACCGAGAAGGCGTATGTCGCCGAGTGCACCGGCAAGACCGCGGCGACACAGCCGACGACTTCCGCCGCCAGGCCCGCGCCGCCGGCTGCCGCGAATGTTCCGGCGCGCACCGCACCGGCAACGGCGGCACGCCCCACCCCGCCGCGTACGACCGGGCGTGCGCCCGCCGGAACGGCCGCGGCGGAATTCGCCAGCGAGGCGCAGGCAAAGTCGCGCTGTCCGGGCGACACCGTCGTGTGGGTCAATCGCGACTCCAAGGTCTATCACTTCAGCGGATACAAATCGTACGGTACGACCAAGAACGGCGCCTACATGTGCGAGCGAGACACCGCATCTTCCGGCTTTCATGCCGCGAAGAACGAAAAGCATCCGTGATCCCGGGAACACCCAAGGATTCACGAGCGCCCTCGGCCCCCCTCAGAGGAGGATCTCATGGGACTTCTCGATCAAGCCAGCGACCAAATCAAAAATCTCTGGGCGCGCGTCGAGCCCGGTACGATTCCCGCCATGATGTCCGCGCTGTTGGCGAAATCCGACACGGGCGGACTGCAAGGCATCGTCGACAAGCTCAAGGCGGCCGGCCTGGAAGACAAGGTGCAGTCGTGGCTCGGCAGCGGCAGCAATCTGCCGATCAACCCCGAGCAGCTTCGCGCGGCGCTTGGCAATGAACAGGTGCAGCAGATCGCCCGCCAGCTCGGACTGCCGGTCGACGAGGCGATGAAGTTGCTGGCGGATCGGCTGCCGACGGCCGTCGATCAGGCGAGTCCGGGCGGGAAGCTGCAGGAGCCCGCCGCGTAGCCGCGTTCGGCGCCCCCGCTCGGAGTAGCGGATGCAGGCACGCCCGGGACCGCATGCGTCTCGTGATTCCT
>CAZIGW010000169.1:0-15474 GCA_964538565.1 uncultured Hyphomicrobiales bacterium | reverse complement strand
GGTGACCAGTTCCGCGGTCCAGGCCTATGCGGCGCCCGAGGCGCCCGCCCCGGCCGCCGCTCCGGCCGTCGCCCCTGCGCCGGTCAGCGCCACGCTGCGGCAGACCGCGTCGCACCCTGCGGCCGTCCACACCGGCTGGATGATCCAGGTCGGCGCCTTCGACGCGGAAGACGAAGCCAGGCAGCGGCTGGAGTCGGCGAAGCAGCTCGCCAAGAAGCTGCTTGGTCGCGCCGACCCGTTCACCGAAACCGTGGTGAAAGGCGACAAGACCTACTATCGCGCACGCTTCGCCGGCCTCGAAAAGGACGAGGCCGAGGCCGCCTGCAGGCACCTCAAGCGCAAAGACATCGCCTGCATGCCGATCAAGAACTAGCGCCAGGCGGTCGGCGCCGCCGACCGCCCGTGCGAGTTCGTAGATCTAGAGCAGCAGAAGCGCGCGACTACTAGGCTTGGGTGTAGTGTTGCGCGCGAACGTGAGCTAACTTTTTAAACAATCTGTCGCATGATCTGGTCGACGAAACCGGCTTCGCTTCGTCGAACCCCGGACCGGGAAATGGCGTCATACGTGGAGGGGGACGCGGAGCACTGGGTTGAGTTTGTTGCGTTGGAGTATCAGCGATGGCGGCGAAGAAGGACCTCCTTGGCCTGATTGACGCGGGCCGCGAGGTACGTCGACCCCCCTTGGTCGGGATGCAGTTTCTTCATCAGCATTCGGTGGGCGCGCCCGATTTCCTCGGCGCTCGCTCCCGGCTGAAGGCCAAGGATCTCATAGGCTTCCTGCTCGGTCATTTTGCCGGAATCCGGCGCACGAGCCTGCCGCGACGCCGCACCGTCGTGCGCGTGTTCACGCCAGCGGGGCGACCGGCGGTCAAGATAAGCGGCGAGTAGATCGCGGCTCTCCGCGTCGATCTCGGCGAGCACGCCGACGAGGGTCGTGACATCGAGCGCTTCGAGCGGGACGCCGGAGTGGCGGCCGGCGATGAAGCGCCCGCGCATCGTGCCGCTGTCGTGATCGAGTTCCATCTCGAGAAAGGCGGAGCGCACGCGCGAGACCTGCCCGGGGGTCTTGCGCGCACCCGCGCCGAAGGTGCTCTTGAACGGCCCCCATCCGAGCAGCCCGAGGCCGGAAAGCCCGAGCGGGACCGCGATCTCGAAATGTCCGCGCACGCCGAGGAAAGCAGCCGCCGCGAGCGCGACGATGCCGCCTGAAATCCGCAGCACCGCCGCAAGCCAGCGCGGATCGGCCTTGACGTAGCTCTGGGCGAGCCACAGCAGCACGATGAGTGCGATAATGCCGAAGAAGACGGTCGGCACGGCTACCTCAACTGCGCGATCAGCTTCTGCGCACCGGCATGGCGGCGTGCCGAGAGATCGTCGAGCGCCTTCATGCCGCCGGCCGCGTAGGCGGCGGCCGCGCGCAGCAATTCGCCCAGTTCGCCGGCGGCACCGAGGTCGAACCGGCAGTAGGCGCCCCGCGTGAGCCGCGCGATTTCGCGGAACGCCTGCTCGGCGGTCGCGTCCGTCCCTTCCTGGAACATGAAGCCCGGCACGCCGAGGAGGCCCAGTTCGCCCGCGCGGCTGCACAGATCGTCGAGGGATTCCTCCATCGCGTCGCCGACGAAGACGAGCGCCTGCACCTTGGCGTGTTCGGTTTCCCGGCGTGCGTGCGACAGGATCTTGCCGATCTGCGTGTGCCCGCCGCGGCAATCGATCTTTTCCATGAGTCCCGCGAGCGCTGCCGCCTCGGAGACCCAGCGCGAGGCGCGACACTCGGAAAGTCCGCGGTAGTACACGAGCTGCACGTCGAGCCCGCCGATGGCGGCCGCCTCGCGGAACATGTCGGCCTGGAGGCGGCAGGCCCTGTCCCAGGTGGGCTGCCGGCTCATCGTCGCGTCGAGCGCGAACATGAGACGGCCGCGCCGGCCGTCCGGCCGCGCCGGCGCCAGCGTCCGCACCTTCTCGAGAAACGCGTCGATTTCCGCGCGCGAGCCTTTGGCCGGCGTCTGGTCGCCACCCGCCGGGCTCGGCACGTCCGACCGGTCTTTCGCCATTGTGGGCTCCGTGGCACGGCTGCGCGCCGCTCACGCCAGTTAACGTCCGTCCCGGCGAAACGGAAGCCGTTCGCCGCGAGGCTTTGCGGCAAATTATATAGGATCAGGGCGGGATCGTTCGCAAAACCGGCGGCCGTTCGCACAGATCGGCGCGCCGCAAGACCCAAGCCCAGCGCGCCCGCTCGCGGGCGGTGCCTTGGGGCACATCGGTGAGGCCGGCGGTCAGTCGGCGAGAACTTCCTCGTCGATCTCGAGCGGCTGCGTGGAGGTGGCCAGCCACACGTCGCGGGCGGAGGCCCGCTGGCGGCCGCGCTCGTTGATCGGCAGCTTGAGCACGTCGAGCAGCGTCTGCACCTCTTCCTGGGCGGTGACATGCGACATCCGCGGACGGGTGCCGAGAGTCGCCTCGTCGAGCTGGTCGAGGGCGGTGAGCCCGCGGGGGAAGAGTTCGCGGTACACGATGCGCTCGGCGAAGCCGTCGATGGCGCGGAAGCCGAGACGCAGCCCCAACTCCTTCAGGCCCTCGCCGAGCAGGCGGCGGTTGCGCGAGCCGAAGACCGACAGGCGGTTGCGCAGGACGACCCAGTCGGTCATGCGTCCGTCGACCAGCCGCCGTTGCCGGCGCGCTTCGCGCACCATCTCGGCGTAGTGGCTCGTTCCGGTCACCGCGAAGGTTTGCGGGTCGACGGTGCCGAGCACGTCGAAATCGAGATAGCTGTCGTTGAGCGGGGTGATGAGCGTATCGGCCATCGAGTGGGCGAGCCGCGCCAGATAGCTGTCGGAGCCGGGCGTGTCGATCACCACGAAATCATGGCTGTGCTCGACCTCGTCGACCGCGCCCGCGAAGGCGGAGAATTCCGCGCTCTCGTTCTCCTCGAGCCGGGCGCCCTCCGCGCGCGGAATGCAGAAATGGGTCGGGATGTCGAGGTCGAGACGCGCGCGCTTCGACCACGCCCGCCGGTTGTCGACATAATGAGTCAGCGTTCTCTGGCGGGAGTCGAGGTCGATGGTGGCGACGCGCTGGCCCGCCTGCATCAGGGCAACGGCGACGTGCATGGCCGTCGTCGATTTGCCCGAGCCCCCTTTTTCGTTTCCGAGAACAATGACATGCGCCGATCTCGATGCTGATGCATCCACGTCCACTCGAGACAACATGACGCTTACCTACACGTACGAACCGCACGCCGTGCCTACGCGTACCCCAGCGCCCGCAATGTTTGTCCGGGCCTGCTTTTCGTCAAGATACCGCCGCAGGTGTGATGGCCTCGTGATTAAACTCGTCGGATGATGGCGGCTTTAGGGCTACTCTGATACGTTCCCCCGCTTTTTTTGATTCGATGTGGAAAGGACGACGAACATGGCACGTCGACCGAAGGTCGTTCGGTCATTGCCGGCGTTGCGACGGACGACGGCGGCATTTCGCAGCGCACGCGAAACGCTGGCGCTCGTTCCCACCATGGGTGCGCTGCACGAGGGACATTTCTCGCTCGTTCGCCTCGCGCGCCGCAGGGCGAGGCGCGTGATCGTTTCAATTTTCGTCAACCCGACGCAGTTCGCGCCGCACGAGGACCTCGCGACCTATCCGCGCACGTTCGAAGCGGACGTCGCCGCGCTTGCGAAACTCGGGGCCGACGTCGTGTGGGCGCCGGACGTCGACGTGATGTATCCGCCCGGCTTCGCCACGCGCATTCTGCCCGAAGGTCCGGCGAACGTCGGGCTGGAGGACGCGTTCCGTCCGCACTTCTTCGGCGGCGTGGCGACCGTGGTCGCCAAGCTCTTCGTGCAGTGCGCCCCCGACTTCGCGGTGTTCGGCGAGAAGGATTACCAGCAGCTCAAGGTCGTCACCCGCATGGCGCGCGATCTCGACCTGCCGCTGCGGATCGTCGGCGCCCCGATCGTGCGCGAGCCGGACGGGCTCGCCATGTCGTCGCGGAACGTCTACCTCTCAGCGGACGAGCGGGCGAAGGCGCCCGCGCTCTTCCGCGTGTTGAAGACGTGCGCGGCGCGGATCGCGCAGGCCGAGCCGATTGGCGCGGTGCTGGCCGAGGGACGCAGCGAGCTGGCGACGTCGGGCTTCGACGTCGACTATCTCGAAGCGCGCCATGCCGAGACGCTGCAACCGGTGACGAACCTCGCGGACGGACCGATCCGCCTGCTCGTCGCCGCGCGTCTCGGCAAGACCCGGTTGATCGACAATCTGGCGGTGCGGTGAGCGGCCGCCCTCACCTTGGGTATGGCGGGCGGATCAGCCGCCAGGCGCAATCCGCCGATCCAGAGCGATCCGCCTATCCAGGTGAAAGGTGGCGCAATACGCTCCGCCATTGCTCCCCGCGCCCCCCGGCCGAGTGACGGGCGCCGACGCCGGTCAGCGCGCCAGCACGGGGATTTTCGGCCGCTCACCGCGGGCCTTGCCGCTGATCGGCGGACGCGGCAGCCGGGCGCGGCCCGGCTCCATGCGGAACGTCTGGTCGAGCGAGTACCAGGGACCCTTCACGTCGGGCGCGGGCGCCGGATCGGCGTCGTGGCGCACGTAATTACCGACCAGCGCCTGTGTCACGCCGAACTGCACGTCGGAATCGAGATAAGGATCGTCGTTGACGTAGATTTGCGAGACGAGCGTCTTGAAGCCTTCCTTGTAGATCAGGAAATGCAGATGCGCCGGGCGCATGTTGTGGCGCCCCTGCGCGCGCAGCAGGTCGCCGACCGGGCCGTCGATCGGGATCGGATAGCCGGCCGGCTTGACCGAGCGGAATTCGAAGCGCCCGTCCGCGTCGGTCGTGAACTTGCCCCGCAGGTTCATGTCGGCCTGCGCCGGGTCCTGGTTCTCGTAAAAGCCCTCGGGCGAGGAATGCCAGACGTCGACTTCCGCGCCGGCGATCGGCCGCCCCTCGGTGTCGACCACCCGCGCGGCAACGAACAGGGCCGGGCCCGGGGTCGGCGAGCGCACGATCGAGCCGCCGCTCGGCGTCCGCGGGGAATCCATGCGCCAGAACGGCCCGAGCAGATTGGCCTGGGTCTCGGTCTGACCGCGGTTGCCGTTGTTGAGGAGGCAGATGAGGGTGGAGAAGCCGAGCGAGCCCGCCATCAGCACGGCCTCGTTGTGGGTCTCGGTGGTGCGCTGGCCAAGCGCCACCAGGTAGGCGATGGCGGTCTGGAACTCCTCCTCGCTCAGCCGCACCTCGCGGGCGAACTCGTGCAGGTGGCGTACCAGGGCCGACATCACCTCGCGCAGGCGCGGGTTGGGAGCGCGTTCGAGCTCGCTCAGGACCGCGGCGGTCACGTCCTCTTGGCTTCGAATGATCATCGTGTTTCCGGGCGTTCGACAGAGCCGCGGCGGCCGGCCGGCGGCGGAGGCACGACTTTAGAGCGCGATCCGCAAAACTGGAAACCGGTTTTGCGTGAGGTCGCGCGCCCATTCCATCGCATGGCGCTCGCTACAGCAGGCCGAGATCGCGCAATTCGCGCCGCAGCGTCTCGGGCATGTCCTTGGCGCCCGGCGCGGCGCGGTCGAGGTCGCGCGGGGCATCCTTCGCGGCGAGATAGCGCCAGCCCTGGAACGCCCGGTACGGGCGCGGCTCGACCAGCACCACCTTGCCGTCGAGCACAAGCCGGCAGCGGCCGACGCCTTCGCGGTCGACGAAGGGGCGGACGTCGACGAGCCGCTCGCGGCACATGATCGTGCCGCGGATCACCCAGTAGAGCGAGCCGCCGTCGAGCAACTCCTCCGCACGCTTGGGCACCATGCGGGTCGTGTGAATGTGCTCGGCCTTCCCGCCGCGCTTTCTCTTTTCCTTCATGCGCTGGCGGATCCAGTCCTGCAGATCCTGCACGGAATCGCAGCCGACGCAGAGCTTGATGAGGTGGAGCGGCATGAACGGACTTCCCGGATCGAGAATCTACGCCCGCTCTCCGGCGCGGGCCGCGATGGTCAGGATGCGCGCTTTTTCGGCGATCTGGCTGCCGGCCGCAACCGCGACTTCGACCACCACGCCGTCGAGCGGCGACAGGACGGCGTGCTCCATCTTCATCGACTCGATGACGGCCAGGCGCTCGCCCTTGCGCACCGCCGACCCGGGCGTGACCAGGACCGCGACGAGCTTGCCGTGCATCGGCGCGGTGACGACGCCGCTGCGAGCGGTGTCGGCGGCCTCGTCCACGTCGGCGCCGGCGAGCCGCACCAGCGTCTGTCGTCCGCCATGGACGACGTAGACCCCGTCGTCGAGCATGATGGTGCGGGCATCCGGCGCGGCCGCGACGCCCCCGACCGCGACGACCGGTCCGTCCGCGCCGTAGCGCACCTGCGCGACCGCGGCCGCACCGTCGACCAGGATCGGCACGGCGTCGATGCGGACGCCGCTCAGCTGGAATCCGTCGGTCGCCGCCCAGGGCGATACGAAGCCCTCTTCAGGGCCCGCGTCCGCCGCCGGGGCCGGCTCGCATCGCCCGATCAGCTCGGCGACGCCGCGCGCCGCGGCCGCACGGTCGATCTCGCCCGGCGGCGGGACGAGCCGGCCGAGGTTGCGTTCGACGAAATCCGTGTCGAGCGCGCCGGCACGGAATTCAGGCGCCCGCACAAGCGCGGCCAGAAAGGCGATGTTGGTCTGCGGCCCGACGACGAGCGTCGCTTCGAGCGCCTTCGCCAGGCGATCGAGCGCGATCTCGCGCGTCGGCCCGTGGGCGATCACCTTGGCGAGCATCGGATCGTAGAACGGCGTGACATCGGTGCCCTCTTCCACGCCGGCGTCGACGCGCACGCCCTCGCCCACCGGCCACTCGGCCGCCACGACGGCGCCGACCGAGGGACGGAATCCGGCCGCGGGCGTCTCGGCATAGATGCGCGCCTCGATCGCGTGCCCGCTCCAGCGCACCGCGTCCTGGCGCAGCGGCAGCGCCTCGCCGGCCGCCACGCGGAACTGCCATTCGACGAGATCGAGCCCGGTGACTGCCTCGGTGACCGGGTGTTCGACCTGCAGGCGCGTGTTCATCTCCATGAACCAGAAGCGGTCGGCTGCGAGTCCCCGGCTCCCGTCGGCGATGAATTCCACGGTGCCGGCGCCGACGTAGCCGACCGCGCGCGCGGCTTCGATCGCGGCGCACCCCATCGCGGCGCGCATCTCGCGGGGCATCCCGGGCGCCGGCGCTTCTTCGACGATCTTCTGGTGCCGGCGCTGCGTCGAGCAATCGCGCTCGCCGAGATGGATGACGTTGCCGTGCTGGTCGGCGAACACCTGCAGTTCGATGTGCCGCGGGCGCACGACGTATTTCTCGATCAGGACGCGCGGATCGGCGAAGGCGGCGCGCGCCTCGCGGCTCGCCGCCGTGAGCGCCGCATCGAACTCGGCGTGCTTGTCGACACGGCGCATGCCCTTGCCGCCGCCGCCCGCGACGGCCTTGACGAGCACCGGGTAGCCGATCTCGTAGGCCTTGCGCTTGAGGAACGCCGGGTCCTGCATGTCGCCGTGATAGCCCCGCACCACCGGCACGCCGGCTTTCTCCATCAGCGCCTTGGCGCGGTCCTTCAATCCCATGAGGCGGATCGCGGTTGGCGGCGGGCCGACGAACACCATGCCGGCGCGCGCGCAGGCCTCGGCGAAGTCGGCGTTCTCGGCAAGGAAGCCGTAGCCGGGATGAATGCAGTCGGCCCGCGCCTGGCGTGCGGCCGCGATGATCCGGTCGCCGGCCAGATAGCTGTCGAGGGCAGGCGCCGCGCCGATCTCGACGGCCTCGTCGCACAGGCGCACATGCGGCGCACGGGCATCCGCTTCGGAATAGACCGCGATGGTGCGCAGGCGCAGGCGCCTGGCGGTGCGCGCGATCCGGCAGGCGATCTCGCCGCGATTGGCGATGAGGACAGAAGACAGCATGATCGACCGGCTGCGCCCCGATGCGGCGACGGCGAACCGCAGCGCCGGCCTTCCGCCGCCGCCAAACGTATCAGGCTGCCGCCATCACGGCGAGCGCGGCATCGATTGCGACGGGGCGGCTTCCGCCGTCGGATGCGCCGCGAACGGCGAGAGCGGCACCGGCCCCGACGAACGCTGAGGCGCGGCCCGCGCCACCGGCCTGCGCGGCGGGGTCGGCGGATTGACGATCCTTTCCCGCTCCGGCGGCGCGGTCGAGGCGCTGGGCCCTTCGCCCGAGGACGGCGTCCCGGGCTCGGCACTCATGATGCTGACCGGCGGAATCGAGGCGGCCGACGGAAAGTCGAACTGCGGCGACACCGGCTTGGCGTGCGCCGAGGCCACCTCCGGATTGTTTGCCGCGCCCTCCTGCGCCGTCGGCCCGCCGGGGCGATCGTGGGCCGGCCATGTGTCGGCGTTGTGCGCGACATAGTTCTCGAACGTCTCGTCCTTGAGATTCTGCTGCACTTGGCTCGCATCGTGCAGCAGGGCGAAGGCATCGCATTGCTCGGCCGTGCACTTGTCGCGCGTCGCGAGCACGTGCGCGACGATGCCGAAGCGGTCGGTCTCGATCGCGTGGCGCAGGCTTGCGAGCGATTTTTCGTAGGTCGCGTCACTGCGCCTGGCAAAATCGACGCCGTCTGCGAGCAGCGCCAGCCCGGCGGTCACGTAGGAGACCGCCGCCGCGACCGTCTCGGGCGCGGCGAACAGAACCTTCTCGCAGGCGCCCTCGACCGCCTGCCCGGCCAGAGCGTCCAGACAGTGAAGCGGCGAGCCGGGGGCCATGGCGCGCCCGGCGAGATCCGCCATCCGCCCGTCGAGCGCCCGACGCTCGGCGAGCCGTTCATGCGCCGACATGCGTTCGAGCAAGACGCCGGCCAGAACGACGGCCACCACCACGGCGCACAGCCGGACAAGCGTGCCCGATCCTTCGAAGCGGCTGAAAGCGACGACAAGCAGAACGACGAACAGTGCGGCGGTCGCTCCGAGCGCCCACGCCGGCACCGGGATCGTCCCGGTCAACGCGTCCATTCCGATCATTCCCGATCCTCCTGACGACAGCCCCCGCCCAGATGGCGCGGAGTATGTCCCAGGGTCCGCGGCATGGCCACCCCGCGGGGCGCGATGTCCTGTTGACGCAACAAGGCAAATGTCCCGCGCGGTAGGAACTTACTCCGCCCTCGTTGCCGCCTCGGATCGCAAGTGGATGTCATGGTGATGACGGATGCCGAACGACGATCAACCCGCCGGAACGATGCTGAGTTGTGGAGCGCGAGGACGACCGCGCTTGCGGTTTTTTCCGCGCCGCCCATGAATTGACGCGATCCCGGCGCTTTTCACGAACCGCCGCGGCGGCTGCGCCGCGATTGCGGCATGATCGGCGGGCTCAGCGCCGCGCCTGCGACAGGGGACATTCGATGAACCGGCTTCTTGTGGTTTTCGTGCTGGCGATTGCCGCCATGATCTCGGGCGGACCGGAAACGGCGGGGGCCGAGCCGCTGATCGCCGTCGGAATCGGAACATCGAGCTGCACCAAGGTCGCCGCCGACCTCAACCCCGGCCAGGGATTCAAGAACCCGGTGAACCTGATGCTCTATGCCTGGGTGCAGGGCTATCTGAGCGCCGCCAACGTGTCTCTGCTCGAGCACGACAGCCGGCACGTGGATCTCGCCGGGCTGGACGAGAACACCGTCATCGCCCTCATGCTGACGTACTGCCGGGCCAATCCGGACAAGAGACCGGCGGACGCCGTCGACAACTTTCTTCGCAATTCGATGAAGAAGAAGGCCGGTTGGGAACCAGGCTCGGTCAAGTGGGAGGAATGACGCGCGTCCGGAAGCGCTCTTGCAGACCGCGTCCGATCTTCCCGTGATCTAGATCAAGGCACGCGCGCGCCCCCCTCAGCAATGTCGTGGCGAATTCCGATCGGAGTCGAGATCCGGTTGGTGCGCAGCGTCATGCCACGGGGGTGCGCGGCGCTGCGATGCCAAAGCGGGCGGTCCGCAAGGGCCGCCCGCCCCGTTTCGCCATCGCCGCCCGGCGCGGTCAGGCCGCGACCTCGGCGAGAAAGCTGTCGACCGCGCGCTGCAACCGCCCCGCCGCCTCGGCCAGTTCGCCGGTCGCCCCGAGCACGTCCTGCGCCGAGCGGCTCGCCTCGCCGATCGCCATCGTGACGGTCGAGATGCTGCTCGCGACCGTGCCGGTGCCTTCGGCGGCGAGGTTCACGTTGCGCGAGATGTCGCGCGTCGCAGACCCCTGCTGCTGGATGGTGACCGCAATGGTCGAGGTGAATCGATTGATGTCGTCCATCGTGGCGGCGATCTTGCCGATCGCCTCCACGGCTTCCTTCGTCGATCCCTGAATGCCGGCGACCTGCGCGCCGATTTCCTCGGTCGCCTTCGCGGTCTGATTGGCGAGGCTCTTCACCTCGGAGGCGACCACCGCGAAGCCCTTGCCGGCTTCGCCGGCGCGCGCCGCCTCGATCGTGGCATTGAGCGCCAGCAGGTTGGTCTGTTCGGCAATCGCCTTGATGAGATCGACGACGTCGCCGATCTTCTGCGCCGCCTGTGCGAGCGCCGCCACCTGTCCGTTGGTGCGTCCGGCGAGTTCGGTCGCCTCGCTCACCACCTCGTTGGCCTGGCCGACCTGGCGGCCGATTTCGACGACCGACGAGCCGAGCTCCTCGGCGGCGGCTGCCACGCCCTGCACGTTGCCGGCGGCGCGGTCCGATGCGTCGGAGGCGGCAGCGGCCTGCGTGGAGGCTTCGTTGGCGACGTTGGACAGCGATGCCGCGGTCGTTTCGAGCTTCTTCATGCTGGCGTCGACCGCCGACAGGACGGTGCCGACCGAGGAACGGAATTCCGCGATCAACTGATCGACCTTCGACTGGCGCTGGGCCCGCTCGGCTTCTTCCGCGCGCGATTTCTGTTCGAGGGTCGCGCGCGTCGTGGCGTTCTCGCGGAATACGTCCACCGCCCGCGCCATCTCGCCGATTTCGTCCTGCCGGTCGAGGTCGAGCTGAGCGTCCGATTGGCGGTTCTCGGCAAGGTCCAGCATGGCGCGACGCAGCTGCCGCAGCGGCTGGGCGATTCCACGCGCCACCCAGAACGTCAGCCCGCCAAGCACGACGACGAGGAGCGCGGTGACAAGGCCGGCCTGGATCATGGCCTGGTTCAGATCGGCCTGAAGGTCGTCCATGTAGACGCCGGTGAGGAGCGCGATGCCCCACGGCTTGTAGAGCTTGAGAAAGGTCGTCTTCTCCGCCTCGACCTTCGAGCCAGGCTTGGGAAAGACGTAATCGACGTAACCTTGGCCGTGGTCGCGCACGACCTCGGTCATCTGGCGGACGTAGTGGCGTCCCTTCGAATCGGTGACGTCGTCGCGATTCTTGCCGACGGTCTGCGGGGCCGCCGCGTTCATGATGGTGATTCCGTCGAGCCCGCGGGCGGCGAAATAGTCGCCATGGCCGTAGCGCATGTTCGCGACGACGAGGAGCGCGCGCTTCCTGGCCTCGTCCTCCGACATTACGCCCTGCTGGGCGAGCTTGTGGTGGGCGTCGAGGACCCCGATCGCGGCGTCGACCAGTTGCTCGAGGCTGTGCTTGCGGGCCTCGACGGCCCGTTCGTTCTGCAGCCAGATCAGCACGCTGGCGAGCACCATGCAGCCGATGCCGAACAGGCCCACCAAGGCATAGAGCCGGGCCCCCACCCCCAATCGCCGCGAGAAGCTTTTCATCGCACCCCCCCTCCACCTCCGCCGGCCGAATGCAGTTCCAAATGCTCTTTCGCGGCGCGAGCTGAGGTATTTTGTTACGCAAGCATGCTTAAAAATCCGTATTGCGCGCCACCGCGCCCCGCGCTCGCGTCCGTTCCGCGGCCGACCCGACGTCAAGCGCTCCGGCGGCCACCCGACGGCCACGACCGCCCCTTGCCGGTTGCATCGCGGCCCGCGAATGCCAATAAGCACGCATGCTCGTGATTCACGACCTGTCGGTGCGCGTCGCCGGCCGCCTGTTGCTCGACCAGGCCTCCGCCCGGATTCCGGCCGACGCGCGCGTCGGCCTCGTCGGGCGCAACGGCACCGGCAAGACCACGCTGTTCCGGGTGATCGCCGGCGAGTCCGGCGCCGAGCACGGGAGCATCGACATTCCGGCCCGGGCGCGCATCGGCCGGCTGAGCCAGGAAGCACCGGGCGGGCCGGAGAGCCTGCTCGAGGTGGTGCTGGCGGCCGACCGGGAGCGCACGCGACTGCTGGCCGAAGCCGAGCACGCCCGGGACCCGCACGACATCGCCGAGATCCAGACCCGGCTCGCCGACATCGGCGCGCATTCGGCTCCGGCGCGGGCGGCGGCGATCCTCGCCGGGCTCGGGTTCTCGCACGAGGATCAGCAGCGGCCGTGCGCCTCGTTCTCGGGTGGCTGGCGCATGCGCGTCGCGCTTGCGGCCGTCCTGTTCGCGCAACCGGACATCCTGCTGCTCGACGAGCCCACCAACTATCTCGACCTCGAGGGCACGCTCTGGCTCGAGGACCACCTCGCGCACTACCCCCACACGGTGATCGTCATCAGTCACGACCGCGATCTGCTCGACAATTCGGTGGACTTCATCCTGCACCTCGATGGGACCAAGCTGACCCTCTATCGCGGCGGCTATTCCTCGTTCGAACGCCAGCGGCGCGAACGCCAGGCGCTCGACGCCAAGGCCGCCAGGAAGCAGGAGGCGCAGCGCAAGCGGCTGATGGCGTTCGTCGATCGCTTTCGCGCCAAGGCCACCAAGGCCCGGCAGGCGCAGTCGAGGCTCAAGCTCCTTGCCAAGATGGAGCCGGTCGCCGTGCGGGCGGACGAAGAGGTGCGCGAGATCGTCATTCCGGCTCCCGACCGGCTGCCCTCGCCGCCGATCGTCGCCTTCGACGAGGTGGCGGCGGGCTACACGCCGGACCGGCCGGTGCTGCGCCGGCTCACCTTGCGGATCGACTCCGACGACCGGATCGCGCTCCTCGGCGCCAACGGCAACGGCAAGTCGACTCTGTTGAAGCTGATCGCCGGGCGACTTGCGCCGTCGGGCGGCCGCATCACCCGCGCCGACCGGCTGAACGTCGCCTACTTCGCCCAGCACCAGCTCGACGAACTGGTGGCGGAACGCAGCCCCTACGATCACGTCCGCGCCCTGATGCCCGACGCGCCCGAGGCGAAGGTGCGCGCGCGGGTCGGCGCCATCGGATTTTCCGGCCAGGCGGCCGACACGCCGGTAGAGAAGCTCTCCGGCGGCGAGAAGGCGCGCCTGCTGCTCGGGCTGGCGACCTTCCACAGCCCGCATCTCGTCATCCTCGACGAGCCGACCAACCATCTCGACATCGACAGCCGCGCGGCGTTGATCGAGGCGATCAACGCGTATCCGGGCGCGGTGCTGCTCGTCTCCCACGACCGCTACCTGGTCGAGGCCTGTGCCGAGCGCCTGTGGCTCGTCGCAGACGGCACGGTCAGGCCGTTCGACGGCGACATCGACGACTACCGCCGGCTGGTGCTCGGCCGCGGCGGCCCGACGGCGGCGAAGGAGAAGGAAGCCGATCGCCCGTCGCGCTCGGACGTCCGGCGGGCGGCCGCGCAGATGCGGGCGGAGCTCGCGCCGCTGCGAAAGCGGATCGCAGCGCTCGACCGCGAGATTGCGCGGCTTGGCGCCCGCATGGCCGAGATCGACGCGGGCCTCGCCGACCCCGCGCTCTACGCGCGCGATCCTGGCCGCGCGGCGGCGCTTGCGAAAGAACGCGCCGCCGTGGCGAGCACCCTCGCCGCGGCGGAGCACGAATGGCTCACGCTGAGCGAGGAATACGAAGGCGCCAGCGCGCAGTAGGCGCGCCGGCTCAAAAGATCTCGGGCTCGCCGGTCGCTCCGCCGAAGCCCGTCTCAAGAAAGTCGAAGTCGCAGCCCTGGTCGGCCTGGCGGATGTGCCGGGTGAACATCCAGCCATAGCCGCGCTCGAAGCGCGGCGCGGGCGCGACCCAGGCGGCGCGACGGCGCGCCAGCTCGTCGTCGGCAACTTCCAGACGGATGCTGCGCGCCGGCACGTCGATCGAGATCAGGTCGCCGTTCTTCACCAGGGCCAGCGGCCCGCCCACGTAGGCCTCGGGCGCGACGTGCAGGACGCACGCGCCGTAGCTCGTGCCGCTCATCCGCGCGTCCGAGATGCGCACCATGTCGCGCACGCCCTGGCGCAGCAGCTTGCGCGGGATCGGCAGCATGCCCCACTCGGGCATGCCCGGGCCGCCCTGCGGTCCGGCATTGCGCAGCACCAGCACGTGGTCGGCGGTGACGTCGAGATCGTCGCGCTCGAGCGTCTCCTTCATGCTCGGGTAGTCGTCGAACACGAGCGCCGGCCCCGTATGTTTGAGAAAGCGCGGCGGACACGCCGACGGCTTCATGACGCATCCGTCGGGCGCGAGATTGCCCCTGAGCACGGCGAGCGCGCCTTCTGCGTAAATCGGCCTGTCGAGCGGCCGGATCACGTCGTCGTCCACGACACGCGCGTCGGCGATGTTCTCGCCAACGGTGCGGCCGGTGACCGTCAGGGCGTCGAGATGCAGGAATTCGCGGATGCGGTTCATCAGCGCCGGCAGGCCGCCGGCGTAGAAGAAATCCTCCATGAGGTAGGTCTCGCCGCTCGGACGCACGTTGGCGATCACCGGCACCCTGCGGCTCGCGGTCTCGAAATCGGCAAGGTCGATGTCGCAGCCGGCGCGGCGCGCTTGCGCGATCACGTGGATGATGGCGTTGGTCGAGCATCCCATCGCCATCGCCACCGCGATGGCGTTCTCGAACGCCGCCGGTGTCTGGATCTTGCTCGGAACGAGATCCTCCCACGCCATCTCGACGGCGCGGCGCCCCGCGTCGGCACACATGCGCGGATGCCCGGAATCCGCCGCCGGGATCGACGAAGCCCCGGGCAGCGACATGCCGAGCGCCTCGGCGACGGCCGTCATCGTGCTCGCCGTGCCCATGGTCATGCAGGTGCCGTAGCTGCGGGCGATGCCGGATTCGATCTCGAACCAGTCGGCGTCGCTGATCTTGCCGCTGCGCCGTTCGTCCCAGAACTTCCACGCATCGGAGCCGGAGCCGAGCACGTGCCCTTTCCAGTTGCCGCGCAGCATCGGCCCGGCCGGCACGAAGATCGCCGGCAGTCCGGCGCTGGTCGCTCCGAGCAGAAGCGCCGGCGTGGTCTTGTCGCATCCACCCATCAGGACGGCGCCGTCGACCGGATGCGAGCGCAGCAGTTCCTCCACGTCCATCGCCAGCAGGTTGCGATAGAGCATGGTCGTGGGCTTGACGAAGGTCTCCGACAACGACAGCGCCGGCAGTTCGATCGGAAAGCCCCCGGCCTGCAGCACGCCGCGCTTCACGTCCTCGACCCGGTGCCGCAGATGGGCGTGGCACGGGTTGATGTCCGACCAGGTGTTGAGGATGGCGATGACCGGTTTGCCCGCCCAATCCTGCGGCCGGTATCCCATCTGCAACAGGCGCGAGCGATGCC
>CAZIGW010000168.1:0-27141 GCA_964538565.1 uncultured Hyphomicrobiales bacterium | reverse complement strand
GCCCGCTGGCTCAACGCCGCGTGCCATCGATCGCTCTACAGCTATCAGGTGCGAACGGCGCTCGCACTGGCGGTCGAGTATCCGCACATCGCCGTGACGTTCGTGCCGCTCGCCTGCTCGGGCGCGTCGATCGAGGGGGGCCTGTTCGGTTCGCAGCGCGCGCGCGAGATCAACTGCGGCAACAGTACCTGTCCGCGCAGCGTTCCGCCTCAGATCACGCAGCTGCGGAATTTGCTGACGACGGCGCAGCGCCGCGACCCCAAGCGCAAGCTCGATCTCGTTCTGCTCACGGTCGGCGCCAACGACATCGATTTTTCCGGACTCGTCGCCAACGTGATCATCGACGCCTCGGCGGAACGCACGCTGTTCACCCGCGCCGGGATCATTTCGACGGTGGACAACGCGCAGGCGGCACTCGAGCGCAAGCTGCCGGGGGATTTTCTGCGCCTGCGCGGCGCCCTCAAGCCGTTGGTCGGCGGCGACCTCGCGCGCGTGCTCTACGTCTCCTATGGCCAGCCGGCGATGCAGGCCGACGGCACGCCGTGTCCCGGCGGCCGCGACGGATTCGACGTGCATCCGGCTTTCGCGATCGATCCACAACGGCTCGCGGCCGTGGCACAGTTCGTCCAGAACCGGTTCCTGCCGCGGCTGAAGGCGCTTGCCACCTGCTCGGAGGGCATCGTGTGCAACGACGCGACGAGCGACCGGATGAGTTTCGCCGACGCGCACCAGCAGGCGTTCATGGCGCACGGGGTGTGTGCCCGCGCCGTCACCGATCCCGACTTCGACAAGGATTGCTTTTCGGTCGACGGCACGAGCTTCGTGGCGAGCCCGGTCGAAGGCGCCGTGCAGCCGCTCGCCTGCGGGCGTCCGGCCAGCGAATTCCGCGCGTATTCGCCGCGCGAGCGTTGGATCCGGACGGCGAACGACAGCTACTTCACGGCCATGACGTTCCCGGAAGGGGTGGCCGGCGCGCTGCAGCCGAGCGACCTGCACGACGCCACGTGGGGAATTCTGTCCGCGGTCTACGGCTGCGCGGTGCACCCGACCGCGGAGGGTCACGCCGCCATGGCGGACGCCGCGCTGCCGCAAGCACGGCACGTCCTGCACCTGCCCCCGCCCGACGCACCGGTCATCGCCGAACCGCTGCCGGTGCCCGAGCAGCAGCCCGTACCCGGGCAGCAGCCCTGAAGCGGCGCAGCCCCGCAGGCGAAGTCAGCTCACGCCGAGCTTCTTCTGCAGGCTGGTCGAGGACGTCGTGTACTGGAACACGAGGCGCTTTTCCGGGAACACGTAGTGATAGGCCTTCTGCGCCATGAGCGCGGCCTCGTGGAAGCCCGAGAGGATCAGCTTGAGCTTGCCCGGATACGTGTTGATGTCGCCGATGGCGAAGATCCCCGGAACGTCGGTCTCGAACGCCGCGGTGTCGACCGGGATCACGTCGCCTTCGAGCTTGAGGCCCCAATTGGCGACCGGCCCGAGCTTCATGGTGAGGCCGAAGAACGGCAGCATGGCATCACATTCGATCCGGTAGACTTCGCCCTTGTCGCTTTTTGCGATGGCGGCCGTGATCTGTCCCTGCGCGCCTTCGAGCGCGGTCACCTGCCCGAGCTTGAGATCCAGCTTTCCGTCGGCGACCAGCGCCTTCATCTTGTTGACGCTGTCGGGCGCCGCCCGGAACTGATCGCGACGGTGCATCAGCGTCACGCGCTCGGCGATCGGCTGCAGATTGAGCGTCCAGTCGAGTGCGGAATCGCCGCCGCCGACGATCAGCAGCCGCTTGCCGCGGAAGACGTCCATCTTGCGCACGGCGTAGAAAACCGACGTGCCTTCGTAGGCTTCGATGCCCGGCACCGGCGGGCGCTTGGGCTGGAACGAGCCGCCGCCGGCCGCGATGACGACGATCTTCGCCTCGAACACCTTGCCGCGGTCGGTGGTCATGCGGAACAGCGGATCGCCGATCCGCTCGATCGTCTCGATCATCTCGCCGAGGTGGAACGTCGGGCCGAACGGCTTGATCTGCTGCATCAAGGCTTCGACCAGTCCCTGCCCGGTGATGTAGGGGACCGCCGGGATGTCGTAGATCGGCTTCTCCGGATAGAGCTCGGCGCACTGGCCGCCGATCTTGTCGAGAATGTCGACGAGGTGGCACTTCATGTCGAGGAGGCCGAGCTCAAACACCGCAAACAGGCCACACGGTCCTGCGCCGATGATGAGAACGTCGGTCTTGATCGGCTCCGTCATTGTCGGTCAGATCCTTCCTGCTCTCCCAGCGTGGTCCGCACGGCAATTGCCGGTGTTGCCGCCGATCACGCTCCAACGCGATGAGCCGGCGCATGACCAAGTCGGCGAAGCGCTTTCGTTTCGCCGGTCAGAATCTGGCGCCGCGTCCGGTATTCGCGGGCGAACCCGCGCAAAAGGCCCGGCTTGTCTAGCGGGACGCGCCGGGCGGGAAAAGAGCAGATTGCCGACACGGGCTCGGGGCGGCCGCGGCCGGGCAGCGAAAATTGCGGCCCTTCAATATGTTGCTCCAACGGGATCAAGTCCCTCGATACCGCCCGCACGTCCCCGTCGAGCCGGTTCAGGCCTGGCGCTCGGGCGTGGTCACCACCAGCCCGTCGAGGTCTTCGCGGACCTTGATCTGGCAGGACAGGCGCGAATTCGCCCGCACGTCGTAACCGAAGTCGAGCATGTCCTGTTCCATCGGCGAGGGCTCGCCGGTCTTTTCGCGCCAGGCCTCGTCGACATAGACGTGGCATGTGGCGCACGCACAGGCGCCGCCGCACTCGGCCTCGATCCCCGGGATGCCGTTGCGCAGCGCCGTCTCCATGACCGTCGAGCCGACCTCGGCTTCGACCGTGCGCGCGGTGCCCTGGGGATCGATATAGGTGATCTTGACCATCGGATGCGGTTCGGCGGGAATGAAAAATACCGCCTGGCGGCGGCTACATTTCATATATCGTCTTGATTTCAATTGCGCCAGAGCGCTGAAGCGCGGCAGGAGCGTCGAACGGCGCCCTCCGTGAAATCGCGGCCGGCGCCCTTTTTCAAAGGTCTGTCAGCCGAGCCCTCAGGCGGCGCCCAGGAGATCGGCGATCGCCGCGTGGACCTCGGTGGCGGCGGCTCCCAACGCCGCGATGGCCGGCTGCAGTCGCCCGTCGCCGGCGCGCGCGGCCCGCTCGACCCGGTCCGCCGCCGCCGCCACACGCAAGGCGCCGACGCCGCGGGCCGAATCCTTGAGCGTGTGGGCAGCCGCGGCGACGGCGGCCGCCTGTCCCTGTTCACCCATGCCCGACAGCCGCGCGCACAGCAGGGCGACGCGACAATCGAACAACTGCAGCAGGTCGCGCTCCAGCGCTTGGTCCCCCAGCGTCAACCGCGACAATTGCGCAAGATCGATGCTCGGCTCGCCTTGAGCCGATTCGACGACCTGGGGCGGTGCGATGCAGGCCACGTTCATCCCGTCAGGACACCTGAGTCCTTTGACGGGATCATGGCCGTCGCGCGAGAAAATCGTGTAAACGCAATCCGCTAAAGGCGGCTCACGGGCCGCGCTCCGGCGTCAGCCGCCGCCGCGCCCCGGTATCGGGCGGCCGAGCACCCGGTAGCCGGCCGGCGTGAGCTTGCAGACAAGCCAGTCGGGTTTCAACGGATTGCTGAACCAGGGCTCCGCCCAGCCATGGGCGATGCAGGCCTCGATCGTCTTGCGCGGGACCTCCCGCCCCTCGTGATCGAAAATCGGGAGTTTTCCACCGGCTTCAGCGAGTCCGCGCTCCAGATAGCGCCGCTGCGCCTCCGTTGGCCGCACGGCCGCCACATTGTCGCCGTCATTATGACCGGACGCAGCGGGAGCCGGAGGGGCTTCGTTCTCCGAGGAATGCATGGCGCTGACCGCTCCCTCATTAACGATGATTAAAAAGTGGTTAGCAAACTTGGTTTCTTTCGCCTCAACAGCTGAATAGGATAGCCTTGCGGCAGGGGACCCCCAGACACAAGACCGGACATGCGGCCGGTCGCCCAATTGTGACCATCACGCGCCCGTGACGCGGTTCCAAGGATAATCCCTTTTGGAGCCGCAGTCCTGGTTCAGCGTATCGACCGAGGCAACGCGACATGGCGAACCACCCCAAGAAGATCAAGGATCCGACCGAAGCGGCGATGTCGGCGATCCAGGACGCGCTCAATGTGGCGAGCACCGTCGATGTGGGGGGGGCGTCCCGGACTGGCGGCCTGGGCTCGGGAGCCGGAGCCGACGAGCCCCTGCCGGTCGCGAAGACCGCGGGCGACAGTGACTTCATTCCCGAGCCGGCGGCGGCCCCCGCCGATCCCGACGACCTGCCGCTTCCGCGCCGGGCCGCCAACGACGACCGTCAGTCGATCGGACAGGTGCTCCAGGCGCTGCAGCGTCGTCCTGCCCGCACCCCCTACGCGATCGCTTCGCTGTTCACCGCGGCCTGGGTGATCTCGGCTGTCGGCCTCGCCTTCGCCTTCTCGGGCAAGCTCGAGACGCTGCTCGGTGACGGCGCGACGGCGGCGCCGGCGCTCGTCGGCCTGGGTGCCGCGTTCTTCGCCCCGGTCATTTTCTTCTACGTCCTCGCCCACATGGTCTCGCGTACGCTCGAACTGCGCATGATCGCGCAGGCCATGGCGGAGACCACCGTGCGGCTCGCCGAACCCGAAGCGGTGGCGCGCGAGTCGATCGTCAGCGTGGGCCAGGCCATCCGGCGCGAGGTCGCCGCCATGGGCGACGGTATCGAACGCGCGCTCGCCCGCGCGGCCGAGCTCGAAGCGCTGGTGAACAACGAAGTGGCCGCGCTCGAACGCGCCTACAACGACAACGAGGTGCGCATCCGCAGCCTGCTCGACGGACTCGCCCAGCAGCGCGAGACCCTGGTCGGCCAGGCCGAACAGGTGCGCAACGCGATCAACAGCGTGCATCTCGACCTGACCCACGACATTGCCCAGGTCAGCGACCTGGTCGCCGAGCGCGTCAACGACGTCGCCCAGCAGATCACGCGCGCGCTCGCCGACAAGGGCGACCACATCACCTCCGCGCTCGGCAAGGCCGGCGACGCGATGATCGAAGCCATCGGCGATCGCGGCGGCGAACTGCTCGAGCGGCTCGAACATTCGAGCGCGCAGACCACGCACGCGATCGCCGCGGCGAGCGAGCGGCTGTCCGCCAGCCTCAATTTCAAGACCGATCACATCGGCGACGAATTCGTCGCGCTCGCCGCCAACCTGCAGCAGCAGATGGCCGAACGCCTCGATCAGGTGGCCGACGGTTTCTCCGAACGGTCGGCCGCGCTGATCGAATCGATGGAAACACGTTCGCGCGCGATCACCGCGACGCTCGTCGATACATCGAGCCGCATCGCCGAGACGATCGCGACGCGCGCAGACGAGGTCAACAGCACCCTGAAGGTCACGGGGGATTCGCTCATCCTCGACCTGACGCTGCGCGGCGGCGACGTCGTCTCCAAGCTCGAGCAGACGGGCGCGCAGATCTCGGAATCGCTCGCCGCGCGCGGCAGCGAGGTGGTGTCGAGGCTCGAACAGACCGGCGCCAACATCACGGACACGATCGTTCAGCGCAGCGAAGCGGTGACCGAGACATTCCGCACCAGCGCGGATGCGCTGGCGCAGGCGGTCGGTACGCGCGGCGACGCGATCCACCAGATGCTGTCGCAGCGACTGCAATCGTTCGAGGAGATGTTCACGCAAGGCGGCGCGCAGCTTGTCGAGAAGATCGGCCATGACAGCGAGAATCTCGGCAACCTGATCACCCGCCATCTCGCCGAGTTCGACCGCACCGTGAAGACCTACGGCGGCGAGCTCGTGGAGCGCCTCGGCCGTCGGACGCAGGAAGTGACCGACGCGATGAACTCCTATCTCGACGGGTTCGACGGCCGCGTCACGAGCAAGGCGATGGAGGTCACCGAATCGCTCGACCAGCGCCTGGCACGCTTCCACGAGGCGCTCGACGGCCGCACTCAGACCCTCAACGACGCGCTCAGCTCGCGCGTCACGGAGATCGTCAAGACGGTGGCCGAAGGCGGCAAGGAGGTCGTCACCGCGATCGACAAGCGCATCAACGACGTCACCAACGCGATTTCGACGCGCGGCGCCAAGCTCGCTGAGACGATCGGCGCCAAGGTCGAGGAGATCGACCGCACCCTCGGCCAGCGTGCCGTGCAGGTCGCCGACAATCTCGACAGCCGCATCGATCGCTTCGAGGAACTGCTGGTCGGCCGCGCCGAACGGGTCACGCAGGAGATCGAGACGCGCGGCAAGGCAGCTGCCGAAGTGCTCCATTCCCGCATGGAGCAGCTCGCCGAGACGATCCGGAACAACACCCAGGAGGCCGAGCGCTCGCTCGGCGCCCTCGCCGTCTCCACGACCGAGACGATCCGCCACAGCACCAGCGACGCGGAGCGCTCCCTGACCCAGGTCGCGAGCGCGACGGCCGACGAAATCCGCCACAGCGCCAAGGACGCCGAAAAGAGCCTGGGCGAGGTGGCCGCCATGACGACGGACGCGCTGCGGCTCGGCGCCGGCGAAGTCGAACGCACCCTGACGACGCTGTCGTCCGGCGTTGCCAACGTGCTCAAGCAGAACGCCGGCGAGGTGGAGCGCACCCTGCTCGGCGTGAGCTCGGAGGTGGCGCGCAATTTCGTCGGCAAGGCCGACGAGATCGTGCAGGCGCTGAACAAGCGCTCGGCGGAACTGACGCGGATTCTCGACGACAAGAGCAGCGGCCTGGTGACCGCCATCGGCGCCAAGAGCCAGGAGCTGTCGGAGCAGATGGCTCGCGTGACCGGCGAAGCGGTCCAGACGATCCAGAACAAGGGCTTTGCGTTCACGCAGAGCATCACAGCGAACAGCCAGGAGCTCACCCGCGACATCAACGAGGCGAGCGAGCACGCGGCCGCGACCGTCAACCGGGCGCTCAAGGAGCTGCACGAGGCGACGCGCTCGGCGGTCGAGGAGTCGAAGCAGACCGCAGCCGCCACCGTGTCGGAGATCCTCGAGACCCACGGCATGCTGCGCTCCGACACGACGGCCCTGTTCGAGCGCCTGCGCGAAGCCAACGTCCTCCTCCAGGAAGTGCTGAGCGGCGCGCAGGGCAACATGAGTTCGATGGAGCAACTGCTGTCGGCCCGCGTCACCGAATTCGTCAGCACGATGAATCAGCTGCTGGAGCAGACCGGCGCGACGAGCGGCAAGATGGACGAGAACATGTCGTCCTTCTACCGCCTCACCTCGAAGGTGCTGGACGACCTTTCGGGACTGGCCGGACAGTTCCAGTCGCACGGCCGGTCACTGGCCGACGCGGTGCAGATGGTCGAAGCCAGCAACCGCCGCACCGAGGACGCGATCTCCGAACGCCAGGAATCGCTGCAGGCGCTGGTCACGACGCTCGAGGTCCGCTCGGCCGATCTCGATCAGCGGCTCAAGCGATTCTCCGCCCTGCTCGACGAGTCCCTCGAGGCCGCGGCCACCCGGGCGCGCGAGATCGCCCGCTTGGTGGCGGATTCGAGCACGGACAGCGCCAGGGCGATCACCGAGCAGTACGAGGCGGTGCGCACCGTCTCCGAGAGCGAGCGCCGGCGCACGACCGAGGCCCTGCGCAATATCTACGAGCAGGCGACCGGTGACACGCAAAGCATGCTCAATCAGGCGGCGGAGCGCTTCACCGAGATCCTCCAGAGCATGAAGCACATGTCGTCGGACATGCAGCGCGAGCTCGAGACGACCCGCCAGGAGCTTCGCCGCGGCATTCTCGAGCTGCCGCAGGAGACCGCCGAGAGCGCCGCGCAGATGCGGCGGGTCATCGTCGACCAGATCGAGGCGCTCGCCGAGCTCAATCGCATCGTCGCCCGTCATGGCCGCGGCCTCGACACGGCGGAGCCCGGCCGGCGCGCGCCGCCGCGCGACGAGCCGGCGATCGCCGGGATTGTCGGCGGGCGCGGCGAGAGCTCGCGTCATGCCGCGCGCGCGGCCGATCCGGGCCCCTCGCTCGTCGTGCCGCCGCCTCCCCCGCCGCCCGTACCGCCGCGCCGGGCCGAAGCTCCGCCGCTCTCCCCGCCCGCGGGCCAGCCGGGCAACCGAAGCGGATGGCTGTCGGATCTGCTCAACCGGGCGTCGCGGGAGATCGATGATCCCCCGCGCGCGGACGAGCGGCCGTCGCGCGGCGAGGAACGTGCGCCGCGCCACGCCATCGAGTCGCTCGATTCGCTGTCGGTCGACATCGCCCGCATGATCGATCACGACGCGGCGGCCGAATTGTGGGACCGCTACAAGCGCGGAGAACGCAACGTCTTCACCCGGCGCCTCTACACCATGCAGGGGCAGAAGACGTTCGACGAGATCCGCAAGCGCTATCGCTCCGACCGGGAGTTCAAGCAGACGGTCGACCGCTACATCGGCGAATTCGAGCGTCTGCTCGACGAGGTCGCGCGCGACGACCGCGGCCAGGTGGTGGCGCGGACCTACCTGACCTCGGAAACCGGCAAGGTCTACACGATGCTGGCGCACGCGGCCGGTCGTTTCGACTGAAGCCGGGCCATTCCCGGCAGGAACGCGCCGCTCCGCGGCGCGTTCTTGTTTGCAGGCGGCAGACATCGAGACGCGGCCCGCCCGGCGGGCGAGCTCGGTGGCGATCGGCCGGAGGCGCGGGACGAAAGCGCGTCGGGCGCTTGTGGCCGCGTGCGCCACTGCCATACTGACGGATCATCCGACCCGGGGCCCCCGCCTGTCCGAGTATCCGTTCGCATGCCGCCGTCACTGCGCGTTTCGATCGAACGTTGGCCGCTCGCCGAGACGTTCACCATCAGCCGCGGCTCGAAACGCGAAGCCGATGTCGTGGTGACCGAGCTCACCGACGGACCCCACCGGGGTCGCGGCGAATGCGTGCCCTACCCCCGCTATGGCGAAACCGTCGATGGCGTTGCCGCCGCCGTCGAGGCGATGGCGGGCGCGATCGCGCGCGGGCTCGACCGCGTCGCGCTGCAGGATGCGATGCCGCCGGGCGCGGCCCGCAACGGGCTCGACTGCGCATTCTGGGACCTCGAAGCCAAGCGGAGCGCCCGCCCGGTCTTTGGTCTCGCCGGGCTGCCGGAGCCGCGGCCGGTCGTCACCGCCTACACGATCTCGCTCGACGAGCCCGAGGCAATGGCGCGGGCAGCCGCACGCGTGGCCACTCGTCCGCTCCTCAAGGTCAAACTCGGCGCCGCCGGCGATGCTGCGCGCATCGCGGCCGTGCGGCACGCCGCGCCGGAAGCGCAACTGATCGTCGACGCCAACGAGGGATGGACGGCCGATGATCTCGCCGACAATCTCGCCGCCTGCGCGGCGGCCGGCGTCACGCTCGTCGAACAACCGCTGCCTGCCGATGCCGACGAGGCGCTCGCGGCGATATCACGGCCGATCCCGGTGTGCGCCGACGAAAGCGTTCACGACCGAGCCTCGCTTCCCGCGCTCGCCGGCAAGTACGACGCTGTGAACATCAAGCTCGACAAGACCGGCGGATTGACCGAGGCGCTCGCGGTTCTCGCAGAGGCCGAGCGGCGCGGATTCTCCGTCATGATCGGCTGCATGGTGTCGACCTCGCTCGCGCTCGCGCCCGCGCTTATGCTTGCGGGCCGCGCGCACGTGGTCGATCTCGACGGACCCTTGCTGCTCGCGCGCGACCGTCCGGACGGTCTGCGCTACGACGGCAGCCGGGTGTATCCGCCCCACCCGGTACTATGGGGTTGACTGTCGGGCACGACGGTTCTTCTCAGAACTCGATAGATCAACTGTCGCGACATGCCGGCTAACCATGGGGAATTTTGGTTCAATTGCCTTTAGTTTTACACAAAGCGCGTGTAGAAACGAATTGGGCGCCCAGCGGGACCTGAGCGCCAATACGAACCAAACCACTCTGGAAAGCACGGGGACCAATGCGAATATTTGCGCCTTTGGCGGGCGCCGCTGTCGTGGCGGTGCTCAGTATCTCATCTGCGTCAGCTTCAGTCAGAATCTCGGGCGACATGGGAGGTCTCATGGACTCTTATGCCGCCCGCTACGCGGCACTCCGTCGAAGCGGTGAGCCGGTGATCGTCGACGGCCCCTGCCTGTCGGCGTGCACGATGCTGCTCGGCATGTTGCCGCGTCAGCAGGTGTGCATGACGGACAATGCGGTGCTCGGCTTCCATGCCGCCTGGCGGCCCGATCCCTACGGCAATCGCGTCGTCAGCGCTTCGGCCACGCGGGCCCTGATGGGCACCTATCCGCCCCGCATCCGCAGCTGGATCGCGCGGCGCGGCGGCCTCAAGTCGAAGATGATCTTCCTGCGCGGTCGCGAACTCTCCGGCATGTACGCGATGTGCCGGTGAAGCGGCTCCACTGAGCGGTGGATCGGCGGCGATCCTCTAGCGAATCGTCGCCGGCCCGTTCGGATGTCGCCATGCAGCCACGGCGATCGCCCCTCCGGCCGCTGCCAGAACTGCCATCGCCGCATAGGCGAGCGAGCCGTAGGCCGCGAAAAGCGCCCCGGACGACGCCATGGCGAGCGCCATGGTGACCGCCTGCAGGGTGGCGAAGTCGCCTTGCGCCGTCACGCCGCGCCGTGCCGGCACAACGCCGGCCAGGAATTGCATCGCTCCGAGATGGGTCGCCGCGAACGAGAGCGCGTGCAGGCACTGGATCGTCGGCAGAGCGGCCGTCGGCGGGTCGAGCGCCATGAGGCTCCAGCGCAGCACGGCGCCGACGGCGCCGATGACGATCAGTTTCACGCCGCTCAACCCGCCCGGCAGGCGCTCCGCGAGCGCGAACAGCAGAATTTCAGCGACGACGCCGAGTCCCCACAGGGCACCGATCGTGGCACCGCCGAGCCCCTTCGTTGCCCAGTGCACGGTTGAAAAACCGTAGAACACGGCGTGGCTCGCCTGCACCAGGCTCGCCGCCAGGATGATTCCGACAAAGAAGGGCGAGCGCCACAGCGAGGCCTCGGACGCGGGTTCCTGCGCAACGAGCGGATGCCCGCCAGCGCTCCGCGCGAGCAGGAGCGCCGCGAACGCGGTGCCGGCGAGCGGCGCGACCATGACCCAGATCAGGTGCTCGTGCGCGATCCGGTTGAGCAGAAATCCGGCGGCCACGTTGGCGAGAATGAAGCTCGCCGAGCCCACAGCCGGACCGCCCCGTAAGGCTTCGAACGTTGTGCGAGTCCACGCAGCGCGTAGGCGTCGGCGAGCGGCATGAGCGGAGTGAGCGCGATCGAGGCGAGCGCGACGGCGGCGAAAATGGCGGAAAACCCGCTGCCGGAACCCACGAGGACATAGCCGCCGAGCGCCCCCAGCGCGGCGGCGAGCGCCGCGTCCAGCACGGAAAAGCGGTCGATCAGGCGAGTCGTCAGCGGAACGATCAGCACCCGCACCGCGAGCGGGACGGCGAGAATCACCCCGATCGCGCGCGCGTCCAGCCCCTTGGCCTCGAGCCAGACCGGAAAGAACGGCATCTGAACGCCTGAAAACGCAAACAAGGCGGCGTAGAACACGGCGAGTCGCGGGGCAAACGTATCCTTCACCGTTTTCTCTTGATGGCCGTTCAAACCGATTGCGCTCCGGGTATGATCGTGCTGTTCCTAGACCAAGGTCTTCCGGTTTGGCCATGACTGACGAGCCGCTCGCACACGCCAACGCGCCCGCGCGCGTATCCGAGACTCTGCCTCCGTCCGAGGCGGACTACGATGCGATCTGCGCCGCCGTGATGGAAACGAGCCGCGGGCGCTGGTTTCTTGCCGAATACGCGCGGCGCAACCGCCAGGCCGATACCCAGGTGGTGCTTTCGGCGATCGAACGGCTCGAATCGGTGATTCGCGGGGAGCCCGCCAATCAGTCGATCGACCGGGTGCGATTCGACCTCATGGAAATGGCCAAGGCGATCGCCCGCACCAAGCGGGAAATCGCCGCCATCAAGCCGGACGCCGAGCGCCACGGTCGAATCGGCGAAGCGACCGAAGAGCTCGATTCGATCGTGCAGATGACCGAGCGGGCGACGTCGGAGATTCTCGCCGCCTCCGAGCAGATCCAGGAAATCGCCTGGACGATGCGCGAGCAGGGCATCGAAGTGTCGTTCTGCGACCAGCTCGATGCGCGCGCCACCGACATCTACACCTCGTGCTCCTTCCAGGACCTGACCGGCCAGCGCATTCACAAGGTCATCGAGGCGATGCGGTACCTGGAAAACCGCATCAACGCCATGATCGAGATCTGGGGCGGCGACGTCGAGGCGGCGGCCGAACCGAGCCCGGCCGAGCACATGCACGATCCGGGGCTCGACCAGGCGGACATCGACTCCGTGATGGCGCCGGCGCCCGAAATTGCCGCCACCGACTTCGCTCCGATCGCCGGTGATCCGCTCGTCGAGGGCCCCGGCACGACGGGACCGGCCGAGGGACAGGCCGTGCATGACGTGCTGGCAGCGCCCCCGGCGCCCTCGTTCTTCGGCGAAAGCGAACTGCTCGCGGCGCAGCTCGATTCCCTCGGCCCCGATTCGCTGATCGGCCCGCCGGTCACGCCGGACGATGCGCAGCCGGTTTTCGACGTCACCCCGATGCCGGAGCCGCCGCTCCCGACCGATGCGCGCCCGATCACGTCGGCGCCCGTTCCGCCCGATTTGCCGCCCGCGCCGGCCGAGAGCCGATCGGGTGCCGCAGCTTCCGCGCCCGTGAAGCCGTTGTCGGCCGCATCGAGCGCCAGCGATCCGCTCGCGGCAATCGAGGCCCTGAGCGACGAAGAAAAGATCGCGCTGTTCAGTTGAGCGCCGCCCGATCACGGGCGGCTCCGGTTTGAAGCGGCGGGCCTGATCGGAAGGATTTCAGGCGACCAGCCGCGAGAACAGCGCCGGGTCGACATTGCCGCCCGACAGGATCACGACGGCGACCTTTTCCGCCACGGCGATTCGCCCGGCCAGCAACGCGGCGAGCCCCACCGCCCCGCCCGGCTCGACCACGAGCTTGAGCTCGCGGAACGCGAACGCGACCGCCCTGGCCACTTCGTCGTCGCTCGCACTAACGCCCCGGCCGACGAGCGCGCGATTGATCTCGAAGGTCAGGCGTCCGGGAGAGCGCGCGAGCAGCGCGTCGCAGATCGACCCGGTCACCTGCGGGTTCTGCTCGCGCCGGCCGCTCTCGAACGAACGAGCGTGATCGTCGAAGCCGGCGGGCTCGGCGGTGTAAAGCTGCGCCTGCGGCACGCGGGTCTTCACCGCGAGGGCGATGCCGGCCGCCAGGCCGCCACCGGAGGCATTGACGATCACCACGTCGGGATCGAGCCCGATCCGTTGCAGGTCTTCGACGATTTCACGCCCGGCGGTGCCCTGCCCGGCGATGATCAGCGCGTCGTCGTAAGGCGGCACCAGCACGGCGCCGCGCCGGCCCGCGATGTCGCGCGCGATCGCCTCCCGGTCCTCGCGCTCGCGGTCGTAAAGCACGATCTCGGCGCCAAGCGCGACGGTGCGATCGCGTTTCGCCGACGGCGCGTCGCTCGGCATGACGATCACGGCCGGCATGCCGAGGAGCTTCGCGGCGGCGGCCACGCCCTGCGCGTGATTGCCGGAGGAATACGCGACCACGCCGCCGGCGCGCAGTCCCTGCGGAATCGACGAGAGCTTGTTGTAGGCGCCGCGGAATTTGAACGAACCGGTGCGTTGCAGCGTCTCGGCCTTGAGAAACACCCGCCCGCCGGTGATCGCATCGAGGACGGGCGACACCACGAGCGGCGTGCGCAGAGCCACACCGGCGAGCCGCGCCGCGGCGGCATCGACGTCGGCCGCGGTCGGCAAGGCCGATGACGCGTCGGAGGCAACCATCGCGGCGAGCGTAGCGCCGCGGCACGCCGGCCGGCAAGACCGCCGCGCATGCTCCTGCGCGAATCAGGCGGCGCGCCCGATGGTCTGGGACGAGACGCGGCGGAACCGCACCAGGGTATAGACGCCGAACGGCTTGACCGGCTGCCGCTCGATCAGCTCGGCACCGCCATGCGCGCGCGCCCAAGCGGCGAGCCGGTCGAAGGGAAATTCCGGGCGCAGGCCGAGCGCACGCGTCGGCCGGGCAAACCAGCGCTCGACGGCGGCGTACCACCCGCGCTCCGAATAGAGGTGGTTGACCAGAATAATTTCTCCTCCAGGCCGGACGACGCGTGCGCATTCCGACAGGACGCGCTCGGGCTCGGCGACCAGCGTGATGACGAACTGGGCGACGACGCAGTCGAACGACGCGTCCGGAAACGCGAGGTCGTGCGCGTCCATGGTGAGCACGGACTTCACGTACGGGTAGCGGCCGCTCGCCAGCCGCTCGCGCGCCTTGGCCACCATCGGCTCGCACACGTCGATGCCGACCACTTCGGTGGTCGAATCGTAATCGTCGAACGAGAGCCCGGTGCCGACGCCGACTTCGAGAATGCGCCCGCCGACGCGACGGGCCGCCGCCGCCGCCGTTCGCCGGCCGCTCTCGAAGATCGGGCCGCAGACCGCGTCGTAGATCGGCGCCCACCGGGCGTATGCCTTCTGGACCACCTGTCCGTCGAGGTCCGGCGAATGTCTGGGGGAGATCACGGTCACGTTCGTGTCCTTTGCATCGGTTGCAGATCCGGCGACGTGCGACGGTGGTGCGCGCGGCTTCAGGCCGCCTGGGCGCTCGCGAGCTCCGGCATGTCGCCGTGGTCGCGCGCAGAATGGATCCACGTGATGATCTCGAACCGGCCGTCGTGATGCTCGGCGACCGCCGTACAGCTTTCGACCCAGTCGCCGCAATTGATGTAGCGGATGCCGAAGTCCTCGCGGATGGTCGCGTGGTGAATGTGCCCGCAGATGACGCCGTCCACCTCGCGCCGCTGCGCTTCGGCGACGAGCGTCTTCTCGAACTCGCCGATGTAGTTGACCGCGTTCTTGACCTTCAGCTTCGCCCACTGCGAGAGCGACCAGTACGGGAAGCCGAACCGGCGACGCAGACCGTTGAACAGACGGTTGGCCACGATCGCGAGCTCGTAGGCCTTGTCGCCGAGCAGCGCGAGCCAGCGCGCCTGCGTGACGATGAGGTCGAAGTGGTCGCCGTGAATGACGAGGTAGCGCCGGCCGTCGGCCCCCTCGTGCACCGCGTCCTCGACCACCTCGATTCCCCCGAAATGCGTGCCGTAATACTCGCGCAGGAATTCGTCGTGATTGCCCGGCACGTAGACCATGCGCGAGCCCTTGCGCGCCTTGCGCAGGAATTTCTGCACGACGTCGTTGTGGGCCTGCGGCCAGTACCAGCCCGACCGGAGCTGCCAGCCGTCGACGATGTCGCCGACCAGAAAATACGTGTCGGCGTCGTGGCAGCGAATGAAATCCAGCAGGCGTTCGGCCTGGCAGCCGCGGGTACCGAGATGGACGTCGGAGAGGAACAGCGTACGAAACCGTCGCATTCCACCGTCAACCATGCGTGAGCGTCCTGTCCGTGTGTGCCGGGGCCTCACTGACAGATGTTTGTTGCGCCCCGATGACGCGCGAACGCGCGATGCGGCGCGATCCCCGCGCCCGCGGCTGTCACAGCGCTGTCATCGGAGTGACGTAGCAGGCACGCAATGACCCTTGCGATTTGCGCAGCGGCGACGTTCTGCGGCGTCGCCATCTTTCTCCACATCGCCAGCATTCTGGCGGCGGCCGTCCGATGCCGGACCCGCGCGGCCCATGAGCCCCCGCCGCCCGGCGCCCCGCCGGTGACGCTGATTCGGCCGGTCTGCGGTCTCGACAATTTCGTCGAGGAGACGCTGCGTTCCTCCTTCGACCTCGACTATCCGGGATACGAACTGATCTTCTGCGTGGCGAGCGCGCGCGACCCGGTCGCCCGACTGGTGAAGGACCTCATTGCCGCCCATCCGCACGCGGATGCCAAGCTCCTGATCGGCAACGAGACGATCTGCGCCAACCCGAAGCTCAACAATTGCGTCAAGGGCTGGCGCGCGGCGGCCCATTCGTGGATCGTGCTTGCCGACAGCAACGTGCTGATGCCGCGCGACTACATCCAGCGCTTGCTGGCGACGTGGCGCCACGACACCGGTCTCGTGTGCTCGCCGCCGATCGGCGGCCGACCGCATGGCTTCTGGGCCGAATTGGAGTGCGCCTTTCTCAACGCCTACCAGGCGCGCTGGCAGTATTTCGCCGATACGGTCGGCCTGGGCTTCGCGCAGGGCAAGACCATGCTGTGGCGGCGCGACGACCTCGAGCGCGCCGGCGGCATACGGGCGCTCGGCGCCGAGGTGGCGGAGGACGCGGCCTCGACCAAGGTGGTGCGCGCCGCCGGCCTCTCGGTGCATCTGGTGGACACGCCGTTCGAACAGCCGCTCGGACGTCGCGGCGCGCGCGAAGTGTGGCAACGGCAGGTGCGCTGGGCGCGCCTGCGACGCGCGTGCTTCATCGGCTACTACGCTCCCGAGATCCTGGCGGGCGGCGCGTTCCCGCTCGCCGGCGTCGCCTTTCTGGCGGCGCAGGCGGAAGTATCCGTCCTCGCCAGTCTCCTCGCGGCCGCGACGGTCTGGTACGGCGCCGAGATGGCGCTCCTGCGCGCAGCCGGATGGCATCGCTCGGCCCTCATGCCGGTGCACGCGATCCTGCGCGACCTGATTCTGCCGGCGCTGTGGATCAGTGGATGGGTCGGCACCGAGTTCGTCTGGCGCGGCAATCAGATGAGCATCGCCGAGGACGCGCAGCCGGTCGAAGCCGCCCGGCATTGACATCCGCAAACCACGCGGCCTAAGGGGTGCCGGCCCCGTCGCCGCAGGCGACGGGCGCGAAAACCCAAGGGGCTGCTTCATGGATCTCGGCATTGCCGGCCGCAAGGCCATCGTCTGCGCTTCGAGCCGCGGTCTCGGCCGCGCCTGTGCGATGCAGCTCGCGCAGGCCGGCTGCGAGGTCGTGGTCAACGGCCGCGACCCCAAGCGGGTCGAAGAGACGGCCGCCGAGATCCGTGCCGCGACTGGCGCGAAGGTGCTGCCTGTCGTGGCCGACGTCGCGCTTCCCGAAGGGCAGAACGCCTTGTTCGCCGCCTGCCCGGATCCCGACATCCTGATCAACAACAACGCCGGCCCGCCGTTTCGCGATTTCCGCCAGCTGACCCGCCAGCAGATGATCGATGGCGTGATCGCCAACATGATCGTCGCCGTCGAGCTGATCCAGAAGGCGATCGAGCCGATGATCGCCAGGAAGTTCGGCCGCATCGTCAACATCACGTCGGGCTCGGTGAAGGCGCCGCTTGCGGGCCTCGATCTCTCATCGGGCGCGCGCGCGGGATTGACCGCGTTCCTGGCCGGCGTCGCCCGCTCGGTCGCGGCGCACAACATCACGATCAACTTTGTCCTGCCCGGCGCGTTCGAAACCGACCGGCTGCGCTCGAACTTCGAGGCGAACGCCAAGCAGCGCGGCACGAGCGTCGATGCGGTGCGCGCCGAGCGGATCGCCGCGATTCCGGCCAAGCGGCTCGGTCAGCCTGACGAATTCGGCGCGGCCTGCGCCTTCCTGTGCTCGGCGCAGGCCGGCTACATCACCGGCCAGAACATCCTGCTCGACGGCGGAGCTTTCCCAGGCGCGTTCTGAGGGGACGCGCCACCTCGCTCCACCACCCCCGTTCCGTCCTGTGCTGATGGGATTGACCGACTTGGACCCGAGGTTCGAGTCACGGAAAAGATGTCGCCCCTGCCCGATATGGAGCCTCAACGACATTCTACCTGAGATTGCATACAATATCACTACAGATTTGGGTTGTCGTTCAGTCGGAGCGGATCGGCCGCCGCCGAGCTCCCTGAAGCGAGCGTGAGGATGGAGGCTCAGGACCGCGACGGTGCCGCTGCGCCACGCGGCGACGGTTGCTCGCGCCGCCTCGGCGTGCAAGATGCCTCCGCCATTTCGATCTCTGATCAGCCAACCATTCACCGAACCGTCAGGAGAGAATTGCCATGAAGCTCGTCCGCTTCGGCCCGGCCGGCCGCGAAAAGCCCGGAATCGTCGATTCCGACGGCCGCATCCGCGATCTGTCGAAAGTCGTGCCGGACATTGCCGGTGACGTGCTCTCGCCGCGGGGCCTCGCGAAGATTCGCAAGACCGCGCTCGCGAAGCTGCCGGTGGTGCGAAGCGGCGTGCGCATCGGCCCGTGCGTGGGCAAGGTCGGCAACTTCATCGCCATCGGCCTCAACTACGCCGATCACGCGGCGGAAGCCGGCCTCGAGGTGCCGAAGGAGCCGATCATCTTCAACAAGGCGCCGTCGTGCATCTGCGGGCCGAACGACGACACGATGATTCCGAAGGAGTCCTCGAAGCTCGACTACGAGGTCGAGCTCGGCATCGTCATCGGTGAGCGCGCGCGCTATCTCTCGAAGAAGAACGCCATGAACGTCGTTGCCGGCTACTGCCTCGCCAACGACGTGTCGGAGCGCGCCTTTCAGATCGAGCGCGCGGGTCAATGGACCAAGGGCAAGGGCTGCGAGACGTTCGGCCCGCTCGGCCCGTGGCTCGTCACCAAGGACGAGATCAAGGACCCGCAGAATCTCAACCTGTGGCTCACCGTGAATGGTGAGACGCGCCAGAAGGGATCGACCAAGACGATGATCTTCGGCGTCGCCCACTTGGTGTGGTACTGCTCGCAGTTCATGGTGCTCGAGCCCGGCGACGTCATCATCACGGGCACGCCGCCCGGCGTCGCGCTCGGCATGAAGCCGCCGAAGTTCCTCAAGGCCGGCGACGTCGTCCGCCTCGGCATCGACGGGCTGGGCGAGCAGCAGCAGAAGATCGTGCGCTTCAGCCCCAAGGGGCCGAAGGCCTGACGGACGCGGGCGCGCGACGTCTCAGGCGTCGCGCGCCGCGAGCACGGCTTCGAGCGAGACCTTCGACCAGGCCGCGATCCGGCCGCGGAACGCCATGTAGGAGTCATGGACCTTCTGCGCCGTTCCGCTTCGTGAGCCGAGCTCGGCGAGCACCAAATCCGCCTGTTTTCTGGCGGCGGCGAGCACATCGTCGGGAAACCTGCGCAGGTGCACGTCGTGGCGCTCGACGAGCGCGGCGAGCGCCTCGACATTGAGACGTTCCATCTCCGATAGCGCGAAAGAGGCCTCCGCGGCGCACGCGTGCGCCACGATCGCCTTGAGCTCGGCGTCGAGCCCATCCCACGCCTTCAGCGACACCAGGCATTCGCCGGTCCCGTTCGGCTTGTTGAAGCCGGGGCCGTAGTAGTTCGGCGCCACCCGATGGAGGCCGAGCGCAATGTCGGTGCCCGGACCGACGAACTCGGCGGCGTCGAGCACGCCCGACTGCAGGCTCGTCAGAATTTCGCCGGGCGCCGTCGTCTGCGGCGTGGCGCCGAGCCGGCGATAGAGTTCACCGCCGAGCCCGAGTGAGCGGATCTTCAGCCCCTTGAGGTCGTCGAGGCTCTTGAGCTCGCGGCGAAACCAGCCGCCCATGCACACGCCGGTATTGCCGGCCATGAACGGCTTGACGCCGAAGGGGCGGTAGAGCGCGTCCCACAGTTCCTGGCCGCCGCCGGCATCCACCCAGGCGACGTGCTCGGTCGGCGTGAGGCCGAACGGGACGGTGGTGAAGAAAGCGGCGGCCGGCTCCTTGCCCTGCCAGTAGAAGGCGGCCGTGTGGCCCATTTCGGCCACGCCGCCGCCGACCGCGTCGAGCACCTCGAGCGCCGGCACGACCTCGCCCGCCGCCGAGACGACGACCTGCAACCGGCCGCCCGAGAGCGTGCGGATGCGCTCGGCGACGCGCTCGGCCGACATGCCCGGGCCCGGCAGGCGCTTCGGTCAGGAGGTCACCATGCGCCAGCGCAGCGGCTGAGCGCGCGCAACGGCCGGTGCAGGGACGGTCCCGAGCAATGCGGCGCCGCCGCTGCGGGCGAAGCTTCGTCGCGTGATCCTGGTCATGGTCCGACCTCCCCGGTCGCTCTGTCTCACCACCAGGCGTGAAAATGATGCACTGGCCCGTGCCCGGTCCCGATCGACAAGCGGTCGGCGGCCGCGATGGCGGCGGTGATGTAATCCTTGGCGCGACGCACCGCGGTCAGGAGATCGTCGCCCCTGGCGAGCCCGGCCGCGATCGCGGAGGAGAGCGTGCAGCCGGTGCCGTGGGTGTTGCGCGTCGCCACGCGCGGTGCGGCAAAGCGCGTGGCGCCCTGGCGATCGACGAGCAGATCGACACTTTCCGGCCCCTGCCCGTGCCCGCCCTTGATCAGCACCGCGTGCGCCCCGTGATCGAGAAGCTGCTCGGCCTGCCGACGCATCTCCCGTTCGGTCTCGGCGATCGGCCCCTCCAGCAGGGCCGCCGCTTCCGGCAGGTTCGGGGTGACGACAAGCGCGCGTGGGATCAATTCGCGCCGCAGGACATCGACGGCCTCGACCGCCAGAAGGGCATCGCCCGATCCGGCGACCATCACCGGGTCGAGAACGACGTTGGTCTGCCGGTAGCGATCGAGCCCGGCCGCGACCGCCTCGATGGCGGAGACCTGCGACAGCATCCCGATCTTCACCGCGCCCACCTCGAGATCGGAGAACACCGCGTCGATCTGCGTACTGACGAATTCGGCCGGCACGTCGTGGATCGCGCGCACCCCCCTCGTGTTCTGCGCCGTCAGCGCGGCGATGACGGAGGCGCCGTAGACGCCGAGCGCCGAGAATGTCTTCAGGTCGGCCTGGATGCCCGCGCCGCCGCCGGAATCCGAGCCCGCGATGGTGACGGCGATCGGCGTCTTCATCGCCCGCGCCTGCGATCCATCGCCGCGTCCACGATGCCGCGCAGGGCAAGCGTCGCCGCCGTGGGATCGGGCGCCAGCGACAGGACGGAGATCACCGCCACGCCGTCGGCCCCAGCCGCGATCAGTTCGCCGGCGTTCGTCGTGTCGATCCCGGCGATCGCACCGACCGGCAGATCGGGTGCGCGCCCCCGAAGCACGTTCAGGATGGCGCGAAACCCACCTACTCCGATCGGCGGGTCGGGGTTGTCCTTGGAAGATGTGGCGAACACGCCGCCCACGCACACGTAGTCGAGAACCTCGAGCGGCGCCGCCTCGGCCTGCGCGACCGTCTTGATCGAAAGCCCGATCAGTGCCGCCGGCCCGAGCAGCCGCCGCGCGTCGGCCGCCGGCATGTCGTCCTGCCCGACATGCACGCCGTCGGCCCCGGCGGCGCGCGCCACGTCGACGCGGTCGTTCACCAGGAGCGGGGCGCGGCCGGCAAGCGCCGCCTTGATCGCGCGCGCTTCCTCGACCATCCGGCGCGTCGATCCGAGCTTGTCTCGCAATTGCACCAGCGTGGCGCCGCCCGCCGCGACCGCGCGCGCCAGGGCATCGAGCGCCCGCCCGCCCGCGCGCTCGGGATCGACGATGGCGTAGACGCGAAGGTCGGGGTGCATCAGGCGATCCGGGCACGTGCCAGCAGGGTCTGGCGGTCGAGACGGTGAAGCGCGTCGAGGATGCCGACCGCGAAGCTGCCGGGGCCGTGCGCCGGCCCGGCGGCGAGTTCGCCCGCCACCCCGAGCGCGATCAGGCCCGCGGCCGTCGCGTGCCATGCATCCCCGTTCACCGCGAGGCAGGCGGCGACGAGCGCCGAGGCCGCGCATCCCATCGCGGTCACCCGGCTCATGAGCGGATCGCCGTTGGCGATCTCCGCGCGCCGGCTGCCGTCGGTGACGAGGTCGGTGGCCCCGGTCAGGCCGATTGCCGCGCGCGTCTCCGCCGCATATCGGGCGACCGACTCGTCATCCGTTTCGCGGCCGGCGAGCGCCGTGAATTCCGCAGCATTGAGACGAATGGCGCGCGGCCCCTTCGGGACGAGCGCCCTGGCGAAGGCGCGGCGCGCTTCCGAACGGTCGATCAGGACGGGATCGAGCGCCCAAGGCACGCCTTCCTCGGTCGCCTCCTCGATGGCGATTTCGGCGGCGGCCCGCCGGTCCGGATCGAGCGTGCCGAGGTTGACGAGCAGCGCATCGGCGCCCGCCACGAATGCGGCGATCTCGCCGGGTGCCGTCGTCATCGAAGGCGCCGCTCCGACCGCCAACAGCAAGTTGGCGGTGAACGGCTGGGCGACCGTGTTGGTGATGCAATGCACACGCGGAGCACGCTGGCGTACGCGCTCGAGCAGATCGGCGGCAACACTTGCCAATTCGCTGTGCGGCGCACGCATCTCAAGCTCCCTCCGCCGGCATGATCCGGATCAGGTTCGATGGGTTGGCGAGACGCCTCTCAGTCCGGCGCTCGTGCCGGACACCCCATTGAGATTGCAGGCAGATACCTAGGCCCTCGGCGTCCGCGGCGCAAGGCTTTCCGGCTGGGCGCCAGCCCGGTGTGCGCAATGGATTCCCTTCTCGAGCCGCCCAGACTCGCCTTGCCAGTCACCGGCGATTTTGCTGGATTGCCGCCACGGCCGGCGGCGGCCGGCGGCCCGGAGACGCCCATGGTCCCCTTCTTCGTCCAGATCAAGTGCCAGCTCGGCAAGTCCTACCAGGTCGCGAACGCGCTGGCCGACGCCGAAATCGCCTCCGAAATCTATTCGACCGCCGGGGACTTCGATCTGCTGGTCAAGTTCTACGTCGAGCCCGGCACCGACATCGGTCACTTCGTGAACGAGAAGGTGCAGACGATTCCGGGCATCGAAGACACCCGCACCATCATCACTTTCAAGGCGTTCTGACGCTCATTTGCCGACCGGAGGTCCCTCGACCGCGCTCGTGCGCACGCGTTCGAGCCCAAGCTGGCGCTCGCGCCAGATCACGAACAGCCCCGAGGCGACGACGATCAGCGAGCCGACGAAAATGTAGCGGTTGGGCAGTTCGTCGAAGAACGCGTAGCCGAGCAGGAACGCCCAAAGCATGGCCGTGTAGTCGAACGGCGCCACCACGGAGGCGGCGGCGTATCGATAGGACTCGGTCAGCAGGATGTGCGAGAGCCCGCCGAGGATCCCGATGGTCACGAGCGCGGCGAGCTGGGGTCCGCTCGGCTGCCGCCAGCCGAACGGCAAGGTGCACAGGCCGGCGACCGCGCAGATGACGGAAAAATAGAAGACGATGGACGACGTCGTCTCGCTGTCGGTGAGCCGCCGGGTCTGGATCACCGAGCCGGCGTTGGTGAACGCCGACCCGATGGCGCAGAGCGCCCCGACGGTGGCGGCCGCCGAACCGGCCACGACCCGGTTCACGTCGAGATAGGGCCACAGCATGACGACCACCCCGAGAAAGCCCACGCCCACGGCCGACCAGCGGTAGATCCTCACCTTTTCCTTGAGCACCAGGGCGGCGAGCGCCACCGTGATCAGCGGCGAGGCAAAGGAGATCGCGGTGGCGTCGACGAGCTGCAGCCGCGCAAGCGCGGCGAAATTGAGGAACATGCCGAGGACGCTGATAAGCCCGCGCAGCACGTGGCCGAGCGGCCGGCCGGTGCGCACCGCCGCGCGCAGTTCCCCCCGCCAGGCATAGATCACGGCGACCGGCAGGATCGCGAAGGCGCTGCGGAAGAACACGATCTGTCCGACCGGAATCGCCTGGCCGAGAAAGCGCACGAGCGCGCCCATCATGGCGAACAGCATCGTCGAGAGAACTTTGATGAAGATGGCCGTGATGATGTTCATGACGCGCTCGCCCCCGCCGCCGGCCTCCCGCGGGAAACCGCCGACGCCCGCTCGTTATTGGCACGTCGGGAGCACTTGCGGAAGCCGTGCGGGCGGCGAAAGCGGACGCACCGGCGGCGGCGCGGGCGGCCGGGGGCGGCGCGCCCCCGGGCGGAGCCGCTGCGCGCTCAGCTTCCCTTCTTCTTCGGCTTGGGGGGCCCTTGAACCGGCGGCAGCGACTTGATGTAGACCGCGATCGCCTGGCGGTCGCCGGCGGAGAGCAGCGCGGTGTTGCGGACCACGTCGGTCATCGCCCCGCCGACCGAATCCCCGTCCGGCGTCTGTCCGGACTCCAGAAGATATTCGATGTCCTTCTGCGACCAGTCCTTGAGCCCGAGCTGAGTGATGTTCGGGACCCAGCCGTCGCTTTCGATATCCGGCCCGCCGGCGAAGCGCTGGGACGAAACGATTGCGCCGAGGACATTGCGCGGGCTGTGGCACTCGGCGCAGTGACCGGGACCGTTCACCAGATAGGCGCCTCGATTCCATTCAAAGCTCTGCGACGGATCGGGCTTGAATTCCTGTCCGTCAAGAAACAGGAGTTTCCACACGCCGAGCATCCGGCGAATGTTGAAGGGAAAGCGAATGTCGTGGTCGCGCACCTTGCCCTGCACGGGCGGCAACGTCTTGATGTATGCGAACAGGTCGCGCAGACCGTCGCGCTCGATGCGCTGATAGGACGTGTAGGGCAACGCCGGATAGTAGTGCTGCCCGTCCGGCGACGTGCCCTTCGAGAGCGCGGTGACGAAGTCGGCCTCGCTCCAGGCGCCGATACCGTCCTTCGGGTCGGGCGAGATGTTGGGCACGTAGAACGTGCCGAACGGCGAGTGCAGTGCAAGTCCGCCGCCGAGCCGCGTGCGATCCTTCTCCTTGGGGATCGCGTGGCAGGAAGCGCACCCGCCGATGTGGAACAGGGTTTCTCCGTTCGCGAGATTCGGCGTGTAAGGCTCGAGCGCGCTTGCCGGGACGGTCGCGGGAATCGTGATCACCCAGAAGGCGGCGAGGCCGACCACGACGCATGCGACCACCAAGATCACCAGCTTGCGCAACATGGCCTCTCCTCCTCGGCCGATCCTAGAGCGCGATCCGCAAGAGCGGAAACCGGTTTTACGTCAGATCGCGCGTCCATTCCACGAGGTGACGGACGACGCGTCAGCCCCCGATTGCACTGCGCCGGGTCATGCACCCGGGGTTCGCGGCTCGCGGAAAAAATCGAGGGCGGCGCGTCTCGCGACACCCGCCCCCGCAATTCCGACCGGACCGGAGGTCCGGCGTGTGAGTTCGTTCAGCTCTTCTTGATGCGATACATCTCGTGGCAGCCGCCGCAGTTCTTGCCGACCATCTGGAAGTTCGCCTTGAACGTGTCGAGGTCCTTCGTCGCGGCCTGGGCCGCCTTGGCGTCCTCGCCGAACTTCTTGAAGCGTGCCTTCACGTCCGCCATGTTCTCCCAGACCTTCGGCGACACCGTCGTGTCATGCCCGGTCTTCGAGTTCTCCGGAAACAGCGCCGGCATCTTGTTTGCCGCATCCTCGAACGCCGCGAAGATCGCCTTGGCCTTGGCGAGGTCGAACGGCGCCTCGCCCTTGACCATGGAGGCTCCGAGCTTGGCCTGCTTGCCGTTCTCCTTCATCAGGCCCTGACGTACGAGGATCGGGTCCGACGACTGAGCCGCGACGGCGGTGACGCCGACAGCTACGACAGCGACGGCGAGCACAGTACGAATCATCTTCCAGTCTCCCTCTGTTTCCGGGGCGAAGCCCGTAGCATTGGCGCGCGATCAGCAAAAGAGGACACCGCGTTTCGCCCCTCGCGCCCATCTCCCGCGAATCGGCGCATGATCCTGTCGGCGAACGGGATTCCACTTCGCCGGATCACACGCTGGCTCGGAGGTTTTCTCGCCCCATCCGGACAGATGGCGGCGCAACCGGCATTGGGCCAACACCGGCGCCAGAGTGTTATTCCGCAAAAACGGCGAGGACACAGCGGTCGCGTGCATTCACGATTTCGTGAAATCATCACCTATCGTCCTGGCATCGCAGGAGAATCGTCAGGCTGCGCGGGTGCGGCGCGCTTCTGCGATCACCGACCAGAGCCGCTCCGGCGTGGCCGGCATGTCGACGTGGCGAATGCCGTAGGCGCGCCACAGCGCATCGACAACGGCATTCATCACCGCCGGGCAGGAGCCGATGGCGCCCGCCTCGCCGGCGCCCTTCACGCCGAGAACGTTGGTCTTGCAGGGGACGTTGCGGGTTTCGAAGTGGAACGCCGGCACGTCGGCAGCGCGCGGCAACGCGTAGTCCATCAGCGTCGCGGTGACGAGCTGCCCGGAATCGCTGTCGTAGACCGTGTGCTCCATCAGCGCCTGGCCGATGCCCTGCGCGGCGCCGCCGTGGATCTGACCGGCGAGCAGCAACGGATTGAGCGTGACGCCGAAGTCGTCCACCACGACATAGCGAAGGATTTCCACCGCGCCGGTGTCCGGGTCGATCTCCACCTCGGCGAGATGGGTCCCGTTGGGATAGGTGGGTGCCGGCGGCGAGAACGCGTCCTGGGCGCGCAGGCGATCGGGCTGGCTCTCGGCCGAACGGGCAAGCTCGGCGAAGCTCACCGCGCGGTCCGTGCCGGCGACCCGCACGCGTCCATCCGCGATCTCGAGGTCGGCCGCGCCGGCTTCGAGCGCATCCGCGGCGAGTGTCTTCAGCGTGTCGGCGAGCTTGCGCGCCGCGCCCGCCACCGAGGCGCCGCCGCACGGGATCGAGCTCGACCCGCCGGTCCCCATTCCGCTCTCGAGCAGATCCGTGTCGCCCTGGATGACCCTGACGCGCTCCGGCGGCAGATCGAGATGCTCCGCGACGAGCTGCGCATAGGCCGTGTGATGGCCCTGCCCGGTCGACTGCGAGCCGATCAGAACCGTGACGTTGCCGTCATGGTCGAGCCGCACCGTCGCAGGCTCTGGTCCGTTGGAGCCGCACGCCTCGATATAGGTCGCGAGCCCGATGCCGCGCAGCTTGCCCGCCTTCTTCGATTGGGCGAGGCGCCGGTTGAATCCGACCCAGTCGACGATCTCCTGCGCGCGCTTCAGATGCCCGGCAAAATCTCCGGAATCATAGACCTTGCCGGTCGGCGTCTCGTACGGCATCGCGCCGGGCCTGATAAAATTCCGCCGCCGCAGCACGTCGGGCGCGATGCCGGTCTCGCGCGCCGCCGCTTCGACGAGGCGCTCGATCACGTAGGCGGCCTCCGGCCGCCCCGCGCCCCGATAGGCATCGACTGGCACGGTATTGGTGAACGCCGCGCGGATACGGATGAAGCAGGTGGGGAAATCGTAGACGCCCGGCAGCATGAGGGCGCCGACATAGGGGATGTAGGGCGCGAAGCACGACAGATACGCCCCCATGTCGCACACAGTGTCGATGGCAAGCGCCTGGAAGCGGCCGTTGTGGTCGAGCGCCAGGCGAGCCTCGGTGACGTT
>CAZIGW010000167.1:0-33479 GCA_964538565.1 uncultured Hyphomicrobiales bacterium | reverse complement strand
CCTCGCCGAAGCGGGACAGCACAACTTCGTCGTCGCTTGTCGGCAGAACCGGCGTCCCGCACGCAAGCGCCTGCTCGAGCACGCGTCGCGCGGGAACGCCCGGCACGAGCGCGTCGATGATGGCGAGATCGAATTCCCGATGTTCGAGCAGCCATGCCGCTTCGGTACCCGTCTCCGCGTCGGTAACTTCGCAGCGCAGCGTTCTCAAGCCACTCGCCATCATGAAGCGTGTGGCATAGTCGTGATCGACGACGAGCAGGTGGCGCACGATTTCCCCTCTCGTTGCCTTCCAGCCTTTGGGAATATTTACATCATCACCAATCGCAATACAGCATATTCATTCGTGAATGATCGGCGAAGACATCGATCAACGGTAGTATACTGTGGCGCCCTGCCACGTTTCTACCTCCGGCCGCACGAGAGACGGGACTTCACTTGTCCGTTGCCTTCGTGCTCCGACGTCAGGCGCCGCGTTGACGATCTCAAGAACGGCCCGGAAACACCGCATGATCGGGCGAAGGGGATCGGTCCGCCGAAGAGGCCAATGCGTCAGGTGATGGAGCGAGAGCGCAATCTTGCGCAAAACCGGCTCCTAGGTTGGCCGGTCGCGGTCTAGGAGACCGACTGGTCGGTCATCCATTCGCGCTTGGCGGCCCATCGGTCGAGCTGGCCGGCCATCCGCAAGCGGCTGGCGCGCGCCATGGGCGAACCGCACAAGGCGAGCCCGCGATAGCTGTCTGCCAGCGCGCGCAGGTCGCCCTGCTGCGCAGCATATCCGCGCGCGCGTGGGCGCGCCTCGAAGGATTGTGCCACCAGCGCCCGGGCATCGCGCAGGGTCGAGTTCACGGTCATCTGCCCTGCCGGCAGTCGCGCCAAGCCCTCGCGCGACCGATTGAGCGTTTCCTCGACCTCGTTTCGCACGGCGCAGACTTCCGTGTGGACGCGCGCAACCGTCAACGGTTTGGCGATGAAGGGAATCTTCAGTTCACGGAAGCGTTCGAGGAGATCGCGGTCGCTGGTCGTCATCAGCACCGGAATGCCGCGGTCAATCGCATGCATGGCGACGCGGGTGGACGAGCCCGGAACGAAAGCGTCGACGATCGCCAGATCGACGTCCTCTCGATACAGGATCGAGAGCGCGAGATTCCCGGTCACGGCTTCGCGGATGCGCATGCCGCCGAGCGCGGCTCCGATGACCACGCCCGATCGCGTATCGTGATCAACAATCAAGATCTGACGCATGGGCGGCCCCCAGCCGCGAGCGATTCTCTAGTTCATCAGATGTAGCAGGTAAAGGGTTAGCCCTGTGGTCTCCTCGTCATACTCAGCTACTTCTCCACAGGCTTGCACAGGCGATGGCCTGCCATCGCGCGGACCGGGTCAGAAAGGATATTGATGACCCATCACTTCCTGTTGGACGTCGCTCCCGGGCCGAGCGGCAGCATCGGGCACGAGTGAAAATCCCATCTGTCGCTTGGTCATGACGCGCCCCGGCATCATCGCCGCAGCGGCGCCAGACCGAGACGCTTGGCGCTCCGGCCGTCATTCGGCGAGCGCAAGCGTCACCGCGCCGGGCCGTTTAATCACTCCATCGTGTCCGGTTGATGGCAATGGGGTTCGCTTCCCGTCGCTGCGCGCCGCTGGGAAATCGCATTTGATCCAACGAGGTCGAGGCATTTGCGGTGACACCGGCGACGACGCCGGCAGACCGTCGGTTGTCGTGACGACCACACTTCGATACAACCTGCGAATTGCGGAGCGAGCCTGCGGGCGCATCGGCATCGAGAGCGAGGGGACACGCACCATGGGGCGCAGATATGCGAATATCCTCGAGACGGTCGGCAATACGCCGGTGGTGCGGATCGGCAAGTTGGCGCCGGCTGGCGTCGATCTCTTCGTCAAGATCGAGGCGTTCAATCCATTGGGATCTGTCAAGGATCGCCTTGCCCTCGGCGTGATCGAAGAGGCCGAGCGGACCGGCAAGCTCAAGCCCGGGCAAACCGTGATCGAAGCGACGAGCGGCAACACCGGCATCGGGCTTGCCATGGTGTGCGCGCAAAAAGGCTATCCGCTCGTTGTCACCATGGCGGAGAGCTTCAGCATCGAGCGGCGAAGGCTGATGCGCTTTCTCGGCGCCAAGGTGATCCTGACACCGGCCGCCGAACGCGGCACCGGTATGGTGCGCAAGGCCGTCGAGCTCGCCGAGGCGCACGGATGGTTCCTGACCCGACAGTTCGAAAACGAAGCCAATCCCGACATGCACTCGCGCACGACGGCGCGCGAGATTCTCGACGACTTCCACGGCGAGCGGCTCGACTATTGGGTGACCGGCTTCGGCACCGGCGGAACGCTCAAAGGCGTGGCGCGCGTACTCGCGAAAGAACGTCCCGACACGAAGATCGTCGTGTGCGAACCGGATGACGCGCCGATGCTGACAAGCGGAGCCCCGCAGCAGCGCAATCCGGACGGCTCGCCCGCGGCCGGCCATCCGGCCTTCCGGCCGCATCCCATGCAGGGATGGAGCCCTGATTTCATCCCGAAGCTCACCGGCGACGTCGTCGACATGGGAGTCATCGATCGCGTGCTGCGCATCACCGGCGCCGAGGCGTTCCGCTGCAGCCGTGATCTCGCCCGCAAGGAAGGAATTTTCGTCGGCATCACCGCCGGCGCGACGTTCGCGGGCGCGCTCAAGGTCTGCGCCGAGGCGCCGCGCGGCGCCAGCGTATTGTGCATGCTGCCTGACACGGGTGAACGCTATCTCAGCACGCCGCTGTTCGCCGATATCCCGGTCGACATGACCGACGAGGAGGTCGCGATCGCGCGTTCGACGCCGAACTACCAGCTCGTCACCACGACCTGACCGGGCACGATTCACGCGCCGTCGGGCGCCCTCGTCACGCGCGTGTGCGTTGTGGCCCGCGATGCCTAGGGCAGGACCACGACCTTGGTGCCGACCGGCGTGCGCTGGTAGAGATCGAGCACGTCCTGGTTGATCATCCGTATGCAGCCGGACGAGACGCTCTTTCCGATCGTCCATGGCTCCACGGTGCCGTGGATGCGATAGAGCGTGTCCTTGTTGCCTTGCCACAGATAGAGCGCACGGGCGCCGAGCGGATTGCGCGGCCCACCCGGCATTCCGATTCCGCTCTGCAGCTCCGACATCTGCCGCCGGATTTCCGGCTGCCGCTGCAGCATTTCCTTGGGCGGATACCAATCCGGCCAGGCCTGCTTGTCGTGCACGGTGGCGACGCCCGACCAGCCGAAGCCCTGGCGGCCGACGCCGACGCCGTAGCGCAAGGCGCGCCCGCCGGCGAGCACCAGATAGAGAAAATGCTGGTGCGGATCGATCACGATCGTGCCGGGAGCTTCGCTGGTGCGATAGTCGACGACGGTGCGCAGAAAGGCCGGATCGATGTCGGACAGATTGACCGCCCGGACGGGAAACGGTTCGCCGGCGACCGGCCCATACAGCGCCGCGTATCTTCGCCGGAGATTGACGTCGTATCCGGGCACGGCGACGTTGGTCGGCGCGGTCGTCTCGTCCGGGGGTTCGATACCCGGTCGGGGCGCGAGGATGACCGGCGGCGCCAGGCCGAGGGTGGGGCTCTGGCTGCGGGGTCCGGACCATCCCTGGCACTGCCAGAAAAACCGATTGCAGTCCTGCGCCATCGCGCCGGATGCGGAGAAGCCGGCCGCGAGCGCGACGGTGACTGCGAGAATGCGAACATGCGGCATGTGGCGAATGTCTCCCTCGATTCGGAGATTGAGGTCGACGCTCCTTTGCGGCGTGCGCGATCCCGGGCCAGCCTCAAGATAGCCCGCCCCGTATCGCAGGCGTTCTTTCCGCTGTTTGTATGGTTATCAGGGAATGTCTGCGTGTCCATTTGATGGCAATTGATGGCAAGACGCGCCGACCCCGAGGTCAGGAACGGGCGCCCGCATGCCGTTCAGGGGCCCGGGCGCGGCCGCTAGAACGTCGATGCAACGCATCACCTATTCGTCCGCCGCACGCGGACGCGAAAACAACGGTCGGCCCTGTGCGAACGCCGCCTTCACATCTTCGGTGTCGGCGCCAAGCCGCGGAGAGGAACGCATGTATGACAGGTTCGTGCGGGAAAAGGCGATCGGCGTTCGTACGCCCGGCACGCTGCCGCCTTTGGCGTGCGCGTCTGCGATCTCGATACGCATGCCACGGGCGATCACCTGGGGATCAGAGAAAACATCGGCGACATCGTGAATGGGTCCCGCCGGCACGCCGCAGGCTTCCAGACGCGCAAGCAGGTCCGCGCGGGTCACGCGCCGGGTTCTTTCGACAAGTGCGGCAACGAGCCGGTCCCGGTTGGCGACGCGGCTTGCGTTCGACGCGTACAGCGGGTCCTCGGCCACCTCGGCAATTCCCAGGGCGCCGCACAGGCGCTTGAACTGGCCGTCATTGCCGGTGGCGATCACGATGTGACCGTCGGCGACCGGAAAGACCTGGTATGGGACGATGTTCGGGTGCGCATTGCCCATGCGCTTCGGCGATTTTCCGCTGACGAGATAGTTCAGGGCCTGGTTCGCCAGCACTCCGACCTGCGCGTCGAGCAGGCACGCATCGATGTGCTGGCCCTCGCCGCTGCGTTCACGCTCGATCAGGGCAGCCTCGATCGCCACAACCGCATAGAGGCCGGTGAAGATATCCGCGAACGCGACGCCGATCTTTTGCGGCTCCCGATCGGGCTCGCCGGTCAGATGCATGATCCCGCCCATCGCCTGGATGAGGAAATCGTAGCCGGCGCGCGACGCATAAGGTCCGGTCTGGCCGAAGCCGGTGATCGAGCAATAAATGAGACGAGGATTGGCCTTGCGCAACGATTCGTAGTCGAGCCCGTATCGCGCCAACCCGCCGACCTTGAAATTCTCGATCAGGACATCGGCTTCGCGCGCGAGCGCGGTCACGAGACGCCGTCCCTCCTCCTGTTCGAAATCGGCTTCGACCGACCGCTTTCCGCGGTTGGCGGCATGGAAATAGGCCGCCGACAGCGGATTTCCGTCTCGATCCTCAACGAACGGCGGCCCCCATGCCCGCGTGTCGTCGCCGCTGGCGGGGCGTTCGATCTTGATCACCTCCGCGCCGAGGTCGGCAAGCAATTGTCCCGCCCACGGGCCGGCCAGAATGCGGGCCAGTTCGAGGACACGCACGCCTTCGAGCGGCGGCTTGTGCATGCTGGCGACCCCGTGCGTTGGCCGGCTGGGTTGCGGTTGAACCACCAGAATGCAGATTTTCTGTCAAAAGGCGAGAGTTGGCGAAGACGGCGGGATGGGCGTCCGGCTGGAGCTCATCCCCATACGGCGGAATCCGGACGCGCTTGCGCTCCGGTTTGTCCGGATTTCGTGCGGCGATCCATCTAGCGCATGTCCATCTGGCGGACCTCGTCGAGCAGACGCCGCAATCGGTCCGGCGTGACCGGATGCCCGGTCAAGTGAACGCCGAAGGGCCGCAGTGCATCCTCCACGGCGCTCACGATGCAGGCCGCAGCCGGGATCGTGCCGCCTTCGCCCGCACCCTTCACTCCGAGGGGGTTGAGCGGTGACGGTGACTCGATGTGGACGATGTCGATCGACGGAATTTCCGGCGCGGTCGGAAGCAGATAGTCGCCGTAGTTCGTCCCCAGCGGCTGTCCCTGATCATCGTAGACCATTTTCTCGAACAGCGCGTTTCCGAGCCCATGAACCACGCCGCCTCGGACCTGGCCGTCGACCAGCAGCGGGTTGATGAGACGGCCGCAGTCATGCGCCACGACGTAACGAACAATTCTGACCGCGCCGGTCTCGACGTCGACCTCCACTTCCGCCACGTGCGTTCCGCTCGCGAACGTCGTCTGCCGCGCTTCGAAATAGGCGGTGGCGGACAGTCCGGGCTCGACGCCGCCCGGCATCGGGACGCCGGACATGCCGTCGAGATTGAGGGCAATGCTGGCCAGTGAGATCTTCATGCCCGGCACGCCCGCGACCCGAACCTCCCCGTCCTCGAGCTCGAGGTCGCTTTCGGCGACTTCGAGCGCCTCGGAGGCGATCTTCAGCGCCTTCGCCCGCACGGCGCTCGCCGCCATGTGCACGGAGGATCCTGCCGTGACGGCGATGCGGCTGGCGATCGTGCCGATGCCGAGCGGGAACGCCGCAGTGTCGGCCGCTTCGACCGCGATGTCCGCGATCCTGACTCCCAGTTGATCGGCGCAGATCTGCGCGAGCGCGGTCGCGTGTCCCTGCCCCTGGCTCGCGGCTCCGGTCTGGATCACCACCTTGCCGGTCGGCTCCACCCGAACCGTCGCTCCCTCGAAGGGCGCGAGCCCCGTGTCCTCCACGTAGCTCGCAATGCCGAGGCCGAGATAGCGGCCATGCGCCCGGGCCTGTCGTCTGCGATCATCAAAATCCGGACCGATACGCGCGAGCGCCGCTTCGAGGCATGCGTGAAAATCGCCGCTGTCGTAGGTGATCGGCGATCCGTCCCGCGCCTTCGTTCCGGTCTGATAGGGAAACTGGTCGGCGCGCACGAAGCTGCGGCGACGCACCTCGGCGCGTTCGATGTCGAGCTTGCGCGCGACGAGATCGGCGAGGCGCTCGAGCACGAAGCAGGTGGTCGGCCGGCCGGCCCCGCGCACCGGAGTGTTGGGAACCGTGTTGGTGAAGACGACGTCCATCCTGATGTCGAGCGCGGCGAGCGCGTAAGGCCCCGGAAAGGACGCAAGCGAGGTGACCGGCGCGACGAGGCCATACGGCACGTAGGCGCCGTTGTCGTGCGTGCAGCGGCCGCGCACCGCCAGCATCCTGCCCGAAGCATCGGCTGCGACTTCGAGCTGCCATGTCTGGTCGCGCTGCTGCGTTGTCGACAAGAAGTGCTCGTGGCGATCCTCGATCCATTTCACCGGCCGGCGCAACGCCGCGGCGACCAGCGGAATGACCATTTCCTCCGGATAGATCGCCGCCTTCGGCCCGAAGCCGCCACCGACGTCGGGCGCCACGACCCGCACCGACCGCTCGGCGCATTGCAGGTGCTGTGCCAGCATGCGCCGGACCATGTAGGGCGCCTGCGTAGAGCTCCACACCACGAGCCGCCCATCCGGCTCCAAGGCCGCGATGACGCCTCGCGTTTCCATGGAATGGCATCCGCCCCGATGGGTCTCGAACGTCGCCTCGAACACATGCGCGGCGCCGGCGAATACGTCCTCGACCGGTCCGAAGCGGCTCTGCAACGTGCCGACGAGATTGTCGGGAGCGTCCGCGTGCACACGGGGCGCATCGGGCTCGAGCGCGCGCCGCCAATCGACGAGCGCCGGCAGCTGCTCGTACTCGACGTCGACCAGCGCCGCCGCATCCTCGGCGATCGCGCGGCTTTCGGCGACGATCGCCGCCAGTGGCACGCCGACGTGACACACCTCCGAGGTTGCGAGCGGTGCATAGGTTTTCGACTGCCTGAGAAGCGGCGAGGGAAGCATCTGCGGCATGGGCTCGCAGGCGGCACGCCCGAGATCGCGGCCGGCGAAGCAGGCGACCACGCCGGGAAGCCGGCGCGCGGCGCCCAGATCGATCCCGTGCACCAGCGCATGGGCAACCTGGCTGCGCACGAAGGCGACGTGCAGCATCCCGGGCAGGTCGATGTCGTCGAGGTAGCGTCCGTGGCCGCGGAGCAGCCGCGGATCCTCGACGCGCAGAACATTGGCACCGAAATGGCGAACCCCCATCCTGTGCTCCGTCCATTGCGCGCGGCCACAATCGCCGCTCTCGTCTCCGTCGCGGTCCGCACCGGCCTGCCGCAGGACGCGACCGAGAGCGGGCGACACTATCCCCGATGCGGCGGGAAATGTTGAGCCGAATTTTGCCTCTCGGCGCGGAAAACGAGAGCGCCGCCCTCGAACGCACGAGGGCGGCGCAAACGGCACGACTCCGATCGCCCCAGGGGGCGCGCATGCAGGGCGGTCCGGCGCCGTACGGAAGCGGCCAGTCGCGTGATCAATCCAGCTGGATGCCGGCCGCCTTGATGACCTTGCCCCAGCGCTCGATGTCCTGTTTCATGAAAGTCGCCAGATATTCCGGCGTCCGGTTTTCCTTCGGAATGATCTCGAGGCCGAGCGACTCCATCTTCTTCCGGATGTCCGGCCGCTCGATCATCTTGTCGACCGCCGCGTGCATTTTCTCGATGATCGGCCTGGGCGTGCCCTTCGGGAAAAAGAAACCGTTCCACACCGTCGCTTCGACGCCTTGCAGGCCCTGCTCGCCCGTCGTTGGCACGTCCGGGATGATCGCCGCCCGGCGAGGCGCCATCACGGCGATCGCCTTCACGGCGCCCTGTTTCGCCTGGGCCGCGCCGGTCTGGATCGTCGTACACATGTAGTCGAGCCGCCCGGCGATCAATTCCTGCAGCGACGGTCCTTCTCCACGGAACGGCACCATCGTGATGTTGACGCCGACCGTGTAGTTCAGAAGCGCGCAAGGCAGATGCGTGCCCGAGCCCGCGCCGGCCGATCCGTACTGCATCTTCGCCTGATTGGCCTTCATGTAGGCGACCAGCTCCTGCAGATTCTTGACCGGGAGGTCCTTGCGGACGATCAGCAGGCGTGGCGATTCCGTCACCATTCCGATCGGGTCGAAATCCTCGGTCGAGCGATACGGCGCCTTGCGATAGAGCGACTGGCTGTAGACGTGCGTGCCGCTGTTGCCGATCAGAAACGTGTAGCCGTCGGGCGTCGCGTTGGCGACGCGCGCGCTGCCGATCGTGCCGGCCGCGGCCCCGACGTTTTCGACCACGATCGTCTGTCCGAGGATCTCGCCGAGCGCCTGCGCCTGGATGCGCGCGCTCGCATCGATGCCGCCGCCGGCCGCAAACGGGACGACGAGCGTGATCGGGCGCGTCGGCCAATTGGTTTCGGCCAATGTGCCGGTTGTGGAGGCGAGCAGCAGCGCCGCAGCCGCCAGGAGCCACGTCGCGGCCCCGTTCGGACAAAGGCGAACACGATCCTGCGCGGAACGTTGAAATCTCATGTCGCTCCTCCCCCACTCACGGCTAAGAGACTTGAGGCCACGAGTGGTGTTGTCAATCACAATGTGGCCTGCGCCGACGACGTGGATTGTCGCAGCAGGGACGGCACTGCAGAGAAAAATGCCCCGCCCGATCGGGGAGCGGTTCATCGCGACCTGGCACGGGCGGTCGTGCGATCGCGGTCGGAACAATTGTCAGCCGCGGGTGCGGTGGCGATCAAAAATCGAGCCTGTCCCGGATCGCGTCGAGCCCCGCGCGCGCGCATTCCTCGTCCTTGTCGCTGCCCGGCGCGCCGGCGACCCCAACGGCTCCCAGCATCGCCCCTCCGGATTCGATGAGCAGGCCCCCTCCGAGGAGAACGACGTGGGGCAGGCGCCCGAGGCCGGCTCCAAGGCGGCCCGCGCGCACCGCCTCGGCGAAATCCGCCGTATTCATCCGGAAGCTGATCGCCGTGTAGGCCTTGTCGTGCGCGGTCTCGGGCGCCGGCAACCCGGCGAAACGGTCGCGCATCATCACGAGCGGCTGCCCGAACCGGTCCATCACCACCACGGCGACCTGATAGCCGTTGGCCCGGCACTTCACCAAAGCCGCGTGGGCGAGTTCGATGGCGGCGTCCGGCGACAGGGACTTGTAGGTTACGACGGCCTCGTCGGCGCGCGCCGGCAGCGACAGCAGCGAGAGCAGCAGGGAGAAAAGCATGGAAGCCAGAAGGGCGCGCATGGTCCTATCCTCCGATCCGGGTCGCGACGGCCGACGCCGTCATGGCCTCACGTAGCTCCATCCCCGTTCCTGCAGTTCCATCAGTCGCACGACGCCGGAGGGGACGATCGTGGCTTGCGGCAGGATCGCGACCGGGTGTCCTTCGCGCTTCTGCATGCCTTCCCGGGTGTTGTTGCAGGCGGAAAATTTGATCGCCGCCGGAAAGCTCTGTTCGGAAAGCCGCCTGATGCGGTCCTTCACGGGGGACGTGTCGTCGCGCAGCATGTGCAGCCCCGGCCCGTAGGCCACGACTTCCACCTCCACGTCCTCGCCTTTCGACCGATAGTACTCCAGGACGTTCGAGGCGTTGTTGAGAGCGAGATTCATCACCGCGGGATCGTTCTGGTCGACCTGAATGGCGATGCGGTGCGGTCTTGCATCATCGGCGAATCCGAGCCGGGCCGGCAGCCCGACCGCGATACCTGCAATCATCAGAATGAGGAACATTCGGCGCATCGGTTCATCTCCCTGGCGATCACGACGCCCACGCGTCGGATCATTTCTGACTCAATTCGAGTCGTGTTACGAACGGCAGACGGCGCAGCGCGCGGAGCGGACGGAGCGACATGGAACCGGATTGTCCGCCCGCATCGCGATGGCAGGGCTGCTACCCGGATCGCGACATTCCCGGGTTCTGCTCGACGCCTCTGAGCCGCACCCGGTTGAGGCGCTTCGGCCCGATCGTTTTTTCGCTGCGCAAACGGCGCGCCACCACCTCCCAGACCGGCGCCCCCTTCTGCTCGTTGACCGACGCCCAGCCCGCCACCCGATAGGTCTTGCCGGGCTCGACCGGCCGGCCGTCGTCGAGCGTCATCTCCGAAATCCTCCGGCCCGCCGCCTCGCCCGGCGCGCAGGTGTAGTCCATGCCGCCGACCCGCACCATGTCTCCGCCCTGCTGATAGTAGGGATCGGGATTGAACAGGTTGTCGCAGATGTCCTCCATCACGGCCTTGAGCTGCTCGCCCGACATCTCCTGCACATAGACTTCCGGATAGGTGATGGCGGTTTCCGACAGCAGATCCTCCATGGTGATCGGCTGGCCGGGCAGAAGCGTGTTTCCCCAACGGAAGCCGGGCGACAGCGCGATCTGCGCATCAAGCTCCTGGCGCAGCGCGTCGCAGATCACCTGGTCGAGCGGATCGTTGAAATTGCCGCGGCGGTAGAGCAGCTGGTCCGCAGTGGCGAGCACCTCGGCGAATTGCGCCGCGTGCGGCGCCCGCAGCCGATCGATGAGCCCCTGCATGTCGCGATCCGCCTCGATCAACCCTGAGAAGATCGGCAGGAGGTGGTAGCGGACGTCATTGACCCTCCCCTTCCCGAGGTCGAGGTCGAGCACGGCGAGGAACTTGCCGGACGATCCGGCATTGGTCACCAGCGTCTTGCCGCCCGCGTTGGCGACGACCGAGGGGCGCGGCACCGCATCGTGGGTGTGACCGCCGAGAATGACGTCGATCCCCCGCACGCGGCTCGCGAGCTGCAGGTCGACGTCCATGCCGTTGTGCGACAGCAGCAGAACCGCATCGACCTTTTCCCGATTGCGCAGGTCGTCCACCAGCCTCTGCAGCTCTTCCGCGCGAATTCCGAAGGTCCAGTCCGGCACGAAACGCCTTGGGTGAGCGACCGGCACATAGGGAAACGCCTGGCCGACCACCGCGACGCGAAATCCGCCGATCTCCCGGATGGTCGCCGGCTTGAACACGCGTCCGGACGCGGCATCGAACGCCGGCGCGTCGTTGAAGGCCGCGTCTTCCGTCAGAAAGACGTTCTGCGCGAGGAACTCGCCTTTGAACTGTTCGAGATTGTCGCGGACGCCCTTCTCTCCGTAAGTGAACTCCCAGTGGCCGGTCATCGCCGCGATGCCGAGCAGATTGGCGGCCTCGACCATGTCGCGGCCCTTCAGGGCATGGGCGAGCCCGCTGCCCTGCCACAGATCGCCACCGTCGAGCAGCAGCGAGCGCCCGGGACCGGCCTCCGCCCGCAGCCAATCGATGAGCGTCTTGAGATGAGCAAAGCCGCCCAGCCGGCCGTAGCGGTGCGCCGCCTCCTCGTAGTCGAGCGAGGTGAAGGCGTAAGCAAGACGTCCGCCACTCTCGATCCCGAAGTGATCGAGAAACGCTCTCCCGACGAGGTGCGGCGGTCGCCCCTGCATCGGCCCGACGCCGAGATTCATGCTCGGTTCGCGGAAGTAGACGGGCGAGAGCTGCGCGTGCGTGTCGGTCATGTGCAGAACGCGCACGTTTCCGAACCGGCCGACGTCGTAGATCGCCTGATCGTCAGCCGCGCGCGCAAGCCGCGGAGCGACGCCGTACGCGGCAGCGGCGGTGAGAAGCCGCAGAAGCTCACGACGATGCAGCGTCATTTCGGCACCTTGAGTGCGGCTTTGCGCGATCAGCGGATGACCGCGTTCCGCCAGGCCTGGTCTTCGCGCTTCGATTGCTCGATCGACGCCTTGGCGAGCGCCTCGGCCTGCCGGGCGAGGCTGACCGCCCTGTCGTAGTCGCCGGCGGCTGCGGCCCTTTTTGCCGCATTGAGAGATTGCGCGGTCGTGGTCCATTGGTTCTTCAACGCGCCTGCCTCGCGATTGGCGCTTTCGGCCGCGGCAAGCGCCGCCTTGAATTCCTGTTCGTCGGCGGCCAGCGCCGATGAACCGGCGGCTGTACCCAGCACAATGGCGAAAGCCAGCAGAAGTGCGTTGCGCATTCTCGCCTCCTAGGGCCGCGCACCCGGCCCGGCGATCGGCAGGCCGTTGCTCAGGTAGGACAGATAGAATTCGACGTCACGATAGAGCTCGTCCTGCGGCGCCAACGGCGTTGCGCGCACCTGGCTGTTGCAGGTCATGAAGCGGCGCGTGATCGTGCCCATACCGCCCCATTCGGATCGGTAGATCGGCATGGCCGCCAGGATGCCGAGCGCCGGCGCCAGGACTTCGGCGCGGATATGCTCACCCGGATTCTGCACGTGGCAGGACGCGCAGGAGAAATTCAACTGTCCGCGCCGCTCATAGAAATACTGACGGCCCTTCTCGTAGGCGGCGAGCGCGCGCGGATCATCCGGGATCTTGATGTCGAACGGCTTGCCGCGCGAGGTGAAGGCCATGTAGGCGGTGAGCGCCGCCATTTCGTCCTTCACGTAGGAGTACGGCGCTTCCCCATTCTGTTCGCGGCAGCGGTTGAGCGCGAGCTCCAGCGTGACGACCTCGCCCTTGGCCACATCAAAATAGGGATAGTTCTGTCGCACGCCGATGCCCCTGTTGGGAAAGCAGTCGGCATAGGATTTTCCGTTCTTGAAGGGGGTCGCGAAAAGCTCCCTGCCCTGATCGACGGCGAACTCGTAGGGAGGGAATTCCTCCTTCTCCTCCCATTGCCTGCGCATGTCCTTGTTCATCGAATAGGGGCCGTTCACGAAGTCCTCGAGCGGCACGGACGGAAAGCGCTTCGTGAAATAGTCCCTGAACGCCTTGAACTCGGCCTGCGGGGTGAGCGCGTCGGCCGCGCGGGCCGGCTGGATGGCGAGGAGACAGAGCGCAGCGACGGCCGCAAGCGAGCTGGTGCGCAGCATTCGAATTCCTCCCTTTACCTGGCCGCTCCGGCCGCCGATCACTGGATCTTGGCGACGAGCGAGTCCGAAGCGCCCTTGTTGTCGACCCAGCTGACCTTGATCTCGTCGCCCTTCTTGCCGCCCTTGAAGCTGAACTTCAGGTAGGGGTCCTTGGAAACCGCAGGCCCCCACAGGGCGGTGAACACGACCTTGTTCTGATGCTCGAATTCCACCACCTCGATGAAGTGCGGCGGAATGAGCTCGCCCTTCGCGTCCTTGACGAAGCCGGAATCCATCGGGTGTTGAATGAGCGACTGCACTTCCGTCGTGTCGCCGCTTGCCACCGCTCGCACGCGTATTGTCGAAGCCATTGCGTTGACCTTTCGCTCGGATGACTCGGTTCAGCCGCCGCAGCCGCCGACCGTGACTTTCACTTCCTTGGTGGTGCTGTAGAGCTTGCCGCCGGATTCCACCACCGCCACGATGTTGCTGGTCTTCGCCAATTTCAACCGGTTGGCGACCGAGGCGGCCGTTCCGGGCGGTATCCGGTAGGCCGCGGCCAGCGTGTTCGGATTCTCGCTGACGAGCAGCGCGATCGTGGTCACGTCCGGCAACGTGCTGGCGACCGAGATCGACACGACGGCGCCGTTCTCGGCGATTTCGGGGGCATCGAGTTTGACCTTGTCGGATGGTTCGGCGCTCTTTCCGAACAGCGCCTTGATGGCATCGGCCTCGCCCTTCTGCTTGAAGGCGTCCTGCGGCCACTTGGAGGCGTCGGCGGCCTGCGCGGGCAGAAACCCGGACGCGGACGCCATTCCGGCGAAGCTCGCCGCCAGCACGGCCTTGAGAACAAGACGACGGGTCTGGTCGGTGCCGAGATCGGCTTCTTGCGACATGGTGTTCTCCTGCTCCGGGCGTTCGTTCACTGGGTGTAGAGGAAATCGACGATCTGCCAGATTTCCTTGTCTGACAGGATGAGATTGCGCCCGAAGGGCGGCATGACGGTCTGCGGATTTCGCCGGCTTTCGTCGGCGATCACCGCGAAGAGTTCGTTGCGATCCGGGAACCGCTCCTTGATGTCGACGAGCGGCGGACCGATCGTCCCGGGCAGATCGCCGCCTTTGATCTGGTGGCACGACAGGCAGTTTCCCTTGCCACGGTCGAATGCGAGCTTCTGCCCCTCGCTGGCAGCCGATTGCGCCGAGGCCGTCGCGGCGAGGCTGACCAGCATCGCGGTGGCGATACCCATCGCGGAAACCAAGCGTCTCGTCGTCGTCATCGCTCGCTCCGGTTTGTGTTCACTTCGGCTGCATCTCGTCGAGCGGCCCCGTCGTGCGCGGCGTGAGGTTTCGCCCTTCGGCGCTCGATTCGATCTTCACGTCCTCCGGGCGCTTGCAGCTTTTCATGCAAGGCTCGCCGCCGGTGTCCGGACGCGGGTCCTCCCAGATGAAATGGCCCCGGTTCGGCATCTTGACCTGCGGCAGGCTCTTGGCATCCGCCACGAAATCGCTCGGCACGATGTTGTTGATGTTGAGCACATAGGCGGTCAGGGCATAGACGTCGTCGGCCGACAGCGAATGCGGTGCGACCATCGGCATGGCGCGGTTGATATAGTCCCACAGCGTCGGGGCGAATGGCCAGTAGCTGCCGACGGTCGGCTCGGGACGATCGGCCGTGAGCGTTCCCTCGCCGCCCGTGAGCTTGGGATAGCGGCCCTCGCCTTCGCCGAACGTGCCGTGACAGGCGGCGCATTGTTCGATGAACAGGTTGGCGCCGTTTTCCACCGTGCCGCGGCCCGGCGGCAGCCCGGCGCCGTCGTCGCCACGCACGTCGATGTTCCAGCCGGCGATCTCCTGCGGGGTGGCCGTGCGGCCGTAGCCGAACCGCCCGGGCTCCGCGCCGGCAGCGCTCATGGACCCGCCCAGCAGAACGAAAGCGGCGATCGCGGCGTGTCGACGGTCACGCAAGCTGAACATCGAAGACGCTCCCGTCCGGTTTCACCTGCCAGGTCTGGATCGCGTTGTTGTGGTAGATGGAATTCGAGCCTCGCACCTTGCGCAACTGGGCGATGGTGGGCTGCACATAGCCGGTCTCGTCGATGGCGCGGGACTCCAGAAACGCCGGCCGACCGTCCCAACGCCACGGCAACGTGAAGCGCGTGAGCGCCTTTGACAGGACCGGCTCGGCCAGATTTGCCGTTGTCCAGTTGATTCCGCCGTCCACCGACACGTCGACGCGCTTGACCCGGCCACGGCCCGACCACGCCAGCCCGCGGATCTCGTACAGGCCGGGCCCGGTGACGGGCTTCTCGGGACACGGAAAGGTGATCACCGATTTCGCGTCGAGCATCCAGGTGAAGCCGCGCGCGGTGCCGTCGGGCATGAGGTCGGTGTATTTCGCCGTCTCCTCTCGCGAAAACCATGGGCGGTCGCCGACCTTGATCCGGCGCAGCCATTTGACGCTGACGTTCCCCTCCCAGCCAGGAACGATCAGGCGCAGCGGATATCCCTGCTCGGGCCGCAAGGCCTCCCCGTTCTGCGCGTAGACGACCAGACAATCGTCGAGACACTTGTCGAGCGGAAGGCTGCGGTTCATGTGTGCGCCGTCGGCGCCTTCCACCATGATCCACTTCGCGCCCTTTTTTAGGCCGACCTCGTCGAGAAGGGTTGAAAGCATGACTCCGGTCCACTCGGCACAGCTCACCATTCCGTGCGTGAACTGCAGCGAATTGAGCTGGGCGCCACGCCATTCCATGCCGCCGTTGGCAGGACACTCGAGGAAATGGATTCGCGAGGTCGAGGGAAAGCGCACGATGTCGTTCATCGTGAGCACGAGTGGACGCTCCACCATCCCGTGAATCAACAGTCGATGCTTGTCGGGCTCGACCGTCGGGCGGCCGGCGTGATAGCGCTCGAAGAACAGCCCGTTCGGCGTGATGATGCCGTGCAGGTCCTGCAGCGGCGAAAAGCTGACCGAGGATTCCTTTGTCGCTGTCAGCCATGGGACGTTGCGGCGAATGACCCCGCTCTCGGCCTCCGCCGGCTGACCATACGGCCGGTCGACCACGCCGGGTCCCAGCGTCTGCGACCAGGGCGCATCGGCCGGCGGAAAGGATTCATCGGCCGCGGCGGCGCGCGGAAAGGTGGCGCCGACTGCGAGACCGCCGGCTGCGGCGCCACTCAGCTTGAGAAACGAGCGACGAGGGATGTCCTCGCCAAGTGCGGGCCTGGAGTCGAGCGGATGACTCTCGCCGTGCCGAACGATCGGCGCCATCCAGTTCCTCCCTGCGGCGGCTCGAAGCCGTCTTCCTTTGCGGCGATTTTGGCAGTATCGATAACAACGAACGTTAGTTTAGTCAACGCTAAACAAACACATGCGCCGCGGCCCGTTCGAGCGTTCGCCCGGCCGCGTGCAGGATCCGCAGAGGGCATCCATGCCAGCTCGCAGCGCCGCGACGGATTCATCAATGACGTCGGCCGACATGCGTCGCCTCGGCCGGCAGGCGGCCTCGGCCGCCAGGCTGCTGACGCTGCTCGGCAACGAGCGTCGCCTGCTGATCCTGTGTTTTCTGGCCGTGCATGGCGAGGTGAAAGTGGGCAAGCTCGCCGAGGCGATCGGGCTGGGGAAATCCGCGCTGTCGCAGCATCTCGCCCGTCTGCGCGAGGAGGGGCTCGTCGCATTCCGCCGCGACTCGCAGACCCTCTACTATCGAATTGCCGACCCGCGGGCCTCCCGTGTTCTTGCGCTGCTCAAGGAAATCTATTGCGGAGACGTCTCCTGATGCGGTTCGCGGTCGCGCTGACGTGCGCCGTCGCATGTCTGGCGGGCGACGGCCTCGCGGAGGAGTCGCCGACATATCCGCCGATCAGCCGTCCACTGCGCATCGAGCGGGTGCCGGGCCTGCCGATCTACTACAGCATCGGAAGCCCCGGCATCCCCGGCAAGCAGAACGAAGGCAATACTTCGAACGCCGGCTTCGTCGTCACACCGGACGGCGTGGTGGTGTTCGACGCGCTGGGCACTCCGAGTCTGGGATGGGCGCTGCTGCAGGAAATCCGGAAGGTTACCGACAAGCCGGTGCGCTACATCGTGGTCAGCCACTATCACGCCGACCACATCTACGGACTGCAGGCATTGAAGGACCACACCGGCGCGCTCGTCGTCGCGCAGGAGCGCTCCTCCGAATACAAGGAAAACGAGGGAACCGCGGACGAAAAGGCGGAACAGCGCCTCGACCAGCGGCGCCAGGCGCTCGCCCCGTGGGTCGACCGGAACACGCGGATCGTGCCGCCCGACGTCACGTTCGCGCGGCGCGCGACGATCACGCTGGGTGGAAAGCGTTTTGTCGTGCGGTACGCCGGACCCGCGCACTCATCGAGCGATTCGATGATGCTGGTCCAGCCTGACGGCGTGCTGTTCGCCGGCGACATCGTTCAGAACAGCCGGATTCCGTTCATGAACAGCGACGACGTCGATACCGCGAACTGGCTGCGCGCCCTCGAGGAGGTCGGCGGAGACGATCCGAAGTTCATCATTCCGGGTCACGGCATGCCCTCGACCGCCGCGAAGCAGGCGATCGCATTCACCAAGGACTACATCACGAGTGTGCGCTCGGCGATGGAGCGCGCCGTCCAGGATTGGGTCGATTTCGATGAGGCCTATGCGCGAGCCGACTGGTCGAAATACAAGGGGATCACCGCGTTCGCCAACAACAACCGCGGCAACGCCTATCGCGTCTATCTCGAGATCGAACGGTCGCAATTCAAGAACGAACGTCGCTAACGCATGATCACTTGTCGCGCTTTCCCGGCCAGTTCTTGCAGGCGATAGCGACGATGATCAGGACGAATGTGACCAGCCGCAGCAGATAGAACAACGGCTCGGTCTCGTTCGAGACCCGGCTCATGCCGAGCGCGAAGCGTGTCGCCGAGTCGAGTGCGAAGGCGACGGCGAACAGCAGAAAGAACCCGTCTCGCGTCTGGCGCCAGAATCGCAGGAAGAAGAGCGTCGCCACGAACGATGCCATGGCCACGGCGCCCATCAGGACCTGGGTGATCGTGTGGCTCATTCGGTGTCCCAGACCAATCCAAAAAGCAGAATCGACATTGCCATCAATGCGAGTGCCGTACGCCACGCCGACAGGTCCACGAGCGGAAGAGCAATCTTGTCGACGACGAGAAGGAGATTGTTCGCGGTCAGTCCGGCAAAACACAAGCCGCTCCAGAGTAGCAGCCGGTAACGTCTCCGTCGGTAAGCCTGCAGCAGCAAATAAGTGCAGATCAGAGCAGTCAGCGCGCAAAGCGTGTAGATGACGGCTGCCATTCACTGATCCTTTCTGAACTTGAAGGCATCGGCAAATTCGCGGGTGCGGCGCGGCTTGGAATGGATCATGTTGGTCACCGGAATGAGGTGCCGCGCGTAGGCGTCCGCGAGACGGTCCACGACCTCTCGCAGTTCAGATGACTGGCAATCGTAGCGGAACACGCCCTCGGCGCAGCTCAGCAAGCCGCCCTCCGTCAGGCGCGCCAGCACTTCCGCAACCTCTTCCTCGCCCGTGTAGAGGCGTTGCGCGGTCGTGGTCACGGTCCAGTTTTCCCCGGGCGTCCTGCGCAGCAGTAGAAGCGCCTCGAGTTGTGCCACGGAATCGATGTGTCTGAGTATGAAATCCCGAACGTCGTCGGGAATGGGCTGATCGGCCATCCCCACCCTCAGCTGACCTGAGGGGCAAGCTTTACCTCGATCCTCGCGTCTGTGAAGACCGATCCGTCGGGAAAACGTGCGGCGAAGTGCGCGCCTCGCGGCGGGAACCGATCGTCCACCAGCGCGTGGGAGTGCCACACCGCTGGCCCGGCTCGGGACAGTTTCAGCAGGGACCAACCCGCCGACGGCGCCACCCGGCTGGTCTTCCCGTCGGGTCCGACGACGGTATTCCCATCGTCAAGTCGCCTCGACCGTGCATCGGCGGCTGAGAATCGCCCCGATCTCACGACCTTTGGCGGTTTCGAGCTCGGCGCCGGAACCGCGACCGATCCGTCGCGGCCGGAGGATGATGCAACCCTCCTCCGGGCGTCGAGGACAGGCCCGGACCAGGCGACCACGACGCCGCGGCTCGCGGACGGCGCGCGCCTCTGGCCCGGTATGAACGATTTGCCAACGAAAGCGAACGAACCGACAGCAACGCGTGCGAGCTCGTGGCAGGATTGATCGACCTCAAAGCGTGGAACACCGCGTATTGGTTCTCTGGCTAGTCCAACCCAACAGGAGCAGCAGGCCATGAGCAGCGCCGCCAGTCCTGCACGAACCGAAACGCTCGAGCGATACCGATTCTCCGGCACCCCCACCCTCGGCCTCACGATGGGCACATGGGGGTTCTTCGTCGGGTTCGCAGCGGTTGCGCTCTACGGCCCTGCCGCCAAATATTTCCAGGAGCAGATGCACCTCGGCGGGCTCGCGCTCGGCCTGCTCGTCGCCGCTCCGCAGCTGACCGGCTCGCTGTTGCGCATCCCGTTCGGCGCATGGGTCGATCGCGTCGGCGGACGCCTGCCGATGCTGACGCTGTTCGGAATGTCCCTGGTCGGCATGTGGGGGCTGGTCTTCATCCTCCTGACCGTGAAGGATCTCACGGTCGCCGCCTATCCGATCATCATCATCTTCGGCTTCCTCAGCGGATGCGGCGTCGCGTCGTTTTCCGTCGGCGCCCCGCAGGTCGCCTACTGGTTTCCGCAGTCGCGCCAGGGGACGGTGCTCGGCGCCTATGGGGGCATCGGCAATCTCGCCCCGGGCATCTTCACCTTGATCCTGCCCTATGCGATCGCCGCCTGGGGCCTCGTCGGTTCGTATTTCGCCTGGTTCACGTTCCTCATCCTGGGCACGGCCGTGTATGCCTGGCTGGCCCCCGACGCCTACTATTTCCAGCTCCGGCACCAGGGAGTCGACGCTGCGACGAGCCGGAGGGTCGCGCGTGAGAAAGGCCAGGAACTGTTTCCGAACGAGCACGTCTGGCAGGCGGTCATTTCCGCGGCCGAAGAACCGCGCACCTGGGGACTGATGGCGCTCTACTTCGTTTCCTTCGGCGGCTTCCTCGCGCTGACGGCGTGGTTTCCGCTCTACTGGACCAATTTTCACCAGATGGACACGAAGTCCGCCGCGATGCTCGGCGGGCTGGGATTTTCGCTGCTGGCCGCGGTTGTCCGCGTGTTCGGCGGCGTTCTTTCCGAGCGCATCGGCGGAGAGCGCGCGGCGGTCCTGTCGTTCGCCGGCGTGCTCGCCGGTGCACTCGTCCTCACGTTCCTGCGCGAATTCAATGTCGACCTCGCGGGCGAACTGCTGATCGCGCTCGGCATGGGGGTAGGCAACGCGGCGGTGTTCAAGATGGTGCCCAAGTATGTGCCCGAGGCGGTCGGCGGAGCCTCCGGGCTGGTCGGCGGCCTCGGGGCGCTCGGCGGCTTCATTCTCCCCCCGTTCCTCGGGGCGGTGGTCGACGCGCTGGGAACGCCGGGCTATGCGGGCGGCTTCTTTGCGTATGTGATTCTGGCGGCAGTGGCGGTCGGCATCTCGGTCTACTTCTGGTATCTGGACAGGAGCACCAGCCGACCGGCGTAGTCGCGTCGGGCCGCCGGGCTCCACGCGGGCGGCGCCTGCGGCCAACGCGGTCGGGCGCGGCCACGATCCGATGCCTGCTCGCACAGAGTTGAGCGTTCAATGCTGCTCGCGGACCTGATTGCCCGTTTCGAGGACGAGGCCGTTGCCGAAGCGACGGCGCTTGCGATCGGCGACCTTGCGATGCTCGCCGAACTCCGCCAGCAGGCCGGGGCGAGCGGAGTGAGCATCGGCGCCTACATGGCGCTCGCCACCCGCCGCTACGCCGAGGAGGCGCCCGACGAGGAGTGGGTCACGCTGCTCGGTCTCATGGCCAGGGAGCAGGATCCCGGCGCGGTGTTCCTCAAGCGCGCGTTTGATTATGTCCGGCGCATCGACGGCCGGCCGGCGCGATAACGGACCTGCCCCCACACGACGCGCAGCGATGTCGCCGCGGTTTGCCCGCGGCCAACCCGGCAACCCATTCCGCGCACCGGATGAGCGGGGAAAACTGGACGATTTCGACGCGGCGGACGCGGCGGCCTGGCCGCCGCAGCCCGAAAGTTCAATAAGATAATTATGATACATGAATGCTTTTTTTCCGCGAAACCACATGCTAGCATTCTCGGGTGCCGATCGGACAACTCGCTCCAGCGGGGGACAATTTGATGGACAATCCCGGATATCCAGACTTGCACGCGCACATCGCGGCGCTCGAGAAGAGAGGTCTCCTGGTCCGGGTGAAACGCCCGATCAACAAGGACACCGAGATGCATCCGCTGGTGCGCTGGCAGTTCCGGGGCGGGATTGCGGAAGCGCAGCGCAAGGCGTTCCTGTTCGAGAATGTCACCGACAGCACCGGACGCCGCTACGACATCCCGGTGGCGGTCGGCATCCTCGCCTCCAATCGCGAGATCTACAGCATCGGGATCGGCTGCGAGGTCGAGAAGATCAAGGAAAACTGGGATCGCGCCGAGCAGCACCAGATCGCCCCGGTGCTGGTCGACAATGCGGCGTGTCAGGAAATCGTCATTTCGGGTGCGGCGCTCAATGAGCCCGGAAAGGGCGTGGACGCCCTGCCGATTCCGATCTCGACGCCCGGATTCGACAACGCCCCCTACGCCTCCTGCTCGATGTTCATCACCAAGGACCCCGACACCGGGCTGCAGAACATCGGCAACTACCGCGCGATGGTCAAAAGCCCGACCCGCGTCGGCATGAACCCCGAGGTGGAGCTCAACCAGGGGATCTACGAGCACTGGCTGAAGTACAAGGCGCGCGGCGAAAGGATGCCGGCCGTCCTGGTGCTCGGCGCACCGCCCGCCATCACGTTTGCGTCGGTCCACAAGCTGCCTAAGCATCTCGACGAGCTCGCGGTCGCCGGCGGACTGGTGAAGGCTCCGATCCGCGTCTGCAAGGCCAAGACCGTCGACATGATCGTGCCGGCCGAATCCGAGATTGTGATCGAAGGCTATATCGACACCGAGTGGCTGGAGCCGGAGGGCAGCTTCGGGGAGTCGCACGGCTACATGAACCTGAAGGAATACAACGCCTTCATGGACGTGACCGCGATCACCCGCCGCAAGAACGCGGTGCTCGTCTCGATCATCAGCCAGGTGACGCCGAGCGAGTCGAGCCTGATCAAGCGGGTCGCCTACGAGCCGGCCTTCCTGCATCACCTGCGCCATCATCTGAACATCAGCGGCGTCACGCGCGTGTTCATGCACGAGCCGTTGACAAATCTGCGCAAGCTGATCGTGATCCAGCTTCGTTCCGATACGCTCGAAGCCGAAATCTGGCGCGCGCTCTATGGCGCTTCCGCGTTTTCATCCGCCGTCGGCAAGATGATCATCGCGGTCAACGAGGATATCGAGCCCGAGAACCTCGACATGGTTTTCTGGGCGATGGCCTATCGCATGCGTCCGCACCAGGATCTGCGGATCCTCGACCACAAGGACATGGGCCACGGCCCGCGCGCCGGCGCCGAGGACAACCACTACGAGGCCAACGACTCGGCCATGTTGATCAACGCGATGCTCAAGCGTCCGTACCCGCCGATCTCGCTTCCGGCGCGGCCTTTCATGGAAAACGCCAAGGCGATCTGGGAGGAACTGGGACTTCCGCCGCTCAAACCGGAAATGCCCTGGTATGGGTACGCGCTCGGTCAATGGCCGCAGGAATTCCAGGTCGAAGCCGACCGGGCCGTGCGCAGCGAATACTGGAAGACCGGCGAGGAACTGGTCCAGAAGCGGCGCAAGGACAAACGCATGAACGATCCATATCTCGATCTTTGAGGCACGGGAGCCGGATTCACCAGACCGCCGGGTGTGACGCCGCGCCTCAGTCCCGTTCTTCCGAATGGAGGTCGACGACAGGAACGCGATCAGATTTGATGCACGTCTGCTGATCGAAATCGCGGGTCAGGCTGCGTCCCGGAACGGGCGCAACGTCAAAAATGAGAGACGCGGGTACGCCGCGCGAGCAAGCAAGCGACGGAGGGAAGGCATCATGCGACTGCTTTGGGCGATTGTCGCGTCCATCTGTATCGTTTCTTCGGCCTATGGCCTCGACTACCCGACCAAGCCGGTCCGGATCATGGTCGGGTGGGCTCCGGGCGGCATCGGCGACGTCGCCGCACGCATCGTCGGACAGAAGCTCAGCGAGAAATGGGGCCAACAGGTCATCGTCGAGAACCGTTCCGGCGCCAGCGGAATGATCGCCGACGGCATCGCGGCTCGCGCCGAGCCCGACGGCTACACGCTGCTGATGGCCACCAGCCCGGAGGTGACCACCACGCCGTTCATCCAGAAGAACGCGCAGAAATACTTCGACAACGATTTCGTGCCGGTCATCCTGGTGTCGATCAACCCGCTCGTTCTGGTCGCCGCGGCGAACGGCCCGTACAAGACCGTTCCCGACCTGATCGCCGCCGCCAAGGCCAAGCCCGGCCAGATTCCCTACTCGTCGCCCGGTATCGGCACGGCGCCGCATCTTGCCGCGATCGTGTTCGAGGACATCACCGGGATCAAGCTTCAGCACGTCCCCTACCGGGGCGGCGGACCGGCCGGGGTCGCGGTCGCCAGCAACCAGGTTCCGATCGGCTTCAATGCCATCGCGGGGGTCGCGCCGCTGATCAAGTCCGGAACCGTCCAGGTGATCGGCCTCGCCACGTCGAAGCGCATCGCTTCGGAGCCCGACTGGCCGACGCTGGCGGAAAAGGGGGTCAAGAACTTCGACTACACGGTCTGGACCGGACTGTTCGTGCAGAAGGGTGTGCCGGCGGACATCGTGCGCAAGCTCAACGCCGACTTCCAGGCCGTGCTGGCGGATCCGGACGTTGCCAAGAAATTCGAGACTTTCGGCGCGATCCCGGGCAACGAACCGCTCGAGGCGTTCAAGGAGCGGATCAAGCGCGATACCGCGACGAACGAGGCGATTGTCCGCAAGTCCGGCATCCAGACCGAGTGATCAATGGCGCGGCGGCGACGCTCCGGGCGTGCGGCCGCCGCGCGTCCAGCGCACGCGATGTCGCCCCCGTTGCGCGGCGGCCGATGGCGGGTGTGGCGAAGAAGGCTTCGATCTCCTTCCGGCTCCGCGCATCATTTCCGCTCGTCGTCTTTCGCCCGCGGGGACAGTCCCGCCTGGACGGCGCCCAGGATGACGGCTCCGAGCGCGACGGCCGGAACGATCCGGCGCACGCCGATGATCCGCACGAGTTCGACGCCGGTCGCGATCACGGCGGGATCGCTCCACCACTGCTGATCCCGCTTTGCCAGCTGTCGCGCCGCCCGGCGCCGCATGATCAGAATGGTGACGAGGATCGCCACGGTCACCGCGAGAAAGAACAAGCCGAGAATCAAGGCCGCCGCCACGGTGCCGTAGGCGTCCTGGGCCGAAACGAACGCCGCAAAGGTAAAGAAGAACAGCGCGATCATCCCGGCCAGGAGAATCGCGAATCCCCATCCAAGCAACTTCAGGACGTCCTCGCTCAGCCTCCTCGCCTCACCGATCAGATGCGCGAACACGCTGGCCTCGCTGTTGGCCGACCGGAGGCTTCTAGCGCCGCAAGGTCGTCCCGACGACAACTCCCAGTCCCAATGCGAGCGCGAGCATCGTGAAAGGATGCTCGCGGATCGATCCCTCGAGCGAGTCGGTGAGACCGTCCAGGTTCTCCTTCATGTCCTGCGCGGCGGCACGCCCGCGCGTGCCGACTTCGGACATTGCGCCATTGATGTTTTCCCGGATCCGGCTGATGCGCTTGCTCACATCGTCGATGACGTCGTCGCTCTTATCGGTCAGGAGTTCAGATACCTGTCCGGCGAGGGTGCCGAGATCGTCCCGGAGCGCGTCCAGATTCTGCTGAATGTCCTCGATCGTCGCCTTGGTTTTCCGCGCGGATCCCATCGCTCGCTCCAAACTGCCCCTTTGCCCGACAGGCATAACGCGCATCGCCGTCCAGAGTTTCCCGGATGGAACTGCTCCGATGGTTCTATTTCACCGCGACGAACCGCTCCGCCCGGCCTCGCGCGGCCGCGAAGGTGGCTTCGGAACCGAAAATGCGGCCGGTCGGACCCGAAACGCGCGCGCGCGGCGTTCATCCGGCAAGATGGCCTCAATGCGCCCGCGGTAGACTTGTTTCGGGACTCTTCGCAGTGACAAAGTGTCCGTCCGCCCTGTCCGCACGGAACGCCGGCCCGCTCTGCATGCCTCGGCGGTAGAGCGCCGGGGGCGGGCATAGGCGTTCCTCGATTGGAGATGCGCTGCCAATGTCCGGCCGGACGGCGGCTAGATCCTGCCCATGAGAAGCAAAATGATGAGAATCAGGACGATGAGACCGGCGCCGCCGGAGGGATAATAGCCCCAGCCGGAACTGTACGGCCATGACGGAAGCGCTCCGATCAGGACGATGATCAAAACAATGAGAAGAATGGTCCCAAGCGACATCAGTCGCCTCCTTCCTGTCCCGACCGCGGGCCGTAAACCTCGATCGAAGGAATCGGTTCCGGCGAATTGACCGAGACGCGGCCCTCAGGCGTGTCCTTCTTGGGCGTCGCGGAGAAACCTGCGCGGAGCTTGCGGTATGATGCGCTGCACGCGGAAGGTCATCAGCGGAAATTTCATCCGAGCCGACGCGATACGCGTGATCGTGCGAACGCGACGCATCGCCATGCGCCTCCGCCGCCGGATGAGACGTCGCTTGACCTAAATCAAGATCCGCCGTCCTGGGCTGGCGACATAATCGAAGTCCGATCGGTCGCACGCGGGCGTGCGCACATGAATGCGGTCCCGCAAGTCAGTGGCATTTGTGCGACGCACGCTCAACGTCCGGGGCATTCTGCGACAGATCGCAGCCTCGCATCCCCTGGGACGGCCCTCGATCGTTTGCGGAGTATGACAGGCGCATGCGAATACGGTGCATTTCAACAGAACTTGGAGGAAACATGCCTACGAATTCGAGTTCGCAGAAAACGAAACGACTTGCGGACGAGCAGCGGGAGTCCAAGGAGCTTGTCGATCGGATTCGCAAGTTGCGATGGATGGGAGCCGACGACGAGGCAAGGCCGCTGCAGTCGCGCCTGCGCGGCAGGGACGTCACGGAACCGGTGGTGGCCGATCCGACCGACACCGATTGAACGTCTCGCTCGTGCCTCGCGAGCGTGATCTGCACCGAATCGATCCACCTTGCCCTGGAATGTCCGGCCGCTTGTACGGCCCAGGCAAGGCTCGACCTGCCGCACCCGCAGACCTTCGCACGTCGACGCGCGACCGCGTGTCCCCGTCCGCAGAGATCGCCGTCCACCGACGATCAGGCCCAACATTCCTCGGCCCACGCGGGTCCCATCGGTCGCGGCCCCGCCACGGCGTGCCGCGTCGCTCCGCGCGCAATTGACAGCCCTGGGGCCGTGCCGTCAAATCCGCCGCGCGCACCGCACGCGCCGGCGACAATTGACGGCAGGCATTTCACAGGCATTTCATATGAAGCGCAGTTCGGATCGTATTTTGACGACGCACACCGGCAGCCTGCCGCGTCCGCCCGATCTCGTGGCCTTGCTCAACAGGAAGGAGCTCGGCGAGCCATACGATCCCCGGGAGTTCTCGCAGCGCATCAGCCGCGCGATCTCGGAGATCGTCCGCAAGCAGGTCGAAACGGGCATCGATGTCGTGGATGACGGCGAGCACAGCAAGGTCAATTGGATGGCCTATGCGCGCGCGCGGCTCAGCGGGCTCGAGGAGATCGACAGCCCGGTTCGCTTTCGCGGCCCGACGCGCGATTCGCTGGCGTTTCCGTCGGCTTACGAAGACATGAAAGTGATGCTCGCGGCGCGCTCCGGCCAGCTCGTCGCCAAGCGCACCGTACGCCCCCGTGCCTACGTCTGCAGTGCGCCGGTCAAGTACGTCGGCCAGGATGAACTTCAGACGGACATCCAGAATCTCAGGGCGTCGCTGCAGGACGCGGCGGTCGAAGAGGCGTTCATGACGGCGATCTCCCCGTCCAATCTGGAGCTCTATTACGAGAATCGATTTTACGCATCCGACGAGGAATATCTCGCGGCGCTGGCGGACGCCATGCACGTCGAATACAAGACGATCGTCGACGCGGGCTTTCTATTGCAGATCGACGACCCACGAATGGCGACACACTACAACCGCGCCGTCGACGCCTCGATCGAGGACTGCAGAAGATTCATTGCGCTGCGGGTGGAGGCCGTGAACCACGCGTTGCGAGGCATTCCGCAGGATCGCGTCCGCTTTCATACGTGCTACAGCGTCAACATCGCGCCGCGTGTTCATGATTTCGAGCTGAAGCACTTCGTCGATCTCATGCTGAAGATCCGCGCGGGGGCTTACCTGATCGAAGCCGCGAACCCCCGCCACGAGCATGAATGGGCAATCTGGCGCGACGTCAAGCTGCCCGACGACAAGATCCTCGTGCCCGGCGTGGTGTCGCATTGCGTCCATCTGGTGGAGCACCCGGAGCTGGTCGCGCAACGCATCGTGCGGTTTGCCGAGGTCGTCGGGCGCGAGCGCGTCATTGCCGGCACCGATTGCGGCTTCGGCACCTCGGGAGCCGGAGACGAGGTCCACCCCGACGTGGCCTGGGCCAAGCTGGCCGCGATGGTCGAGGGCGCGCGGCTTGCAAGCCGGACGCTCTGGAGCCGCTGAGTTCGCCGCTGGGACTCGCGGCGAAGCGCCACTCCCGCCGCTTCACTCGGCCGCGCGTGACCACAATTGCGCACTTGCTCGCCGGGCGCCGGCAACCAGAGTGGCAAGCTTGAGAAACGCGATGTCCGGGTCGATTTTTCCGTAGCCCGCCGACGTTGCGAAGCCGCAATCGGTGCCGGCAATGACGCGCTCGCGTCCGACCACCTCGGCAAACCGCGCAATTCTCTGGGCGACGAGGTCCGGGTGTTCGACGTAGTTCGTCGATGTGTCGATCACTCCCGGGATCAGGATCCGATCGGTCGGCAGGCTGACGTCCCGCCAGAGCGCCCATTCGTGCTCGTGGCGCGGATTGGCCGCCTCGATCGAGATCGCCTGCGCCTTCACGTTGAGGATGATCCGGACGATCTTTGCGAGATCGACGTCGTGCGTGTGCGGGCCCTCGTAGTTGCCCCAGCACACGTGGATCCGAATCATGTCGGCCGGAATCCTCGCGAGCGCGTGGTTGAGCGCCTCCACGTGGAGCTCGGCCCGTTTGAGAAATTCGGCTTCCGAAAGGTCCTGGAAGGCGGTGTGCCGCGACATGGCAAGATCCGGACAGTCGACCTGAACGAGAAATCCAGCGGCCGTGATGGCCTCGTATTCCTCCCGCATTGCGTTCGCGATCGCTTCCACATAGGCGCCGTGCGAGGGATAGTATTGATTGGGCAGGAAGCTCGCGACGACGCCCGGAGAGGCCGAATTCAGGAAGGCGTCGACCGGATGATGGACGGCCGTCGCCCTTCGCATGTTGTCGAGATCCCGCTGCAGCGCGTCGCGATTGCGCAGGGCGACAGGCCCGATGCACGCCACGCGCTTGAAGCGGCGCGCCCCGGTGAGCAGCGCCATGCGTCGCTGGAACTCCGGAAATGGCCGCAGATCGAGATGGGGCTTTGTGGATTCGGTCGGGCCCTCGTCGGAGAAGCCGGACAGGCGATCCTTCACGTAGGTCGCGTAGCTGATCTTGCTCGTCTCTCCGTCGCTCACGACGTCGATGCCGATCTCGACCTGCCGCCTGACGATCTCCATGACCGCCTGGGCCACCTCGGCATCGAGGCCCGAAGCCGGCCCTTCGCCCTTCTCGCGCCGCTCCAGCAGATCGAGGATCGATGCGCTGCGCGGAAGGCTGCCCACGTGCGTGGTGAGGATTCGGTCCTGGCTGGTCTTCAAGGTCGGGTCCTCGTCTATGGGAACGACGGCGACGCCTGTGCCGACTGGAGGGCGCGGATCGATTCTTCGCGCAATTTGCCCCACAAGCGGCCCGTGATGGCGCCGAAACGCTCGTCGGACACGATCCGGCTGTCGCGGGTGCGCGGCCAGCCCGTCGTCACGATGTCGATGAATCGTCCGGGGCGGGCGGACATCACGGCGACCCTGTCTGACAGCATCGCGGCCTCGTCCAGCGCGTGGGTGATCAGCACGACGGTTGCCCCGGTCTCGCGCCAGAGCCGGAGCAGCTCGTCGCCCATCAGCAACCGGGTCTGCTGGTCGAGTGCGCCGAAGGGTTCGTCGAGCAGGAGCACCTTCGGCTCGAGCACCAAGGTGCGCGCGATGCAGACGCGCTGGCGCATTCCCCCCGAGAGCTGAGTCGGAAACGCCATGGCGAAGCCGGAAAGCCCCATGAAACTCAGCGCGTTGTTCACGCGGCGTTCGATCTCGGCGGCATCCGTCCCCCGCCGTCGCAGACCGAACGCCACGTTGTCCCATACGTTGAGCCAGAAGAAGCTCGCGTCCTGCTGAAACACCGCCCCGATTCCGTCCGGCACCGCTCCATCGAGGGTCTTTCCATCGAAAACCGCGGTTCCGGACGTGACGGTCGACAGGCCGGCAAGCACGTCCAGCAATGTCGATTTCCCGCATCCCGACGGACCGACCACCGAGAAGAACTCGCCGACGGAGATATCGACGTCGATCGGACCGAGCGCATGGACGTCCGGATGGCCGTCCTGGCCCGGAAAGACCTTTGTGACCTCCCGAAGGTGGAAGTGAGCGCGGTCGCTAGCCATTGTGCCGCATTCGCCGTTCGATGAAATGCAGAAACGCGTTGATCGACGCGGCAAAGAGAAAAAGTAAGAGCGTGATCGCCAGGATGTCCGGGACGGCATGGATGTCAGTGGCCCGCATCAGGACGAATCCCATGCCCGACGTCGATGCGAACAGCTCGCCGATCAGCGTGCCAAACAGCGTCAAAGCAATGCCGATGCGAATGCCGGTCATGATCTCCGGCAGCGCCGCCGGCGCCATGATGGTCACGACGGTCTGGATCGGCGACAGCCGCAGGATGCGCGCGGTCCGCTGATGGACGGGGGCCACGTTGCGAACGGCGTTCATGGTGAAGATCGCGACCGGAATGATGCCGTGAATGGCGCCAAACGCGATCTTGGCCGAGACGCCAAGCCCGAAGATCAGGAGAATCAGCGGATAGAGCGTGATCTTGGGGATCGAGTAGAGCGTGCTGAGGATCGGATCGGCGACGTCGCCGGCGAACCGGCGCAGGCCCAGCCACAGTCCGAGCACGATCCCGGCAACGATGCTGATGACGCTCGCCAGCGCGAACGCCGAACCGGTGCTCGCGGCGTGCACCCAGAACGCCTCCGACCGCAGGAGCTGAAAGGCCCGCACGGCGGTGACGGCCGGGGAGGACACGACGCTCGGCCCGGCAGCCCAGTAGAGAGCCTGCCAGAGAATGAGGAGGCCGGCCGCGAGTAGCAGATAATCGAGCTTGGTCGATTTCATCGCTGGCCGAAGCGGCGATGCAGCCGCTTTTCCCAGACGGACAGTGCGCCGTTGACGATCATGACGGCCACGAGAAGCAGGAGCAGCATGCCGTACATCGTGGGGTTGTCGAAGTTGTCGTACGCAAAGGCGATCCGCTTGCCGACGCCGGCGGTTGCCAGGATGAATTCACCGGCGACGATGCCGATGACCGAATAGATGACGGCCAGTTTGACGCCGGTCATGAGATGCGGGGCGGCGGCCGGCAGCTTGATCAGCAGAAGCCGGCGGGCGGGATCGAGCTTCATGATCGACGCCGTCTTGAGCACGACCGGCGGCACGCGATCGAGTCCCAGCATGGTGTTGACGATCATGGCGACGGTTCCGAACATCGCCCCCATGACGATCAGGGCCGTGCGGCCGACGCCGAATGCGACGACCAGCAGGGGATAGAACACGAAGGTCGGGACGGCGTAATAGGCCGACAGCAACGGCTCGAGCGGCCGGCGGGCGCGCGGAAACGCGTGCAGGCCCGCGCCGATGGCAAATCCGGCCGCGACCGAGAGCCCGATTGTCGCGGCGACGTTGAATGCCGTGAACGTGATGTCGTTCGTGAACCGCCCGCTTTCGAGGATATGCCAGAGCGCCACGATCATCTCGCTCGGCGGGATGATGGTGATCCGGTCGAGAATCCCCACGCGGCAGAGGAGTTCGAGCGCGAGAAAGAATCCGACGATCAGGGCGGTGCGGGCGAGGGCGACGCGCGAGAGACGCGCGCCCGCGCGCCGTCCGGGCTCCCGCCGGGGCTTGTCGTCAGCCGCCATGGCGCACGACCCCGCGGATCAGAGCGGTCCTTGCAGCTCTTTCGGCAGGTATTGCTGATCGATGATGGTCTTCCAGTCGACCGGGCCGTTGACGTCGCCGATCAGTTGGAGGCCGTCCGACATCTTCTGCAGCGCTTCCTTGTCGAACCCGCCCGCCGACCACTCGCCCTTGTAGCCGAAATATTTCGGGAAATAGGTCGCGACCTCCTTCGGGTCCTGCTGCCAGACCTTGGAATAGATGCGGATCGCCTCGTCGTGATTGGCGTAGATGTAGTCGACACCCCGGCGATGGATCCGGATGAGCTTGCGCACCGTTTCCGGGTGCTCCTGGGCGAACTTCCGCGTGGTGATCCCGACCAGCCAGGTCATGCGCGGGATCAGGTCGGCGAAGTGGAAGATGACCCGGTATTTGTCGGGCTTGAGCGTCAGGGTCGGATCGATCAGCGGCGCCGCGTCGATCCCGCCCGAATCGAGCAGCGCAAGGCCGCCGCCGAAGCCGCCGGTCGAAACCGGCTCGACCTTGCCGGTCATGCCGGCTTCCTTGAGCGCCAGGCGCAGCAGCAGCTCGCTGGTCGATTTCGGATTGGTGAAGCCGGCCTTCTTTCCGGCGAGATCCTTGACGGTGCGGATGCTGCTCTTGGGATTGGCGACGAGCGCGATTTCGCCGATGTGGTCGCTCGCGGTGTTGACGATGACGACGTCAATGCCGGACTTGCGCGCCGCGAGGGCGGCCGACATCGCCACTTCGCCGTAGGGCAAATCGCTCGCCAGCACGTTGCGCAGCGTGGTTCCGCCGCCCGCGCCGGAAATGATCTGGTCGATCTTGATGCCCTCGTCGGCGAAGTATCCCTTCTCCATCGCGACGGCCCACGGCAGGGTCGCGGTCACGCGGCCGTACTGGCTGACGGCCAGTTCGGAGGCGCGGGTTTCCGGCGAGGCGCCTGCGGTCAGAACCGTCAAGGCGATTGCGCACGCGTAGCGGCGGAAGCTCATCCCGTTCCTCCCATCCCGTTCCGGCTCACATGATTACGTCATCGGGTCGGCGGGGAGCAACTGCCCGCCGAGCAAACAGCTTCCCGCCGGCCATTCATGGGCCGTCGCCCGATGCCTGTCCCGGACCGTCACGGGGATCGGCGCGCAGCCGGACCTGCCGCCGATGTCAGGCGATGGCCAGCTCCAGCGGGAACGCGTCGACGCACTCGTGCCCGTCGTTCGTGATGATGTAGGTGTGGCCGAGGAAGATCCCGAACAGGCCGTCGGCGGTGATCGGATTGGGTTCCGCCATGGTCACCATGCCGGGCAGGAACACCTTGTCGGCTTCGCGCACCTCGGTGCGCTCGGCGAAGACGTGCGGCGGCGCGGTGACGATGTCGATGCCGTGGATCTGCGTCGGACGCGACTGCACGCCCTTCTGGCGGAAGAACTGCGCGGCGATGCGCACGTTGTCGAGTAGATTTCCGGGACGGATCTCCGCCAGGATGCGCTGATAGCCGGGCAGGGTGATCTCGTTCCAGAACTTCGCCACCATCTCGGTCGGCGGTCCGAGGCAGATCGGGGAACCGATCTGCGCCGTGTAGCCGTTGTAGCCGGCGGCGAGCTCCATGATGACGATGTCGCCCTTGGCGAGCTTGCGGCCCGAGGGCCGCGGATTGCCGAAGAACATCGCCGGATTGGCCATCGGGGTCGAGCCGATGATGAGGAAATCGATGTCGCCGCCGCCTTGCAGGATGGCGGAGCCGGCGGCGCCGCGCAGGTCGACTTCGGTCGCGCCCGGCCTGGCCGCCGCCACCATCGCTTCCATCGCACGCTGGCACAGGATGCCCGCCTTGCGCACGCAGGCGAGCTCCTCC
>CAZIGW010000166.1:0-14745 GCA_964538565.1 uncultured Hyphomicrobiales bacterium | reverse complement strand
CGCCAGCGCGAGGCCGGCAGCGCCGACCCCGGCGCCGAAATCGACCGCCGTCTCGCCGGCCCGGGCCCGCGTCGCCGCCGCAAGCAGGATCGCATCGTGCCCGATGCGATGCCCGCGCCGCGGCTGCAGCAGCCGCAACCGCCCGCCGAGCACGGCATCGTCCGTGATCTCGGATTCAGTCTCGATCGGCATCGTCCGCACGCGAAGAAGAAAGGTCCGGATGCTCACGTCTTTTCATGGTATTCCCACCTGGCGCCGACGGACCAGATGTTCGCCCCGGCGTGCTGCGCTGGGACACCGACATTGAGCGCGCAGACGGACGGCCGGACGAGGGCCGGCGCGGGCCGCCTCGCGCATCTTCCGGCGAAGCAGACACCGGTTCGCCGCCCAAGATGCGCCCAAGCGTGGAATCTGCGGCACGCTGCGATCCCAAGGGAGCGGAGCGTGCTCTATCCCCGTTCCGGGCTCAGCTCGTGGCCGAGGCCCGCGTCTTGCAGCAGGCTGCGCGCGCGCAACACGAAGCCCTGCGCCACCAGGACCCGACGCGGCAGGATGCCGAGCGAGCCCTCGAGCACGCTCATGTTCTGATCGAGCACGAGATAGGGAATATCGGCGCCGGCAAGCAATGCCTCGACGGCCGATACCACAACAGGATTGTTGGTCCGCATGATCTCGAGCACGCGCGTCCCCGCGACCGGATTGGCTCTGCTTCACTCTATCACGCTGGCGGAAAAGACTTTCAATCCCCTGCGGGCGAACTTGCGGGGTCGGGCGCACGTTCCTATGCTCCCTGGGCATTCTTTGGGAGATTTCCTTCGTGGCCGTCATACTGCCGTTTGAACCCCGTCCGGACGCCTCGATCAATGCGCTTGTAGGACTGGTTGCAGCCGACATGGAGCGGGTCAACGCCGCGATCCTGTCCCGGACGGGATCGGACGTGGCGATGATCCCCGAGGTCGCCAACCACCTCATCGCCTCCGGCGGCAAGCGGTTGCGCCCGATCCTGACGCTCGCGATGGCGCAGCTCGCCGGCTATTCGGGTGACGGCCATATCAAGCTCGCCGCCGCGGTGGAATTCATGCACACGGCCACCCTTCTTCACGATGACGTCGTCGACGAGAGCGAGATGCGCCGCGGGAATCTCGCGGCCCGCATGCTGTGGGGCAACGAGGCGAGCGTGCTGGTGGGCGACTTTCTGCTCGGGCAGGCGTTCAAGATGATGGTGGAGGTCGGCTCGCTGCGCGCACTCGACATCCTGTCTTCGGCCGCCGCCGTGATTGCCGAAGGCGAGGTGATGCAGCTCGCCGCCGCGAAGAACACCGCGACGACCGAGGACGAATATCTCGCGGTCATCCGCGCCAAGACCGCCGAACTGTTCGCCGCCGCCTGCGAGGTCGGTCCGGCCATCGCCGGGCGTCCGAAGGCCGAGCACGCGGCCTGCCGGTCGTTCGGCATGAACCTCGGCATCGCCTTCCAGCTCGTCGACGACGCGCTCGACTACGGCGGCAAGACCGCCAAGCTCGGCAAGAACGTCGGCGACGATTTCCGCGAAGGCAAGATCACGCTTCCCGTCGTGCTCGCCTATCGGCGCGGCTCCGACAACGAGCGCGAGTTCTGGCGCCGCGCGCTCGAGCGTCATGAAGTCGACGAGGCGGATCTCGAGCATGCGCTCGGCCTGATGACGAAACACCGCGCGCTCGAGGATACGATCACGCGCGCCCGCCACTACGGCGCGATCGCGCGCGATGCGCTGGCGCTGTTTCCGGCCTCGGAGATGAAAGAGGCGCTGCAGGAAACCGTCGAGTTCTGCATCTCGCGCTCGCACTGACGGCCGGCCACGGTTCGCGCCACGCGGCGGGTCCATTGCGTCCGGGATCTGTCAGACGCCACCGAGCAGCGTGGCGCGGCACCACCAGCCGGGCTGCGCCGCCCCGATCCTGCCGGCAGCCGCTTCGGCGGCGCCGATTGTCTCGAACAATGCGAAGCAGGTCGCTCCCGAGCCGGACATGCGGGCGAGCCGCGCGCCCGGCAGGACGCGCAGATCGTCGAGCACCTGCGCGATCGCCGGGGCGATCTTGACCGCGGCCGCTTCGAGGTCGTTTCCGTACCGGCCGAGAAATTCGAACAGCGCGGCGGGCGTGCGCAGACCGGCGAGATCCACGTCGGCGTGAGGCCGCCGGCCCGACATGTCGAGCGCCGCAAACACGTCGCGGGTCGGAACCTGGATGCCGGGATTGACGAGGACCGCCGGCAAGGGCGGCAGATCAAGCGGTGCCGAGAGGATTTCGCCGATGCCGCGCATCAGGCGCGGGCAAGGATCGAGGCAGACCGGCACGTCGGCGCCGGTCGCTTCGGCGGCCGCGATCAGGCGCGCATCGCCGAACGGGAGTCGATTGGCGCGGGCGAGAAGCCGCAGCGCGGCGGCCGCATCCGAAGAACCGCCGCCCAGTCCGGCCGCCACCGGAAGCGATTTCACGAGGGCGAACCGCCCGGCCACGAGCCCGTCGACGCGCGCGGCGAGCGCGCGCGCGGCCCTGAGCACGAGATTGTCGGCGGTGTCGCCCGCGGCCGCCGCGGTCGGGCCCTCGACCTGAAGCGCAAGCCGCGCGCCCGGAACGAGGGTGAGCCGGTCGCCCTCGCCGGCGAAGACGACGAGGCTTTCGATCTCGTGGTAGCCGTCCGGACGCCGGCCGAGAACCCGCAGCGTCAGGTTGACCTTGGCGGGCGCCTCTTCGGCAAGCGCCGCGACGGCGGGGAACGCCTCACCCACCGTTGCCGGGCTTCCTGGCCTTCTCGGCATCCGCCGAGGAGGACGTCTCCTCGGTCAGCCCGAATTTGAGCTTCTGCTCGATCTTGGCGAGTTCATCGGGTTCGGGCTTGAGATCGCGCGCGTGCGACCACTGGAACTTCGCCTCGAGCTGGCGTCCGACCTTCCAGTAGGCGTCGCCGAGATGGTCGTTGATCGTCGGGTCCTCGGGCTTGAGCTCGACGGCGCGATCGAGCTGCTTCACGGCGTTGTCGTAGTCGCCGGTGCGGAAGTACGCCCAGCCGAGCGAGTCCACGATGTAGCCGTCGTCGGGACGCTGCTCGACGGCGCGACGGATCATGCGCATGCCCTCTTCCAGGTTGATGCCCTGGTCGATCCACGAGTACCCGAGATAGTTGAGGACGTGCGGCTGGTCGGGATAGAGCTCGAGCGCCTTCTTCAGGTCGGCTTCCGCTTTCGGCCACTGCTTCGAGCGTTCGTAGCAGATGCCGCGGACGTAGTAGATTGTCCAGTCCGACTTTTCCGGCTTGGAATCGACCGCGATGGCCTTGCTGTAGACGTCGGCGCATTCGGAGAAATGCTTGCGCGCGCGCAGGATATTGCCGAGCGCCATGATCGCCTCGAGATCGTCCGGACGATCGGCGATCAGCTTCTCCAGATGCTTTTTCGCTTCGTCGGTCCGGTCGAGACTGTCGAGATTGAGCGCAAGCTGGATGTTCGCATTGCGCCGGAGCGGCGAGTCGGGGGGAACGCGCTCGTAGACCTTGATGGCGAGCTCCGGTTTCTTCATCGACTCGTAGAGATCGGCGAGCGAGAGGAGCGCCATCGGGTGCTGCGGCGCCAGATAGAGCGCGAGCTGCAGATACATGATGCCCAGATCCTCGCCGCCGCGGCGGCCGAGGGAAGCGCCGAGCCCGTAGAGGACTTCCGCCGCGCCCGCCTGCGGATTGGTGACGAGCGGCGGCACGCGCTCGCCGTGCTGCACCTTGTTCTGGGCTTCGACGATCAGCGGGTGACGTGGCAGCACCGTGTCGAACGCCTTGTAGATCTTCTCGGCCTCCTGCTTGCCGGCGTTGCGCGAGGCCCAGCTTCCGTACGCCTGGACCAGGCGCAGCGCGGTGGCGTCGAGCTTGTAGGCGCGCTCGAACCGCCTGCCGGCTTCCTTCTTGTTGCCGGCGAGGTCGAGGATCAGTCCGGCGTGCATGTCCTTGAAGATCGCGTACCAGTCCGGACCGCTCAGGCGATCGATCGTCTCGATCGCCGCGCGCGTGTCGTTCGCGCCGGCCATGGCCCAGGCGGCGAGCAAGGTCGCGGTCAGGTCGGTGATCGGGCCGCGGATCGATTGCGTGAGCTGCTGGCGCGCCGTCTGATACTGCTTGAGCTTGATGGCTCGCACGCCGAGCAACAGGCGCGCGGAGCGGTCGTTGTGGTCGACCTGGATGATTCGCTCGGCGAGCTTCACCGCGTCGTCGATGTCGCCCTCGGCGATCAACGAGAAGAACGTGCGCTCGAGCAGTTCACCGTTCTTGGGGTCGGATTTCAGCGCCGCGCGATAATAGGCTGCGGCCGCGGCGGCGTCGCGCTCGGCGTTGGCGTGGCGCGCGGCCAGATAGCTCCCGGCCGGCGTCAAGCGCGCCAGTTCCTGGGGAGTCGGTGCCTGTGCGCCGAGTGCTACGGGAAGCGTCAGTGTTGCCACGGCAAGCACGACGCTCGCGGCGCAACGAAGCAGAAACGAAGCTGTCACGGGTCGCAGATCTCCATGTGGCCCGCCCGCGCCCGGGCAGCCGCCGACCTGACGCGGAGAATGGCCTTTTTGGGCAGAACCGGCAAGGACAAGTCGAGGGAGCTCGTGTTGGGTCGGGGATGTGGCAGCATCGTGACCGCTCGCGACCGATTCTCTTCACATGTTCGGGTAATTCGGCCCTCCGCCGCCTTCGGGCGCCACCCAGGTGATGTTCTCGTTGGGATCCTTGATGTCGCATGTCTTGCAGTGGACGCAGTTCTGCGCGTTGATGACGAATTGCGTCTGAGATCCTTCCTCCACCCATTCGTACACGCCCGCCGGGCAATAACGCGCCGACGGTCCGCCGAAGACGTCGTGCTCGGATGACTTCTGCAGCGCCGGGTCGCGCACGCGGAGGTGAACGGGCTGATTTTCCTCGTGATTGGTGTTCGAGAGATACACCGAGGACAGCCGGTCGAACGTCACCTTGCCGTCCGGCTTCGGATAGGGGATCGGGCGGCACTCGGCCGCGGGCCGCAGGCAGGCGCTGTCCGGCTTGCCGTGGCGCAGCGTGCCGAAGAGGGAGAACCCCAGCGTATTCGTCCACATGTCGAGACCGCCGAGGGCGATGCCGAGCGTCGTTCCGTATCGCGACCACAGCGGCTTGGCATTGCGCACTTTCCACAGGTCGCGGCCGATCGCGGACGCGCGCCAGGAACTTTCGTATTCGCTCAATTCGTCATTGGCGCGGCCGCGGGCGATCGCGGCAGCCACGTGCTCGGCCGCCAGCATGCCCGACAGCATCGCGTTGTGCGTGCCCTTGATGCGGGGCACGTTGACGAAGCCGGCCGCGCAGCCGACGAGCACGCCGCCCGGGAAGGCGAGTTTCGGAACCGATTGCCAGCCGCCTTCGGTGATGGCGCGCGCCCCGTAGGCGAGACGCCTGCCGCCGATCAGGGTGTCGCGCACCAGCCGGTGCGTCTTGAAGCGCTGGAACTCCTCGAACGGGGCGAGGTAGGGGTTTTCGTAGTTGAGGTGGACGACGAAACCGACCGAAACGAGATTCTCCTCGTAGTGGTAGAGGAACGAACCTCCGCCGGTGCGCTCGTCGAGCGGCCATCCGAACGTGTGCTGGACCAGACCGCGGCGATGCCTGTCGGGCGCGACCTGCCAGAGCTCCTTGAGGCCGATGCCGAACTTGGGCGGGTCGCAATCGCGCGCAAGAGCGAAGTCGGCGATCAGGCGCTTGGTCAGATGACCGCGCGCGCCCTCCGCGAACAGCGTGTACTTCGCCCTGAGCTCCATGCCGCGCGCGAACGTCTCCTTCGGGGTGCCGTCGCGGGAGAGCCCCATGTCGCCGGTCGCAATGCCGACCACCTCGCCGTTCGCGCCGCGTAGGACCTCGCTCGCCGCGAAGCCCGGATAGATTTCGACCCCCAGCGCCTCGGCCTTGGCGGCGAGCCAGCGACACACGCTGCCGAGCGAGACGATGAAGTTTCCGTGGTTGTTCATGAGCGGCGGCATCAGCCAGTTCGGCAGCCGCCACGCCGAATTCTCGCGCAGCAGGTAAAATCGGTCGTCGCCGACCTCGGTCTTGATCGGCGTGTCTTCCTCGCGCCAGCCCGGCAGCAGCCGGTCGAGGCCGACCGGATCGATCACGGCACCGGAGAGGATATGGGCGCCGACCTCCGACCCCTTCTCGACCACGACCACCGAGAGGTCCGCCGCCAGTTGCTTGAGACGGATCGCCGCCGACAGGCCGGCCGGGCCGGCACCGACGATCACGACATCGAATTCCATCATCTCGCGCGCGGGCAAGTCAGCAGCCATCGGGATCTCCTGCGGCGCGCGTCTGCGGCGCCGGGCGCCGGAGACGGAATCCGGCGGTCCGTCTTTCTTCCACGTCTGGCGAGATGCGGCAATCGGCGAGCGGCCGAGGTCTCGGCGCCCGTCGGTCTGGCTCCGCCGCATCCTGCCGGGCCACGCTCCGATCCGGCGGGGCGGGACCGTGTTCCGGATTCCATCCGGCCGCATCGCCAGCGAGGAACCGGTATCCACCTCGCCGGGAAATGCGCTAGAGATCGGGCGTGACACCCGATCATGCCAGAGCCGCGCGCGACCTCCTCGCCTTCTATCTGGAAGCGGGCGTCGATTGGGTCGTGGGCGAGACCCCGGTCGACCGCTTCGCCGAGGCGGATCTGATCAAACCCAGTGCGCCTGCGCAGGCGCCGGAATCCGCGGACCGTTCCGCCGCCGATCGCCGCGCGCCGGCGGTCCTGCGCCAAGCTCCGGCGGCGCCGGCTGCGGACCTCGCCCCGCCCTCGCCCGACGCCGCCGTCATGGCGGCCCGCGAGGCGGCGCGGCGGGCGGCGAGCCTCGAGGAACTGCGGTCGATCCTCGAAGGATTCAGCGGTTGCGCGCTCAAGACCACGGCAAAGCAGCTCGTCTTCGCCGCCGGCAATCCGCGGGCCCGCGTCATGTTCGTCGGCGAGGCGCCCGGCCGCGACGAGGACATCGAGGGCCGGCCCTTCGTCGGGCGTTCCGGCAAGCTGCTCGACCGTATGATGGCGGCGATCGGGCTCGACCGCACCTCGTCCTACATCGCCAATGTCGTGCCGTGGCGTCCGCCCGGCAACCGCACCCCCACCCCGCAGGAGACGCAGATCTGCCTGCCCTTCATCCTGCGCCAGATCGAGCTTGCCGACCCGGACGTGCTCGTCTGCCTCGGCGGACCCTCGACCCAGACGCTGCTCGGTGTGAAGGACGGAATCATGCGCACGCGCGGGCGCTGGTTCGCGTTTCACACCGGCACGCGCGAGGTGCGCGCGCTCGCCACCCTGCACCCCGCCTACCTGCTGCGCCAGCCGCTGCACAAGCGGCTCGCCTGGCGCGACTTTCTCGCCATCAAGCAGGCGCTTGCCTGACGCGTCCGCGCGCCGGCCGGTCACCGACCGGGCGGCGCCCCCTCCTCTCGCGGCCGCACCACGGCCCAACCGATGCGCATCAACGGCAAGCGGCCCTGGACCGGCCGTTCGAACGCCCGCGGCACCTCCGGGACGATCTGCGGAAAGCGCGCCTTGATATCGGCGGGCGGCGTGCCGACGGTATCGGACGTCGGCCAGACGATGACGGCCCCCTTTCGGGCGATGTCGTCGGCGCCGATCCAGGGAGAACGTTCGGGACTGGCGTAGAACCACAGGCTCGGCCGCGAGGGCGACGCGATCGCGACGAGTTCGGCGAGCCGCGGGTCGCCGGTCACGACGGCCAGCCGTTTCCCGGTCCGCCGCTCGAAGCTTTCGGTGAAGAACCGGCCGATGTCGCCCGCCGGCTGATCGACACGCAGCCCGCTGCCGGCCACCCACGGAAACAGGAGGATTGCCAAGATCGCGGTCACCGGTGGCAGCACGAGAAGCCCGCCCCAGGCAATCGCGGCGAGACGCTCGCGCTGGAGCACGATGACGTCCCCGGCCGCGAGCACGATGGCGACGCCGGTCAGCAACACCAGCGGCGCGACGCCGCCGGCGGGTTCGTCGCCTCCGAGGACGACGGCGAGGAGTGTCGCGATCCCCGCCGGCAGCAGCGCGAACCAGTACACGAAACGCCGGGCGAAGGGATCGGTCGGCCGACGCACGAAGGTCGAGGAGTCCGGCTGCTCGTTCGCGCGCCATCCGCCGCCGAGCGCCACCAGAACGATCAGCCCGACGTGGACGAAGAGGACGTGGACGAAGAGAATCTGTCCGAGCAGATGCCCCGAAGCGAACACGGCCGCTCCCGAATCCGGCGCCGCCAGCAGGCGCTCCACGGACGGTATGAAGGCGTACCCGGAGGCGTCGAGCCAGATCAGGTGCGGAAACAGCACGATCGTGACGACGATGCCGCCCATCCAGGGATCGAGCGTCGTGAGCATGGCGCGGCTGCGCTCGTTGGCGAGCGTGAACAGCACGATCAGCGCCAGGACGATGAGCCCCGCGTAGGTCGTGAGGATCAGCAGGCCGACGTCCAGCGCCACGGCGAACCAGTAGCGCGACTTCTCCTCGCCGACCGCGCGCCAGAAATGCAGCATGGCGAGCGCCACGAGCGGCATGGCGAGCACCGAAGGGCCGAAATTCGGCGACGACACCGTGAACGCCGTGACCCCGACCATCAGCAGCACGGCGATGACGGCATGATGCGTGCCGACGATCGCCCGGCCGAGCGCGAACACCGCCCAATAGGCGACGACCACGCACGCCTGCGCCAGCAGATAGACGCCGATCATGCTGCGGCCGAAGATCGTGAAGGCGATGTCGGCGAGCCAGAAGGCGAGCGGCGGGCCAAGATAGTTCCCGAGTTCGAACTCGTGTCCGATCGCCACGACCTCGGCGGCGTTGCCGGGCGGGGCGGCGTAGAACAGCGACGGCACCAGCCACCACAACGCCCCCTGCGTGAGCGCCGCCGCCCAGAACACGAGATGCGGACGCGACCGCACCATCTCGACGAACAGCGGCACCCGCAGCATCGAGCGGCCGGCCGGCAGATCGAAGGAAGGCGAAACGGAGAGACTCAAAGGCACCTCGCGGCGGCGGCCCGCAGACCGACCTAAATCAATTCCGCGTCCGCGATGCCGCCGATGAGACCGGCCACGGGCGCGAACGAGCGCCGATGATGCACCGTCGGGCCGAGCCGGGCCAGTGCCTGGGCGTGCTCGGGAACGCTGTAGCCCATGTGCCGCTCGAAGCCATAGCCCGGATGGGCGGCGCCGAGCCGGGTCATCAGGCGATCGCGCGTCACCTTGGCGACGATCGAGGCCGCCGCGATCGACAGCACGAGCGCGTCGCCGCTGACGACCGGTTCGCAGGCGCAGGGCACGGCGATGCGGTCGCGTCCGTCGACGAAGACGAGGCCCGGCGTCAACGGAAGCGCGGCGACGGCGCGCGCGAGCGCCCACAGCGAGGCCTGCAGGATGTTGTCGGCGTCGATGCGGCGCGGGCAGGCGGAGGCGATGCCCACGTGGGCGGTCGCGCAGATCGCCGCGAACAGCGCCTCGCGCTTTTCGGGCGGCAGCTTCTTGGAATCGTCGATCCCGCGCGGAATCCGTTCCGGGTCGAGGATGACGGCGGCCGCCACCACCGGACCGGCGAGCGGCCCCCTCCCCGCCTCGTCGCAGCCGGCGACCGGAACGAGCCCCTTCTTCATCGCGGCGCGCTCGCGCCGGAAGGTCGGACGGATCTCGACCTCCTGCAGCGGCAACCGGGGCTGGCGCGCGCGACTCATGCGGCGATCCTGCGCAGCGCGGGCGCGGAGTCAACGCTTGCCTTCGCGGCTGAGGAAATCCCGCAGACCTCAGGGCGCTCGCCCACGCGCGCGCGACGTGCCCCCGCACCGGCCCTGTCAGGCCGGGATCGATGCGGCCGGGCGGACGGGCGGGACGCGCCTCGAACGCCCTTCGAACCGTGGCGCAGGCTGCGCGTGCGCTCAATCCGGCATCAGCAGCCGGCCATCGGGCGAAAGCGGAAACATCGGCGCGTTGACCACTTCCCACGGATGGCCGTCGGGATCGGCGAAATACCCGGAGTAGCCGCCCCAGAACGTGGGCTCGGCGGCCTTGAGCAGAGTCGCGCCAGCCAAGATCGCACGCTCCATCACCGCGTCGACCCCGGCCTGCGAAGCGCAATTGCACCCGATGGTGCTGCCACGGAACGCGGTCGGCGGCGGCGCGGCGGGAAGTCTCGCGTCCTCCGCGAGCAGGTCCCACGGATAGAGCGCCAGCACGACGCCGCCCGCATCGAAGAACGCGATCTCCGCGCCGGTCGCGCGCGCTTTGCGCGCGAGCCCGAAGGCCTCGTAGAATCTCACGCTCCTCGGCAGATCGGCGACGCCGAGCGTGACGACGGTGATACGCGGGCGCATTCGCGGGCTCCTCTCAAACGTCCGGCGTTCGGAGCGGCCGCCCGACGCGCCGCTGTCGCTCGTTCCCTCGCGCGGCGCCCTCGCCGTGTCAGAACAGGCTGAGCTGCTGCGGCGGCTTGCGCGGCGGCGCGAAATGTTCGGTCGAAAGCCTGATCCGGCGTTTGTTGAGGCCAAGCCGTTCGCACGCGGTCTCGAACCGGCGGCCGACCATCCAGGCGTAGGGACCGGCGCCCGTCATGCGTTTTCCCCACGCCGAATCGTAATCCTTGCCGCCGCGCATCTGCCGCACCAGCGCGAACACGTGCCGGTAGCGATCGGGGAAGTTCGCGATCAGCCACTCGCGGAAGAGATCGCGCACCTCGAGCGGCAGGCGCAGCATCACGTAGCCCGCGCCCTGCACGCCGGCGACGGCCGCCGCATCGAGGATGCGCTCGATCTCAGCGTCGTTCACCGCCGGAATGACCGGCGCCACCATCACGCTCGTCGGCACGCCCGCGGCGGCGAGCTGGCGCAAGGCTTCGAGCCGCCGCGGCGGCGTCGGCGCGCGCGGCTCCATGATGCGGGCGAGCTTGGGATCAAGCGTCGTCACCGAGATGGCGACGCGCGCGAGATTGCGCGAGGCCATGCGCGAGAGGATGTCGATATCGCGGGCGACCAGCGCCGACTTGGTGACGATGCTGACCGGATGGCCGGCGCGGTCGAGCACCTCGAGGATGCGACGCATCACCTGATGCTCGCGCTCGATCGGCTGGTACGGATCGGTGTTCGTCCCGATCGCTATGGTGCGCGGGATGTACCCCGGCGCGGAGAGCTCGCGCGCCAGCGCCTCCGGCGCGTCCGGCTTCATGAACAGTTTCGATTCGAAGTCGAGCCCGGGCGAGAGGCCCAGATAGGCATGCGTCGGCCGCGCGAAACAATAGATGCAGCCGTGCTCGCAGCCCCGATAAGGATTGATCGAGCGGTCGAACGGGATGTCGGGCGAATCGTTGCGCGTGATCACCTTGCGGGCACTGTCGAGCGCGACCGTGGTCTTGAACGGCGGCAGGTCCTCGAGCGTCTGCCAGCCGTCGTCGAAGACCACGCGCGCGACCGGTTCGTAGCGACCCGACGCGTTCGACTGTGCGCCGCGTCCGCGCCGGCGCTCGGGCGCGACCTCGGTGCCGGCCGCGTCCGGCGTGCGGCCGGAGGGTGCGGAGCCGACCGAGGAGCGTCGTAAGGCGTGTGAAGAGGAAGCCATGGGAGAGAGGCTAGCGCAGCGCCTGGAACAAAACAAGAACATTTCTGCCGCCCCTCCCGATTGGCCGCAAGCCAGCGCGCCTGCGGGGATTTCGCGCCGGAACCGAGGTTGCGTCCACGGCGCGGATTGGTTACGCGCTGCCGGGTGCTCAGCGTCGTCATTGCCACGAAGAACTGCGAACGCGCGCTCGTGCGCACGCTGGCGATGCTCGTTGCCGGCGCCGCCGCCGGGTTCGTGCGCGAGGTGATCCTCGCCGACGGCGGATCGACCGACGCGACCGTCGAGGTCGGCGACATCGCCGGCTGCGAGATCCTGGCGTCGCCGTCCCCCGTGGGCGAGCGGCTCAAGGCGGCCGTTGCCAAGGCGCGCGCGCCGTGGCTGATGTTCCTGCGGCCCGGGGTGGTGCTCGACCCCGCCTGGGTCGAGGAGACGACGCGGTTCCTCGATCGTTGCGAAACGCTCGGAGCCCTGCGGGCCGGCGTGTTCCGCAGGCTGCCGTCAGGCGGCTCGCGTCCGCTGTGGATCGAGGCGCTCGCACTCCTTCGCGAGTCGCTCGGCGGCCGCCCGCGACCCGAGCAGGGACTGGTGATCTCGCGGCACTTCTACGAGAAGATCGGCGGGCACGACGCCCATGCGGCCGATCCGGAAGCCGATCTGATCGCCCGGCTCGGCCGGAGGCGCATCGTGACATTGAGCTGCGGGTCGTTGCAGACGGCAGACTGAAGCGCGATCGCGATGATCGTCAGGCGATCGTTCGGATCACGTCGTCGCGGCAACGAAAGGAAGGCGAGACGCAGGAAATCTCTCCTACGCGGTCGCCCCTTTCGCCTTCGGCCGGCGCAGATGCTCGTCGAGACGCGGCATGATCTCGACGAAATTGCAGGGGCGATAGCGGTAGTCGAGCTGGTGGACGAGAATTTCGTCCCACGCGTCCCGGCAGGCACCCGGCGATCCGGGCAGGCAGAAGATGTAGGTGGCGCCCGCGACCCCCGCTGTGGCGCGCGTCTGGATCGCCGACGTTCCGATCTTCTGATGGCTCACCATCAGAAAGAGGGTCGAGAAGCCTTCCATGCGCTTCTCGAACAGCGGCTCGATCGCTTCCGGCGTGACGTCGCGCCCGGTGAAGCCGGTGCCCCCCGTGGTGATCACCACGTCGACCGCCGGATCGGCGATCCATCCGCGCACGCGCGCACGGATCGCCTCGATCTCGTCCGGCACGATGGCGCGGTCGGCAAGTACGTGTCCGGCGTCGGCGATGCGCTGCGCGAGCGTCGCACCCGACTTGTCCTCGGCGAGATCGCGCGTGTCGGAGACGGTGAGCACCGCGATCTTGAGCGGCACGAATTGCTTGCTTTCGTCTATTCCGGGCATGGCGTCCGTTCGCGGAAATGCGGCGCGCAGGCTGCGGGCGCCGGCCCGCACTCAACGCCCGGGCAAGATTCGATCAGGCGGAGCGGAGAAGCAAGAGCCGTCCGCGACCGGGACCCCGCGCCGTCCGCAGATCAGAGCTGCGCGGCGGCGAACGTGTTGCAGGTGCTGACCTTGCCTTCCTTCAGCCCGGCACGGAACCAGCGCACGCGCTGTGCCGAGGAGCCGTGCGTGAAGGCGTCGGGCACGACATAGCCCTGCCGCTGCTGCTGCAGACGATCATCGCCGATGGCGGAGGCGGTCTTGAGCGCCGCCTCCACATCGCCTGGCTCGATCAGCTTCCAGCGCTGGTCGGAGTGATTGGCCCAGACGCCGGCGAAGCAGTCGGCCTGAAGTTCGACCCTCACCTGCAGATGATTGGCCTGCGCCCTGTCCATGCCGCGCTGCTGCTGCTGGACCTTGGGCAGGATGCCGAGCAGGTTCTGCACGTGGTGGCCCACCTCGTGGGCGATCACGTAGGCCTGCGCGAACTGGCAGGCGCGGCTGCCGGCGTCGCAGCCGTGAAAGCGCACCTGCAGATCGCGGAAGAACGACGTGTCGAGATAGACCTTCTGGTCGGTCGGGCAATAGAACGGACCCATCGCGCGCTGCGCGGCGCCGCACGAGGACGTGGTCGCGCCGGAGAACATCACCAGCCGCGGCGGGCGGTAGCTCTGACCGGCCTTGGCGAAGATCTCCTTCCACTGCACGTCGGCGCTGCCGAGCACGGCGGAAACGAACTGGCCCGTCTGATCGCTGGGCGCGCCGACGCGGCCCCGGCTCTGCGGATAGGTCTGCTGGTACTGCGGTCCGCGCTCGAACATCTCGGCGCCGCCGATGAGCAGGCGCGGATCGATGCCGAGCGCCCAGCCGATCAGCCCGAGGATGACGACGGTGCCGATGCCGAGCCCGCCGGCGCCGACCGGCATTCCGAACCCGCCGGAACTGCCGCCCTCGTCGCCGCGGCGGTCCTCGATGTTGTCGCTACGCGGCAGATCCTCCCAACGCATCGATTCGCTCCCTGGTCCGCCCGGCATTCTCGCCCGGAGCCATCCATCCGTCCATTGCGACGGCCTCCTCGCACCGCCAGGCGGTCCCGCAGGTGCGGGCCTTCCGGCCGGCGTGCATATGGTGGCGGACGATTTGCGCCGCCAGTGCGAACGCCAAGCCGATTAAGCCGTTTTTTACTTTGGCGCGCCAATATGCCGCCCAGTCGGTTGTAGGTCCCGCGTCGCCGACCGCGTCACCTGAGTCAGAGTCCTGAGTCATGGTTGTGTCGCGTCGCGGGGCGCCCTCTCGGGCGCCCCGCTCGAATTTGGAGTCGGTGCGTTCCGCCCGCGTCATCGTAGGCGACTGCGTGGCCGAGATGTCGAAACTGCCCGCCGAATCCGTCGACCTCGTCTTCGCCGACCCGCCGTACAATCTGCAGCTTCAAGGCGACCTCAAGCGTCCCGACGAGTCGCGCGTCGATGCCGTCGACGATGCATGGGTCTATTTCGCGAGCTTTTCCGACTAAGACGATTTCACCCGCGCCTGGCTGCTCGCCTGCCGCCGCGTGATGAAGCCGTCCGCGACGCTGTGGGTGATCGGCTCCTACCACAACATCTTCCGCGTCGGCACGCTGCTGCAGGATCTCGGCTTCTGGATTCTCAACGACGTGATCTGGCGCAAGTCGAACCCGATGCCGAATTTTCGCGGCCGCCGCTTCACCAACGCGCACGA